>CAZOOR010000008.1:0-49575 GCA_964581505.1 uncultured Hyphomicrobiales bacterium
CGTTCATCATATTGAGCCGCAGGCGAAGACCGCCAAAGGCAGCGGCGAAGCCAATCCATAAAGAAGGCAACGGCGAACCTAATCTATCCCTTTTACCTTTCTTGCTGACGCAGGCAGGACGGGGTGATGAATTTATCGAAAAATTTATTTGTTTACATTACTTATAATATTACCACACATTGATTACAGATATACTTTATTACTTGTCTATTTGTGACTATGTTTGTAATTTCATATAAAAATACTTTAAACATTTTATCATTTAAATTTATTTTATTATTTTATTTGTGAGGATTTTAATGAAAAAGTTAATTATTTTTTCGAGTTTGATTATTGTATTTGTATTTTTCTATGGGTGTGATAAGGATAAGGTTTTTAATCATAAGGAAGATGCAGGTAATCATAGTAATGTTGTTTATTCATCAAATCCTTATGACTGGATTGGCGTTGAGCATAATAAAATAATTGATAGTCTCATAAATAATATGGATTTAACAAAATTGCCGCGAAGTTGCGGAGAATTAGAAAATAATAATTTATTTAATAATTATATTTCAGAAACAATTTATAAATATATTGTTAGAATGAACATTTTTAATTATGAACTTGTAAAGAATGATTTAAAAGAATGTACAGTGAATTTAAATTGTAGTTTGGATACATTGTATAATAAATCTTTAAATACATTAAAGAATATAAATATTTCAACATTAGATAGCTTTTATACTTCTAAAATTTTACAATTTGGTCATAATGTAATTCTAAATAATGATTCAACTTATATTATTGATTCACTGCTAAATAATATTAATTCATTGGAAAATGAAATATTATTAAATGTAACAAGTGAAGATACAATAGCTTTGCTGAGTATCGCAATTTTAAAAAAATTCAGCATTAAGAGAATATAATATTTATTATAATATGATAAATCTTAAAAATTGCAACCAAAATGAGCGAATACAGTTGACAAGATCACAGAGTGCAAGAGCAAGGTCAATATCCATACCATTCATAGATGCTATGGGAGCTGTAGTTGGTGGTGGGTTAGGTACAACTGCTGGTGGAGTAGGCGCTCTCCCAGGTGCTATCTATGGTGCTGCAACAGCGTCGGGCGCGGCTAATTCTATTTGGGGTTGGGTTGAAGATATTGCAACTGGGTGGTTTGATTGGTAATACTATGAAATTTATTAAATTATATTTTTATGTTATCTCAATATTGATGGTTTATCTCATCAATATTGGGATATTTGTTGATGTACAAAATAAACGGTTTGTTTTTTTATTTCTGTATTTTCTTTTAATTTTTTCATCATCGTTATTTATTTTGATTTATTTATCTAATGAAGAAAAAATTTGGCATAATATTTTAATAATATTAAATAGAATGAGGAAATTACCAGTACTTATTTTTTCGGGTATTTCTTTGCTATATTTTGTATACGTTGCGATTACAATAGAAAAAGAGCTTGCTGATTATGTTGACTATATTACATATATTGCTTCTTTGTTATCTTTTCTAACAATTATGTATGAATTAAAGACCCAAAAAAAATATATTTCTAAAATTTCAGAGAAATAATCTGTTATTAAAGTAATTTCTCTTATTTCGTTATACTAAAGGCGAACAATTACATAATGCCTTTTGCCTTTCTTTTCCTCTCCTTAATCAAGAAGATGTGGCAAAGCGAAGCTTTGCCAGAGGCTGTCCAATAAGGCGGGCTTTTTTTATTAAGCGGTTTGTATACAGGATTTTGCTATTTCTGTACTAATTTTTTTGTAATTATTCATTTTTCAGTTAAGTGCTAAATTTAATATGTTTTTAAAAGATTTTTCCAATATTTTTTTATCATTTCCACAAGATATTACACGGGGCTATTGCAGAATTTACCCTTCTCCGCACCTGTAGATGAACTTGCATTTCGGATAGGGAGATTATTTGTTCTGTCGGAAAAAATAATCTAATGCCCTACCTGTGTGTGTGCCGGATTTGGCGACCTGCTCCGGTGTGCCGGTGGCGACTATAAAACCACCTTGCTCACCTGCTTCGGGTCCCATATCAATAATCCAATCGGCTGATGCGATGATATTAATATTATGCTCAATGATAATTACAGAATGCCCTTTGTCAATCAGCCTGTTAAAGCAGTCTATTAACTTTTTAATATCATCAAGATGCAGACCCGTTGTCGGCTCGTCAAATATAAAGAGCATATTTGAGCTATAATTAGTATCAAGATGATTAGCTAATTTTATTCTCTGTGCTTCGCCACCGGACAAATGTGTCGATGGCTGTCCGAGACGCAAATATCCTAAGCCGACATCGGCAAGCAAATGCAACTTCCTTGTAATTTTCGGTACATTTTCAAAGAAGGATAAAGCCTCATCAATAGTCATATTCAGTACATCAATTATGGATTTCCCATTGTATAAGATGCTTTTTGCTTCACGCTTGTAGCGCGTACCACGGCAGGATTCGCATTCGAGAGTAACATTCGGCAAAAATTGCATATCAACGGTTACAACACCCTCGCCATTGCAAACATCGCATCTGCCACCGGGTACATTGAACGAGAAATGCCCCGGGTGCCACCCGAGTTGTTTTGCCGCCTGTGTGGAAGCAAACAGCTCCCTTATATAGTCAAACACTTTTGTATATGTTATTGGTGTGGAGCGCGTTGATTTGCCTATTGAAGATTGGTCGACAAGTTCTACATTTTCGAGCCATATCCAACCGGATATTTTCTCATACAGCCCTGCTTCTTCTTTGGTTTCAATGAATGATTTTTTTAAGCCGTCATATAGGATATCGTGTATTAATGTACTTTTGCCGGAGCCGGAAACGCCCGTTACCACAAGCATACAGCCAAGCGGAAATTCCACTTCTTCCATTTTTAAATTATGCTTACGGGGCTTGGTTAGTATTACCTTATGTCCGTTACCACTGCGTCTTTTTGTTGGAATCGAAATACTTTTCTTACCCGAAAGATACAACCCCGTCAATGAATTATCCGATTTGAGTACTCCGATAATATCGCCTGCATAGATAATCTCGCCTCCATGTTCACCTGCACGCGGTCCCATATCAATCAGGTAATCCGCCTGCCTGATAATATCCGGGTCATGTTCTACTACGAGAATTGTATTACCCAAATTCCTAAGCTTATATAATATTTTCAACAGTCGTTCCGTATCGCGCGGGTGCATACCAATACTTGGTTCGTCCAAAACGTAGAGAGTACCGACAAGAGAGGAGCCGAGTGCAGTCGATAAATTTATTCTCTGTGCTTCGCCACCGGAAAGTGTGTGCGTAAGCCGGTTGAGCGTCAAATAGTGCAGACCTATATCGAATAACAATTCGAGACGGCGAATTATTTCACTCAATACCTGTCCTGCTATTTCTTGCTGATGCTTTGTAAGTTTCAGATTTCTAATAAAATCAAGCAAATCGGAAATAGGCATATTAATTAGTTCGGGTATGTTTTTACCACCTACAAATACTTGCCTTGCAGAAGTCCGCAACCGCGAACCACCGCATAAATCGCAAGTTGTGAACCCGCGATATCGGTTTAACAAAATGCGATAGTGCATTTTGTAACTATATTGTCTGAGTACTATAAAATACCCGTTAAGTCCAAGATAAAAGCCCTTACCTTCCCATACAAATTTCTTTTGCTCGGGGGTAAGTTCTAAATATGGAACATCAACAGGAATATCATTTTTCATTGCTTCCGAAATCAGTTGTATTTGATATTCATGAAATCGCGGTGTCCTGAACGGCTGTATCGCACCATCTCTTAATGATTTGGATTTGTCCGGTACAATTAAATCTTCCGATAAACCTATAGTACGCCCGAAGCCCTGACAATTAGGACAGGCGCCAAAAGGATTATTGAATGAAAAAAGACGCGGCTCCGGCTCAACATAAACTATATCGCAATTGGCACACTCATAACGTATGCTAAAATTCAGATATTTATTCTGTTCAAGCAATTGTATGCTCAGTTTCCCATTACCAGCCTTGAACGCCTGTTCAACAGAATCGGTTAGTCGTGTGATTGTGTCTTCGTCTTTTCTGATTACAAGCCTGTCAATCAAAATAAATATTTCTTCGGGAAGCGCATCTCGATATGCCGCAATCTCATCAAATTCGTGAATAGTACTGCTATCTTTATTAGTAAAACGGAAATATCCCGCTTCTTGGAATTTCTTAAATTCGCGGGCAATATGCCTTGTTTGCGGACTGAGCGGAGCCAGAATATATATCTTACTGCCTTCTTTGAATCGCAAAAGACGCTTAATGACAGAGTCCGGTGAATCTTTTCGTATGACCTGATTGCATTGACGGCAATGTGTTTCGCCTATACGTCCGTACAGTAAACGCAAATAATCATAGACTTCGGTAGTAGTGCCGACCGTTGAACGAGGATTTTTGCCTTGCTTTCTTTGCTCAATCGCAACGGCTGGTGGTAGCCCCGAAATTGATTCTACGTCCGGTTTGCCCATACGTTCCAGAAACTGTCTCGCATAAGCCGATAACGACTCTACAAATCTTCTCTGCCCCTCGGCATATACTGTATCAAATGCAAGTGTGGACTTGCCCGAACCGCTTATACCTGTGATTACCGTAAATTTATTATGAGGTATATCTATATCAATATGTTTCAAATTGTGCAGTGACGCACCACGTATTGATATAGCTCTTAATTTTTCTTTCTTTCTATTATCTGTCATTAGATTTATTGCGCCTAACCAAAAAACTATCTATATAATTTAGGAAACTTATATTGCATTTCGGGAATTTTTTCGGCTTTCGGAAATATCTCCTTCTTGCTGATTGCACGTCCGACTTTATTCTTATTCAGGAAAACCATTGAGTAACTCAGATAATGGAATAATCTCTGCAAAGGTCTAATATTGTCTAACTTGTCGGTATAAATTACAGTTGTAAATTGGGCGGCATTAGTCAGATGCCCCATATTTAGTAGCAAAAGCTTGTCTTTTGCATCATATTCCTTTCCGTCAATCTCTATTTTCATTCCGTCAATATTTATTCCGTCAGGATATGTACCTTTGAGATTTTTGAAAAAAGGATTGCTGTTACTATTGCCAATCACAATAAGAGTTCTATTCTGCCAAACGCTGTCCGGCAATTTATTTGCCTCTGTATAAGTCATTTTGTAGCCGCTTTGTTTCATCATTTGTGCAAGTTGCAACGCCACTTTATAATCTTTTGATTTTTTCGGCGGCAGCACAAGTAGCGGATTGTTGTTCAGAACTTGATTGAAACTGTATGGAACCTCCCATTTATAGAGATGTCGCAAAGACTGATAATTCTTATCAATACGTATTGACTTTATTTCGCCGTCCGGTTTGTAGCTAAATCTATTCTCCTCTTTGGTTATTGTGTAATAATATGTATTTGTTCCTTTGTCAGTTGCTATCTGTACGGGAACAACGGAAGTAAAAGAAGTACCGAACTGATTGATATTAAATCTCAGCGAATCGCCGTCAAAAGAAAGATAATCCAGTCGCAATGTAGGAATTTTATCCGATGTAAGCCACTGGTTCATTATCCTACTGATATTATATTTTATGCCGTCTTTCCTTGCCTGCATATTCAATACATATCGCAGACTGAACCAAGAGGCGCGTCTGCCCTTATATTTTCTGGCAAATGTTCGTAGTGCCTTGAAAAAGCTTTCCTTGCCCATTAGCTTCATTATTTCGTAAAATATAAATGCACCTTTCTGATAGCCGATTACAGCATCATCTTTGTTGGATTGGTATTTGAAATCGGCAACGGGATAGTTTAAATTATCAGGCAATGCTTCAATTGCAATCAAGGCTTTCTTCCGCCAATCCAAAGCTCCCTTTTCGTTGTTTGTTAAAATATTATAATAGTAATTTGCAGAAAATGTAGTCAAAGCCTCGCACCAATTACCTTTTTTATAAGATGTATAAACGCTGTTGCCCCACCAATTATGAACAAATTCGTGTGCTAAGGAGCCGGGTGTCAATATAATCCAAGGCATAGCCATAAGACGATTGGACAGCAAAGTATAAGAAGGCATTCCAAATCCGGTTGCAAAGAAATTCTCGACAATGCTGAATTCCGAATAAGGATAATCTCCCAGCAATTTTGTATATAAATCAAAATACTCCATAGACGCCTTCAAATATGTATCGGCGTTCCGTGTATCGGAAAATGTATAAGTACTGAATTTTACGTCATTATGATTAGTGCTTTTAACGATGTATTTACCACCGACTATTGTGCAGTTGTCTGCTTTTAACTCTGTCTTATAATGGTATGTTTTTGTATTGTCGGAATTAATAATTTTATCAACCGTACCCGAGGTAATAATCGTTGTCTCTTTCGGGACGGTTATGTTAATCGTAAAATCAGCCATATCGTTATCTGTCATCGGATAATAACTACCCGCAGGCAGATAGATGCCTTCGCCTTCTTTTGCCGAAATAATGCCCGATGAATTGGAGTGCCGTTCGTTTAGACTTAATTCTTTCGGGGAATTATATACTATTCCCTTATATGCAATGTCGAGCGTACGGATTTCTTTCTTCTTACTTTTGATAATAATTTCATTATAAGCCTTATCCTCAGCAGAGGCTTTGATTTCAAATTCAATATCTCCGTCCGGCGATGTTAAGGATTCAATATTCAAATCTTTTAATAATGTTAGTGAAGCCTTCCGCAATATGGGATTTTTGAATGTAAGAACATCTTTACCTTGCAAGCTGTTCTTTTCAGGCTTCAATTCAATAGTGATGTTATGCTTAATAACATTATTCTCGGCAATACCATGACCCATCATAGCAAAATTCATTTCTTTGCGTTTAAATTGGGGTAATTGAATTAAAAAATCGGTTTTACCGATATAATCGGCAGTAAATTTAAAAGGTTTATCTTTCTTTTTGTATTCGGGTGTAATAATTCCAATTCTCAGGTTGGGCATTCTGCGGCGAAGTTTTGCAACCGTACCGAGATAATTATTTGAATGGAAATCACCGTTGAAATGAACTACTTTCCAACCACTGTGCGCATTTAGAAAAATAGCAATACTTTCGGCCATCGTCTCATCTTTAATTAATTGCGCCCCGTAATACAAATAGAGTGTATTCTCCTGATTGGGCGAAAGAGTCTCCTCCGGAGCCATACCCATATTTTTCATCATTGTTTGATAAAAGTTTTTCAGGTATTGATTGTCTTCAATTTCCAATTCTTTCGTAATAAATTTCCTCTCATTAGGGGGCAGTGCATTAATACCGGTCATTGCTTGACGAGCATATAGTGCGGCATATCTGCGAGGAATATTAGCAGCGAGTACAGGTAAATGATTTGACTTTGCAAGTTCCAGCATAGGCTTGTAGAAATTCAAATAATCGGGCCAAGGTCTGCTCTTTTTTAAAAATTCCTTTTCATTAATCTTTCCGCCCAAATATTCGTCTATGACGGTTTGCACATCACGCTCGAACATCTCGAACGAGACGGCAGTCTTGGGATTACCCTTAATCCATTCGGCTAAAAATTCCGCCTGAATGCTATGAAGTAGCGAATCATCGTGAAATTCCCCGAAGAATACAACATCGAACTTAGTTGCTCTTTTCGCAAATGTTTGCATTGCAATTGATTCGCCTGTTTCCGCATCATATATTTCATAATTACGTGCAAAAGCATTTATATTCATTACTATTATTATTGACAATAACGATATGATGAAGTATTTCATCTCTGCCTCAATTTTTTGTTCTAAATATTCAGATTACAAAGTTAAGAAACAATATAATAAATATCATTAAATATTTACTAATGTGTAACATTTTCCGTCTTGGAAACGTCTATCTATTGTATAAATATGCAAAAATGAAAAAACAAAAGAAATAAATGATAAAGAAGTTTTTATTTAGTCTGCTTCTATTTACATTAATAATAGTAATAACGCAGCCTGCAATAGCCCAACCGGTAATAGAATTGAAGCAACAGGGCTTTTTTAAGACACACGTCAATACAGATGCTTACCCTCGCTTCAGTGCATTATTGAGGGCAAGCGACAAGGGGACTCCGATTGCATTAAGGCGTGAGCAAGTAATAGTATTCGAGGATAATCGCTCGGTTATGCCTTTTGCTATTTCCGCACCCGATGCGGACGGTTGGCAGCGTATTGATTGGTACACTTCATTACTTTCGAAAACATCGAAAAAAGACGGCGTAAGCACAATGTTCATTTTTGCAACACTAAATAATGCAAGCGCCGCCGCTCTCGCACAGTATAAACTCCCGAGCATCTCAATTGTTAGCATTATTGATTACAGCTACAATTATATGTACGAGCTTAATATGGGGATAGTACCTTCCGGCAAATCAAAGAATTTTTCCATATTGATTTCCCCTACATCTGCTCGGACATATTTAGGTAAAGAAATACCCTTTAATGTTGATTCGATAAAATTAGAAAAAGGGAAATTTACATATTTCGACCTTCATGGTCCGCCATTTATGCTCACTTCTCCTTTTCCTCACGATGCCTTTATTATTTATAAATCGAAAGGGGAGAAATATGTTGACGACAAAATGACAGTTTACTATGAGCATGGCAGGCGTACCGTTCTGAGGCTTACTGCCGGTGAATTTAATATTGAAAAAAATACTTTACTAAACCTTGTCAAACCAAATGGTGGGGAAATCTTAACACCTTGCCAAGTATATGAAATTAAATGGCGAGGTTCGGTCAAAGGGCTTAATACGAAAATTGAATATACAACCGATTTCGGGCATACTTGGAAAATGATTGCTTATGTAGATGATTCCGTTTATAATTGGACTGTTCCACCGGATATTAGCAATAATGTTTATATGCGAGTAAGCCAACCTTTGGACAAGAATAATACCAATACATTGAAAGTCGATGATATCCCTGTTACTAAAGTATCTTTCGATAGCAAAGGGGATTATTTGCTTGCGGCAAACCGTGCCGGTATGATTTACGAATGGTATTTAGAAAGATTCAGATTAAAAAACACATATTCTATCGGCGAAGTTAATTTCCCCGGCGAAGCTACGGCATCAAAAGGACTCCTTTATTTTGATAATAATAATAAGTTCGTTGCCGCATATAATAGATTCTATATGTATCCCGAAAATAATCCCGATACTCTTGCATTCTTCAATGTCGGCACTCGTGAACCCTATCGTTATGTTGGTGTGAACGAGCATATACAGGCATTATATACCGACTCGAAACGCAGATTTATTGCAGTATTGCCACAATTAGATAATAAAATTCATATTCGTTCATTTGAAGACGGCTCATTAATTAAGACGGTAGATTTCCCATTTCCAATTGCCGCAATAAATTTCAGCAAAACCGAGGACAAGGCAGTGGTTGTTCTTTATAACAATGATATTGTATTATTAGATGTGCCTGATTTTAATATAATAAAAACATTCCACCAGCCCGACTTGCCACAGATTAAAATGGCGCAGATTTCTCCAAACGGAAAATTTATCGGTGTTGCTTGTTTGTTGCCTCGCTATCAGGAATTCACCGGAAATAGAAATGTAGCCCATCTGATTGATATTACTTCGGGGCTTATCGTAAGGACTTCGCGATTTGCATCGAGTAATCCCGTCAATCTTGATTTCAACCCTACATCTAATATTATGGTTACAGGCAATCAGGGACAACCGCAAATTGCATTCTGGAACTTACCCGATAACAATTATTCGGGTAGCATTCAGGGTAATACCGGAATTCTTACGGATATGAAACTTTCGCCCAACGGCTATCAGGTTGCATCAACTTCGTTCTCGGACGATAATTTGACAATAAAATCATTTACATATCCTGAAACGGATTTGTCCGATACTGTCTTTAAAATTGTTCCTGCTAATGTTGAGGTCAAGCCTGTTCATATTAAGCCGTATTACAATGGCACTGATAATATTATTCATATTGTAGAAAAGTTCTGCAATAATGGATTAGTACCGATAATTATTGATTATGCCCGCTTTGAAAAAGGCGTTCATTTCCACCTGAAAAAGCGTATTGAAACCGATACTGTTATGCCCGGCGAATGTCGCAATTTTGATGTTGTTTATCACCCGCTCGATACTGGTATAGTGCGGGATACACTCGAACTGTTTTCTTGTTCCGGTAATTTCCGAATGCCATTTGAAGCAAGGAGTTTGCCTCGTAATATTACTTTTTATAATGAACCGTTTGATTTCGGTGAATTATGTGTTGGCGAAACAGATGTTAGAGACTTTAAATTCGCCAAGAATAATGACCCCGTGCCTTTGAAGATTAATCTTATTTCAATTGAGGAATCGAATAGTGAATTTAGGGTTTTAAATACCCCGCGTGATGTAATCCTACCGCCCGGCGGCTCAATTAATTTGCAAATTGAATTTGCACCAAAATCAGTCGGTTTGAAAAAAGCAAATGTAGCCTTGCGCCATTCCGATTTGAATAATTATCAAAGAATTGCTAAAGTACAGGGGATTGGCATTGGTACGGAAATAAAAACAAGTCATAATGATTTGCGATTTATTCCCGAAATTCCTCAACGTAAGTTGAAAATTGAGAACTTATCGGATAACTTAATTACAATTGTTAAAACGGATATATATCCTTACAAGAATTACAGAGTGCTTACTAAATTACCGCAACCTATTGCGGCAAAAGGAAGTTTAGAACTTGAGATTGAGTGGAACGGAACAAATGCTCCGCCCGATACTATGCACATCTTGGCTGAACCTTGTGTTAATAGGACTATTGTCCTGCTTGCTCCATACTCGGCGGCATCTTATTTGTCCATACCAACAGTCGAGGCAGACCCCAACGGCAACGAGGGCGATGCTGTAATTAATATTGAATATAAGACAACTACCGAGCATCAATATAAAGGGAAGCGTTACTTCGAGTCGGAAATCACAATAAACCCGAGAATATTTTTGCCGCTTGATGTCAGTTCGGACTATGGCGAAGGTAAATTGATTAGGAATGAGATTGTGGACGACCGACGAGTAATAGGATTTAGAATTGACGGAGATTTCCCCAAACGCGGCATTATTGCAAAAATTCACGGTATGGCAGGACTCGCGGAAACCGATACTTCTATTATCAGGATTATTCCGAATTCATTTAATTGGGGTAAAGCGGTAAATACTACTTGGGAGGACGGGCTATTCCGTTTGAAAAATATCTGCGAAGACAGGCGAATTACTCGCAAAGCGAAAACATTGCACTCATTGATTATCAGTCCGAATCCGGCAAGCGATGAGTTTGTGGCGGAGTTTGTTAGTGATACGGAAGGCGAAGGTTCCATTGAAGTAATGGATAATTTGGGTAGATTATATATTGTCATTATTCATCTTCCTATTGTTCGGGGCAAGAACAAAGTAGTTGTTTATGCAAAAGAATTACGTCAGGGCAGTTATAATGTGGTAATTCACAAAAATTCCGAATTTATTTCAAAACAGGTAATTATTATAAAATAGATGAAGAATACAAATCAGATAAATAGAATTATATTTTTTGTTTTTGCACTCGTTTTGATTATTGCAGAGAGCAATGCAAAAGAAAAGGGAACGCCTCATTTCATTAGTGCCGGTGCGGATATTAACGCTAATATATATTTTGCAAATTTCAATAAATTTGAAGGTATTGATAACTGCTGTACTACTTTCGGCAATACTTTCGGATTAGGCTATAATGTACATCTCGGCTATGAATTTCAATTGCCGACTAAATTATTGGGAATGCCTTGGAGGCTTGATTTGTCATTTGCTTATTCGGATTTATCCGCTAACTTCAAAGAGATTCAGCCATTTGCAAACATCATCAATGGCAATAGCCACGTAAAAGCCACTGCCGAATACTCAATTACTCCAAAAGTCCAATCAATAATGTTTGACCCGGGAATATTTTTTACGCCTTTCACTTCGACACCGCTCCAAATACGTATAGGTTTCCAAGTTGGTTTTTTATCGGCTATGGATTTTTCGCAGGAAGAAAGGCTAATTAAGCCGTCCGAAATTTATTACGAGAACGGTAAGCGAGTTCGCGGACAATATTCGGGAGCAATACCTAATGCCGCAATGCAGTATTTTGCTTTATCAATCGGCGCCCGCTTGCATGCCGCTGATTTTGGTAATTTTGCTATTTACCCATCATTACGTTTTAATTACGGACTGTCGGAACTTGTACAGAACTTAGATTGGACTGCAAGCAGTTTGCAGGGTGGTATTTCCATTGTTTATAATTTCCCGAAACCGGAATATCCCAAACCTGCCGCACCACCTATGCCGCCACTGCCCGAGCCTACGCAGCCACCGGCTCCTGCACATCTTGCTGTTAATATTAACACTATATTCAACGGTAAATACGGAGAGGAATTTGAACTTACGTTTACAAGCGATGAGGAGCAGACAGATTATTATTTATTGCCTTATATTTTCTTCAATCAGGATAGCGATATTCCGATTGCTACTAAAACAAGCGGCGAACGCAATATAGGTGAAGCAAGAGCGCAGGCGAACCTGACAAAAGCTCTTGCACAACTATTAGAGGCGAATCCGGAATATAATCTTACATTAGTTTCGTCTTCACTTTCGAGCGAATCCGAGCAAATTATTAATAATAGAATTAGTAAAATCAGCAATGGACTTGTTGCCAATGGAGTTGATATTTCAAAAATCAATGTCTCGAAACGGAGCATTGAACCCGAAGATATTCAAAAGCCGGAATTATTGACTGAGAATATTTATATAAAATTCAATATTTCAGGTCATAAAGGTTTAATTCCATATTCTCATAAGTATATTATTGATAGAAAGTATTTGCAAAAAAATGTTCTCCAAATTATTCCCGAGATAAAATCTTCTGACAAATTAGCGGACTTTGAAGGAAATATATATAATAACAAACGATTAATCAAGAAATTTGATGAAAAAGGAACAAGTTTCAATATTGATAATGAATTGCCGCTTTCCGTCAATGAAGAATTGCAAAACTTCATATTCAGCTATGATGTATTTGCAAAGAATGCCGGCGGTGCCAAAGCAAAATTATCCGGCAAAGTGAAGCTAACACCGATAGAAGAGAGAAAAAACATTAGAAAAAATACATTACAAGCAGACGGCAAGCAATATAGCCAATATATCTTATGTTATTTTGAATTTGACGAAGCAGAGCCTTATATCGTCAATAAAGATGTATTAAACGAAATCAAAGATGCAATTGCCGCCGACAAACAAATTCAATTAATTGCTCTTACCGACAATATCGGAGAGAAGGAATACAACAACAGACTTGCAACAAAAAGAGGCAAAGCCGCATTTGCTCTGTTAAAAGGATTGAACGGGAACATCAATATATCCGAACCGGATAATTATTTATTCGCAAACGATACTCCGCTTGGACGTATGCTAAATCGAACGGTCGTAGTTCGCATTCCCAATTGATTAATTGTAACATAGGGGGTGGGTTAAAGAATATGAAACAGCCGACTCACCTCTCCGTCAAAGCTTCGCTTTGCCACCTCTCCTTAGATTAAGGAGAGGAAAAACAGCCACATAATTGCCTTTTGCATTTCACCCACTAATATCATTTCTGCAACAACAGGAATCTCAGCGAGAACATCAATGTCTTTCCAAACCGCACCCAAAAGGCTCCGGTTTATAGTAAAATTTCTACACTTTTCTACGGATTAGTGAATTTTTTACTACGATGGTGTAAGAAACGTAATAATTATGAAAAATGATATAAATAGTTGTTGTTGCAATGTGTTATGAGATTTATGCAGTTTGCTTGTTTTCTACATTTTTCTACGTTTTTCTACACTTTTCTACACTTTCTAAATTCTTCTGCATATCCCTATTACTTTTCAAAGAACGTGGAGTGAGCGAACACTCGTTTGCAATATAATGGGATTGAGATATTGCGACAAGAAAACGGTTTTAAAATTATTTTTGAAAGCAAAAACAGCCAACCTCTCTGTCGCTTCGCGACATCTCTCCTTAGCAAGGAGAGAAAAACAGTTGTATTATGTTTTTTTACCTTTCAGTTTCCATCAGCAAGATGGGTGGACTTGTGAAGCTTTGACGGAGAGGTGAGTCGGCTGTCCCATATTCTTTAACCCACCCCCAAACCCCCTCCCGAGAGGGGACTTAAACAGCCGAACACCCCGTCCTGCCTGCGTCAGAAAGAAAGGCAAAAAGTATATATACAAAACCGCATCCTTCAGGGTGCGGTTTTGTCTTTCGGCTGTTTCTCCCTCGCCCTTTGGGAGAGGGCTGGGGTGGGTGTGGCTGTTCGCTCCCTTACCCTTTAGAAAAGAAAAAATAAAAGAGGTTACCCAATATGGACAACCTCTTTTTTAATTATCTTGAAGCGAAAAAACTACTTCAATTCCTTGTGGCAGAGCCACCAATCGAAGCATTCAAATTCACCTGCTTTTGCTTTTTCCAATCTATCGGCGGCGGTTTTTACATCTGTTGCCGGTGGAATGATTACTCTGTCCTTCAACATATCGTTATTGGGCCAGTTTGCCGGAATAGCTACACCATTGGCATCGGAAACCTGCATACCCTCGACAGCACGCAATATCTCATCAATATTTCTACCCAATTCCTGAGGATAGTAAATCATAATTCTAAGTTTACCGGCTGGGTCAACGATAAAGACCGCTCTTACCGTATTTGTACCTTTGCCTGGGTGTACCAAACCAAGTGTTTCCGCAACTTTGCCGGTATCGGCAATTATAGGAAATTCAATATTCACATTCATATTATCCTTAATCCATTCTTCCCATTTAATATGCGAGAATACTTGGTCCACACTCAAACCGATTAATTCGCAATTCAATGCTTTGAACTTGTCGTATTTCTGCTGAAATGCTACAAATTCAGTAGTACAAACAGGTGTAAAATCTGCCGGATGGCTGAACAATACAAACCATTTACCTTCAAAATGTTTCGGCAAATCAAGTACGCCGTGTGTTGTCTGTACGGTCATTGCGGGAAAATCATCTCCCAACAGGGGAATTCCTTTTTTCTCTGTTAAGTTATCCATAATAACTCCTCTTTCTTTTAAAAATGTTAAAATTAGTTTCAATTAATAATAATTATTGTTTCACCAAACAATCATATCCATTAACGAATATCATCAATAAATATTTATATCGGCAAATAATAATTATTTTTATTATACATTGTCAATTTCAATGCACTTATTTATTTACAAACTTCATAGTCGCATTGTTCTCAGCAGGCGGTTTAGGCTCTGATATAACATTTAATTGCGGCAATTCACTGCCCTTAGACTGCTCCTGCGGCGACTCTTTTGCTTCCATTTCCGCAATTGATTCTAATTCCTTATCTATTCTGAAAATATCCAAGAACTCATCATCAATTTTCATATCAACAATATTATGCTTATTTAAAATATCAAAGTATTGTTTGACCTTTCCAATCAATTGTGTACCCGATACATAATCGAAATTCACACGGTCGAGAAACAGTTTAATCCTATCAACAGGCTGTCTCATCATATCATAAGATAGTTTTGCAGATTCAGCTCTATGGGCATTCACCCAATCAATCGCAGATTTCAATTCTTCGAGAAATACTTTAGATTGCTCCGGGTATTTACGCATAAATTCACCCTTTACAACCAACCCCGCATTAGGAAAACTGCCAAAGCCCGGATTAATATCGTTCCATATTTTATTGAAGGATATTACGGAAATCTCCTCGCGGCGGTCTTGCATTATTTTAATTGCATAGCTTGCTTCAGGCTCACGTAGAATCACCGTATCCGCTTTGCCCGTTACAAAATCCTTGTAAATTTCTTCGGGACGTCCAAAAGGCTTGCCATAAACGAAATTGAAATCATCGGAATTAAGCCCGCTTGCTTCAATCAAATATTTGGTAATTTTTGCCGGCGGCGCTTCCTCGAATAGTGGCGTATATATGTCCTTACCCTTAATATCCTCAAAACCGCTAGCCTTGTATCTTGTCAGCAGAACAAAATTATCCCATACAAATAGAGCGGGAATTTTAATATCATTATTCCGTAATTTTGCCGCAGTGATAAGTGCCGAGAAACTAATATCCGCCTTGCCATTAGTTATCCAAGCAAGATGCTTTTCGGTTTCTTCCCATACTTTCAGTTCCTTAATATTAATATGCTTGCGAATTCTATCCGACTGCAAAAGACGCATAATAACGGGATAGGCAACGGGTGTAGCCGATTGTATTACCGCATCGACTTTATCGGTCGAAATTTCATCGTCCATTGCCTCGCTTTTCTTTTTATGGAAATAAATCCAAAATTCATTTGCCGCCTTTGGTACGGTCAGATGTTCAAATCCCATTTCCGCAAGCATATTAATCATAGGGTGCGGCTCGAAACGCTGCACAAGTACAAATCCGCTATCCTCCTCTACTTCATAAGATTTCTTTATAATAACATCGAATGGGTCGCTTGTAAATGCTCTTACATCAAGAACATCAAACTCATCTTTACGCTCCTGCCATGGAATATTTTTATCCACTTCCGTCTTTGGATTGAAAATAGAAATCCTAAACTCTCTATTATGTTCCATATTGAATTTGAACTCCAAGCCCTTTGCCACTTTCAGCAACTCATTAGGTTGCTCCACCGAAAGAACCACTATATTACCCTGTGGTGGCAATTCCGAGATTTTCGTTACAAGTTCTTCGATAGTATCATTATTATAAATATATCTTTCGTTGCTTTCCTCCCAATCAATCTCTACACCTTCTTGCACGATATTATCCTGCTCTTTTTCCAGACATTCGGGCATTTTGCGGAGCAAGCCCGATTCCGTACCAAGAAATTTATTAATTGTATGCAGAATTTCACAAACGGACAGTCCGGTAATCTTTGCCGCATCACTAAAATTAGCAAAGCGTGCCAAAGTATTGTAAAGCGCTACATTTTGCATACGCTTAAATTTGGGCGATAACTCAACCAGAACTTGCTTCAATTCTGGATATTTGTCCAGAGTTTCCTTAATATTCGAGCCTGCAACAATCGGCTCAACAGAGTTTTCATCTTCAAGTACAACAGCAGAAATAGCATCAACCGGACATACTTCCAGTGCTTCGTTGCATTGCTCCAACTCGTCATTTGTTTCCGGTTGTTTCTTCAGAAATGCCATATTATCATCATTAATGTCGAAATTATCTTCGGCTACTTCCACACAAGCCCTGCAACCGATACATTCTTCCGATACCGTGTATTTTTTCATTTATTCTTACCAATATTATATACAAATATTAATTATAATTGTTTCTTTTGCTATCGTTCCATTTCCGAATATTTTACTACTAAATATTCCCTTAACAAAATAACTTATGCAATGACGTTAGTTCGACTAAATAATTATTTAGGTTTGCAAAAATTTCAAATTTTTTATTTAGAAGATACAAATAACACTATATTCAGCTCATAACAAACAGCAAACAATATTGAATTTGTATAAACGATATTATAATGTAATCCATAAATAAAGAAGTATGAGTAAACTCAAGGATAAAAATGACAAAATTACTAACAATGTTCAGGGACATTATTCTCAATTTTGTTTTCGTTTTTGTTGTACTTATAGTTGCAACATACCTATATAATCAAATTGCATACAGTACAACAAGAATTGACTGGAACAGTACTATTAAATACACAGTAGTTTTAGGAACAATATTTACAGCAGTTAAGCTATATGGTAGCAAGCAAAAGGAAAGCTAATCGCAATATTTCCAATTAGAATTCATCACCGAATTTTAGTTTTAGTTCCCATTTCTTTTGATTACGGGATATATTCTGCGAAGGATTGGCAGATGTCATAGCAGTAAGGAATAGAGACCTGAATGTATCGGGGAACAACAATAATCCCAATGGCACTTCAATAGTAAATTCATAGCCGCTCATCACATCTGCAATATTACCACCTACTTTCCAATTCATACCGAAGACTTGCCCTGTCAATTTCAGTTTGGCATTCTGAAACGAACCACCCTGCAAATCAATATCGGCACCGGTAATAAATCCCGTACCACTCAGCATCTCGGTAATGGTACTTGCGACAGCCGAAGCAAGGCTCTGCGCCCCAATATCCCCAAAGCCCCCACCGCTCGAATTTGATGAATTTTTAAATTCCGCCTTTGTCATTCCCGTAAGCAGTAAGAAAAGTGCATCTTCACGTATTTTTGCAGTATCGCCTTTTGCCGGTTCATTGTCAATCATATAATCAAATATTAGGATAGGTCGCTTCTGCGAACCACGTATATAGAGAAATACAGAATAATTACGTGTGGAAGTCTTACCGTTATATTCGGCTTTTAAGTTAAGTCGAGGATTATCTATATCGCCGGTCGGAAAAGCAATATCGCCGGTTATATTAAATGTCTTAATATAATTAAATACGGAATTTTTCTTCAAAACCAAATCGCCGATAATTTTTGCTTTCTGCTTGTCGGGGTCAACAAAATAATGAATAGACGAAGAAGGAATACGTGTCGAAATAATTGAAGTCATCTTTCCCAATCCGCCGCCCAGAGCCATATCTATCTGCATAGGCATAAAGAACCATATATTGAGGTCATATTTAATCAAATCCGCAAAGCTTTTATTCTGTTTTATTTCTTTCGGCTTTTCCTGTTTATGAATTGTAATCACAGTATCCTTTGGTGCATTGAATAGTAATTCGACCAAAGAATCCTGCGGCATCTCTTCAATTTTCAGATTATTTCCTTTTATTTTATATTTGAAACCGGAAGTAGCCATATAGTTTTTTGCTTCGGTCGCAGGCATAAATAAATGAGCAAATTTAATTTCCATATCACCGGAAAGAGAAGGATGCTCAAAACTACCTGAGAAATTAATACCGTCATTCCTTGTCCCAATCACAAAATCACCAAAAAGCCCGGGCATAGGTTTCTCCGATGCCATTCCAAGCAATTTCAGACGCTTTGCTTTCATATTAAAATCAAAATGTTTTATCTGGAAATTGTCAAGTAACACCGAACCACTTACAGTTGCATTGCTCAAACGCAAATCTTTTCTGTCATTTCTTATACTTACATTATCAAATGTCAGTTCCTCGTTATGAATATTAATTCTACCCGAAGCATTAAAGTACAAATTGTTTGCTCTCGCCAATAAGCGTGCATCTTTTGCAAGTATATAGCCGGTATATTCCACATTGTCTCTCTCCCCTACTACATTAAATTGTAGATTAGCCGAACCTGTCAAATTACTAACATCATCGGGCAAAAAACGATTAACTATATTCAAAGGTACATCTTTGGCACTTGTTCTAATATCAATAGGTGTTCCGGCAAGAATGCGTTTATCTCCGAATTTCAACGCAAGATTTATAGGAAATGAATTTACATCTGTACGAAGTAATTCCCTACCGCTCCTCGAATCTATTATCCTCATACCGCCCTGCAAAAGATTATCTTTATAATCCAAATTGCCCAGCATCCTACCAATATAATTTTTATCCGTATATAAATCACTTGTTTCAAACGTGCAATCGAACGTAGGCGATAAAAGCGAATCATTCAAAGTCAGCACCATAGAACTGAGCGAACCCTTTAATGAACTAACAAACTTCTTCTGCACTCCGGACATAAACGGACTCAGCTGACTGAGTGGGAAGTTTTCCGCTTCAATTTTAATATTGTTTGCAATAGTACTGTTGGCATTCCCGGTCATTTTAATAATTTCATTGTCGGAACGGTGAAAAATAAATTTATCAAAAGTCAGTCCCTTTTCATTTAAAACCAAATGAATAGGTTCAAGTGATGACCAAGAATATGATTCACCGAGGGCAATCTCGGTAGTATCAAGAATTAAATCGAAATGCCCCGATTTGAGCAATAAATTTCCTTTTGTTTTGGTCCTGATAAAATTATTCATTGCTATATCCAAATCAACAAGTATGCTGTCATTATGCTCGTTGAAATATAAATACGGCTTGGTAAACTCCATATCATCAATAAAAGATGAAGTTTTTCCGACTAATGATAAATCCATCTTTTTAAAATTCGCCAAAGAATCTTCAAGCACCAAATCCAAGTAGGTGGAAATCTCTGTCGGGTTGATAACGATTTTCACTTGGCTGTCCTCATACTGAAAATCATTAATCGAAAGCTTATGCAAATCAATAACCGTGCGTTTATCTTCTGCATCAATATATGCCTCAATATCAGCATTGCCGGACAAATACGGCTGTCCTACGGCAATTCCGATTGGCGTCAAATCGTGCAAGGAAGCCGTCAAATCCATTGTGAAATTTTTAAACTTGTCAATCTTACGCCGTTTGAAACGGAATTGCAATGAATCTGCTTCTTGCTCCGTATAATTAAATTTATTCACTTTCCTATCAATAAAACTGACAAGCTCGCCCACCTGCATTCCTGCAAAATATGCAAAGTCTTCCAATTTATACTCACCATTCAATTCCACATCGAAGAGTTCGGAGCTAATCAATATTTGCCGTCCATTATCAAAAAATCTTTCGACAGCCAAATCCAGATTGAACGGCATCAATGCACGATTACCAAACATACAATTATCAATCGCCGCATTAATATTAATTTCGAGACTATCCGGATGGAAGCCTTTACCACTTATTAACATCTTGGTATCAAGATATTGAGGCATTAAATACGACTTCAAGAGCGAAGCCAAATTAAACTCTTGCAATTCGATTAAAAATGAATATTGCGGCATTTTGGCATCGGAATAATCAAGCCTTCCGCTTGTCATAATTTTAGATTTATCACTGTACTTATTTATTAACGAATCTGTATAGGCATTATCCAAAGCCAATAGCAATGTATCTATCTTTATCTTCAAATTAGAATCAACACGGGTCTTCAATAGTAAATCATCAATTCTATATCCCGAAAATCTTGATTTATTGAACGATAAAGATAAATCCGCATCAATATCTTTCGGCACAAATCCTCTGCCGTTCAGCTCCATTTCGCCGCTCAAATCAGAATTAAGCGAATTGTCCCCAAGCAAATATCCGGGATTAACATTTTTGAATTTCAACCGTGCAAAGTAATCGGGCAATTCCCGCAAATTAATTTTAGCATCACCGCTCATTTCAGCGAACGGGCTTGTGAAATCCATTTTTGCATTTATCTGCTTTGTACCACCTTCGGCTTCAATACGCTTAATATGCGTATGCCCTATATTCAAATATGAAAGTTCAAATGCCTTTTTAATTTCTTTGAAATCATCATCATATAAATCAGAGTTCAGAATACTTATTTTGTATTTCAAATTATTACTGTCAAGTAGATTAGTCGCCCGACCTGAAAACAAAATTGCACTGTTATCCTTGTTCAATTTAAACTTATCCAATACCAATCGCTTAACATTTCCCGAGAGATGACCGTTCAACCTAATATCCTCATTGATTTTCGGGAAGCCTGCAATAAACCTGTTCAGTGCAGATAGGCTTATATACTCAGAATTAAACTCCATATCGAAATGGGACTGCTCCAGCGCCTCTTTATTCGGATTAGCAAGCAAATTTATTTTTGTCAATTTTGCGTTGAGTTTAGCCCTTGCATAATTTGTTCGTAAATGCACATTATTCAATGATGCGCCGCTACTATCCAAACGTGCATGCAAACTAAACTCTCTAATATCAAAATTGCTGTTCTTTTCAAACATCAGGAATTTATTAATCTCGGCATAATACTTATTATGCCTCAAATCAGCCTTTGCTCGGAGCGAAATATTTATGTTCTTGAAATCGGAATGAGAAAGGCTGAAAACATTAGGAATAGCGGCGGGCGCCAAATCATCATCAATTTTTATTTTTCCATTAATCAGCGTTAGATTTTTTACATCGAAAATCCAATCGGAATTACCGCTTGCACTTGTGTCGTTCGCTTGTTTTATTAAATGCTCGAAATTCCAAGTGGAATCTGATTTTAGACGAATTAATTTTATTTTAGGATTCTCAATAGTAATTGATTTTATGTTTAAATAATTATCAAAAATCGGAGCAAAAGAATATCTAATAGTAATTTCCTTGATATGAGCAAGCGTATCGCCGGCGGCAAGAATACGCAAGTCTTGGATTTTCAGTCCCTCGAAAGGAGAAATTTTTATATCAGCCGCTTCAATTCTTCCGTCCAATTCTTCATTAACCAATTCGAGTACTTTGCCGTAAAACCAGCCTCGGAACACACTCGTCTGCGAAAGAAAAATAAACGATAGCGACACAATAACAACAAATGCAAGCAAAAACAAAGCAGTCCTGAAAACTACTTTTCCAATAGTTTTAAACAAACTCCGCTTGGATTTTAGTTCATTATTTTCCGCTTTTACGGGCATAATTTATTTGGCATCAATAAAAATATAACAAATATTAGGCATTATATAAATAATTACGAAATACCCCCCTGTTAAATTTACTAATAATTTAATAAATTATTTATATATTACTGTCTTAAAATGCTCTATTTTTTAATTATTTACAAAAAATGTTTGATTTTCGGGTAAATCTCATTGAAGTTTAAACTTTCACTTAGGACAAGATTAGCAATTTGGTACAGTTTAATTGTAGCCGTATCTCTTCTTGCTTTTGGTGTTTATACATATTTCTCTGTGTATAACGACCTTAAATCCAATCTTGATACTTCACTCAGGAAAGTTGCAACTTCACTTGATTATCTTATTCAAAAAGAACAAAAGGAGAAACAAGTACCCGAACGTTCGAGGCGTAAACGAAAGAAAAAAGATAATGACAAATTTTCGCTATTTCGCGAAAGTGAAAATATGCGATTTGTCGGACCTCTCCGCCCAAGCCTTGTTAATCCTCCCGAAGAAGAAAAGCCCGATATTGTTTGGTCTGCCATTTATGAACATATATTGTTAAATCCAAAAAATTACTATATACAAATTGCAGACTCGACAAGCAAGATAGTTTGGCGTTCAAAAAATCTCGGCACGGATTCGCTTCCGATAATCAATATCACTACTGTCCGAACTTCAGATGATTCCACGACAAAAATATTGAACGATTCCATTTTGACCGAAAGCGCTGATACTTGGAACGATATACTTTCGGACATAATATTAAACGGCGAAAAAGTTCGTCTCCTCGTCAAATCCAACAACAACGCCATAATATCGGTTGGCTATGTGCTTTCGGATATTGAACTGACGATGAACAAATTATTTGTTATCCAGATGATTGCATTCCCGTTTATCTTGCTTATTTCTATCATAGGCGGATTGGTTCTTTCCAAAATATCACTACGTCCTATTGACGAAATTACCCGCCGTGCAGATGATATTTCCGCTACGAATCTCAGCCTACGTATTCCCGAAGTAAAATCAAAAGACGAAGTCGGACACTTAACACGTACACTAAATCAAATGATTGAACGATTGGAAAACTCATTCAATCAAATTAAAAAATTCACTTCCGATGTGTCCCACGAACTCCGCACACCGCTGACTATTTTACAGGGCGAACTGGAAATTGCACTCCGAAAACAGAAATCACCGGACGAATACGAAATGGTTCTTGTTAGCGCCTTGGAAGAAGTTGCACGCCTGACTAATGTAGTCGAAACTCTGCTTGATTTATCCCGCGCAGAAAGCGGGCAAATCAAAATGAATATGACTGTCGGCAACCTATCCAAACTTGTGCAAAGCATTGTCGAAGATGCGGAAATTCTTGCAGAAGCAAAGGGAAGTAGAATCCAATACAATATTGATGAGAATGTACTACTACCGTTTGATGGTGCAAGAATGCACCAAGCAGTACTGAACATTATAGATAATGCAATTAAATACACTCCACGCGGCGGCTCTATTTATATCGAACTTGCCAAAAAAGCTAAGACTGCCGAAATCATTGTGCGAGATACAGGTATCGGCATAGAAAAAGAAGAACTCGAACATATATTCGACCGTATGTATCGTGTGGATAAAGCACGCTCGAAAAATATATCGGGAATCGGTCTCGGACTTTCAATCGTCAAATGGATTATCGAGGGCCATCGGGGGAAAATCAAGGTGGACAGTATTGTGAATAAAGGTACTACTTTCAAGGTGATTCTCGCTCTCTGATTATTGATGTCATATTACATATTTTCACTTTCCAAAAACAAAAGAATTACATCTTTTTTTCTCTTTCGCTAAATTGTCTTTTATTCGTAATTTGTAAGTTCATATATTGCAAATTTTATTTTATCTATATATTATAAGGTAGAAAAATGACAAAAAATCAAAACAAAGCTAGTTACAAAATCGCATGGCTACCCGGAGACGGTGTAGGCGTGGAAGTTCTCGAAGCGGCAAAAATCGTTCTCGACAAACTCGAATTTAACGCAGAATATATTCACGGAGATATCGGCTGGGAATTCTGGTGCAAGGAAGGCGATGCACTTCCGCAACGCACTATTGATTTGCTGGGTAGTGTTGATGCCTCAATGTTCGGTGCCATCACATCTAAACCGGTCAAACAAGCGGAAGACGAACTCGTTCCCGAATTAAGAGGAAAAGATTTAATCTATCGTTCGCCTATCGTGCGTATGCGTCAAGTCTTCGACTTATATAATTGCTTGCGTCCTTGTAAGGCATATCCGGGCAATCCGTTGAACTACAAAGATGATATAGACATCGTTGTATTCAGAGAGAATACCGAAGACTTGTACTCGGGTGTGGAGTTCAATCCCGTACCGGAACAGCTTAGCAATTTGTTGAAAGAAATCAACAAACCCTTTGCCAAATTTGCCGATTTAAAACCTGACGAGTTCGCTATTTCCTGCAAGGTCAATACAAAGCACGGCTCGGAACGAATTATCCGCGCCGCATTCGACTATGCAAAGGAATTCGGCAGAAAGAAAGTTACGATTGTACATAAAGCAAATGTTGTGCGTGCCACAGACGGATTATTCCTTGACATTGCAAAGGAAGTTGCTAAAGATTATCCCGATATTATTTTTGACGAAGCAAATGTGGACGCAATGACTATGTGGCTGTTAAAGAATCCCGAAAAATACGAAGTACTTGTTGCTCCGAACTTATACGGTGATATCATTTCGGACTTGGCGGCACAAATGGTCGGCGGTCTCGGCTTCGGTTGTAGCGGCAACATAGGTACAGAACTTGCTGTCTTCGAGCCTTCGCACGGTTCAGCTCCCAAATATACCGGTATGTACAAAGTAAACCCCATAGCAACAATACTCGCCGCCAAGATGATGCTTGATTGGCTCGGTGAAACCAATATGGGCGAAAGACTTGAAAAAGCGGTCGCCGATGTAATTGCAGATGCCAAAGTTAGAACTTATGATATGGGCGGTAGCAATACAACGCTCGAACTCGCAGAAGCTATTGCCGATAAACTTTAAATCATTTTTCGGAAAGAACATTATGAATTCAAATTGGGAAAATGTAATCATTCATGAAGTCGGTATGAGGGACGGCTTGCAGATGGAATCGGAACTTATCCCATTCAATACAAAAGAAATGTTACTCGAATGGCTGATTGAGTCCGGTGTTGATATTATTCAAGTCGGTTCATTCGTTCACCCCAAACTTGTAATGCAAATGTCGGACACGGACGATTTGTTTCAATCCATTTGGGAATCTGGCAAAAAACCCGAAAACACCGTGCTTTCCGCTCTTGTACTTAATCAAAAAGGACTGGAACGCGGAATGAAGGTCGATGTCGAAATGTTTTGTATGGGAGTATCTGCCAGCGAGACACACTCGAAAAAGAACACGGGCAAAACAACCGAACAAGCAATTGATGATATTATCCCGATGGCAAAAGATGCACTTTCCGAAGGAAAGAAAGTACAAGTATCCGTACAATCTGCATTCGGTTGCGGTTTCGAGGGAAAAATTGATGAGAACCGCGTCTATTCGATTGTCGATAAATATCTGAATGCCGGATTGAAAAACATTAGTCTTGCCGATACGGCAGGACATGCCAAACCCGAGCAAGTGGAAAGAATGTTTGCAAAGATTTTCGATATGGATAATTCGATTGAAGCCGCCTGCCATTTCCACGACACTTACGGCTACGGAATGGCAAACATAGAAACGGCAATCAATACGGGTGTAAAATATATCGAAACGGCTTTCGGTGGTTTGGGCGGCTGTCCGTTCACAAAATCTCCTTCCGGCAATGTGCCTACGGAAGATTTTATTTATGAACTACAGCAAAAAGGATACAGAAAAGATATTGATATAAATAAAATAATTAAGACCGCTAACCATATAGCAAATTTCCTTGTAAGAGATTTGCCGGGGAAAGTCTATAAACGCGGTCTGATTTAATTTTTGGAAATAATGATATGAAAAAAATATTAGAAGGTATCAAAGTACTCGACTTGACAAATGTTCTGTCCGGTCCGTTTTCAACTCTTCATCTGGCTTGGCTCGGTGCGGAAGTCATTAAGGTCGAAAACCCGAAAGACGGCGACTTGGCTCGCAAGCTCGGCAGTGTGCCGGAATACAATCAAATGTTGATGGGTACAAGTTTTCTTGCTCAGAATGCAAATAAGAAATCCATTACATTGAATTTGAAAAAGCCCGAAGCAAAGGAGATTTTCAAAAAACTTGTCGCAACAGCCGATGTTGTTGTCGAAAATTTCCGTCCGGGTGTTACTACTCGCCTCGGTATAGGATATAACGTTTTAAAAGAAATCAACCCCGGTCTTGTCTATTGTGCCATTTCCGGCTTCGGACAGACAGGACCTGATTCCAAGAAACCTGCTTACGACCAAATCATTCAGGGTTTAAGCGGCGAAATGGCAATCAACGGAACGAAAGAGTTCAACCCCTTGCGTGCCGGCTTTCCCGTTTGCGATACCATAGGCGGTGTCAATGCCGCTTTTGCAATTATGGCGGCACTCTTTCACAAGCAACGTACGGGAGAAGGACAGTTCATAGATATTGCATTGCTCGATTCAATTATGCCCTTTATGGGTTGGGTAGTTGCCAATCAAATGATTGGCGGACAGCCCCCGCAATTAATGGGCAATGACAATTTCACTGCGGCACCGTCCGGCGTATTCCGCACAAAAGACGGATACCTGAACATTGCGGCAAATAAACAGGAGCAATGGGAAGCAGTCGCCGATGTACTTGGTGTCCCCGAACTCAAAGAAGACCCACGTTTCAAAGAAAGAGATACTCGCAAAGCTAACAGATATGAACTTACACCACTGCTCGAAGCGGTTTTAACACAACGTGAAACGGATTACTGGGTTGAGGAACTCAACAAACGCGATGTTCCCTCCGGTGCAATATTGCCTCTGGACAAAGCACTGACTCAACCTCAGGTCGAACACCGCAATACATTCAAAGATGTGGAAGTTGAGGGCATTGGCAAAATCAAGTTGTTCAATATGACGGCGAAGTTCGAGAAGACACCGGGTTTTGTCGAAACACCGCCGCCGCACTTATCCCAACACACCGATGAAATTCTGAGCGATTTGGGATATTCGGAAGATGAAATAAATACATTCAAAGAAGAACAAATTATTTAATATTAATCAGAGGAACAAAATGGGACAAACATTAGTTCAAAAAATATTAGCGAAGGCATCGGGTCGGGATTCGGTCGAGGTCGGCGAAATAGTCGAACCCGCCGTCTCGCTCGCAATGTCGCACGAGAACGCCGCCCTTGTGATGAATCAGTTTTATGCTATTTACAAGGAGACGAACCTCGAAGCCAAAATATGGGAGCCGTCAAAAATTGCAATTATTTTCGACCACAGGGTTCCCGCAGAAACTGCAAAGACCGCAACAAATCAGAAATTAATTCGCGCTTTTGTGAAAGAGCAAGGTATTACAAAATTCCACGATATACGCGGCGACAAGATGGGTATTTGCCATCAGATATTACCGGAATCCGGCTATGTACGCCCGGGTGCAGTTGTTGTAGGAACTGACAGCCACACAACCAGCCACGGCGCACTCGGTGCATTTGCTTTCGGTATCGGTGCAACAGAAATGGCTTCCGTATGGGCATTGGGTTCCGTGCTGAACGTACCTGTACCGGCAGCAATCAAAGTGAATGCTCACGGCGAATTTCAAAAGAACGTCTATCCGAAAGATTTGATTCTTCATCTAATCGGTTTGGTAACAAACAAAGGTGCAAATTATCAGGTCTTTGAATTTCACGGCGATGCTATTAAAAATATGCCGACATCGGGACGCTTGACCGTCTGCAATATGGCTGTCGAAGCCGGTGCAACGGCAGGTATTGTTCCGCCGGACGAAGAAACCGTTAACTATCTGCGGAATACAGCGGGGGTAACTGATGAAATAGATATGTTGCAACCGGACGATGACGCCGAATATGTTCAAGTGATTGACATTGACGTTTCGCAACTGAAACCGCAAATTGCAAAACCACACACCGTTGATAATGTATCACCTATCACTGAATTGCAAGGCACAAAGATTGACCAAATTGTAATAGGCTCCTGCACCAACGGCAGATTAGACGACATTAAAGTAGCGGCTGATATTGTTCGCGGCAAAAAAGTTGCCGACGATGTACGCCTTCTGGTATTTCCGGCATCAGGTAAAATTTATCGTCAAGCAATGGAAAAGGGCTATCTTATGGATTTGATGGAAGCCGGTGCTGTTATTGCAAATCCGGGATGCGGTCCTTGTCTCGGCGTACATCAAGGTGCCTTGGGAGACGGCGAACGTGCTTTATCAACAACAAATCGTAACTTCAAAGGCAGAATGGGTAACCCCGTTTCGGAAGTATATCTTTGTTCGCCGGCAGTAGCCGCCGCAAGTTCATTAACAGGTGAAATTACCGAACCAAAGGAGGAAAAATAAAATGGGAAAAGTATTTTATACATTCGGAGATGATATTTCAACGGATATTATTTATCCGGGCAGGTATATGGCAACAGTGCTTCCGAGTGAAACACCGGAATATGCTTTCGACGACATCAAGGACTTAAACAAAATTCTCGTCAATCGGGAATTCCCCGAAGACGGTATTATCGTTGCAGGAAAAAATTTCGGTACGGGTTCCTCACGCGAGCAAGCCGTTTCCACATTAAAGGGCTATGACCTTATAATCGTAGCAAAAAGCTTTGCACGCATATTCTATCAAAACAGCGTCAATCTCGGCTTGCGTATTATCATTTGCCCCGACATCGAAGCGGAAAAAGACGATGAACTTGAAATTACCGGCGATAAAGTTATTAACAAAACAAGCGGAAAAGAATTTGAAATAATCCCGCATTCCAAAACCCGTCAGGAGATTATTGATGCAGGCGGTTTAATTGCCTATACGCGTAATCGTCTGATTGGAAAAACTGCATAACTTGCTTTGCTTTTCAGGACCCTCTTCTTCACGGACGAGGGTTCTTTTTCATTCACTAATTGAACGCTGAATTCGTTTTATTGAACTTTATTAGTATATATAACAAAAATGATAGCGGTAAATAATCTTACAATCAGTTTCGGCAGCAGATACCTGTTCAAGTCCGTATCCTTCAATATCAATCCTGATGACAGAATCGGTCTTGTCGGCAGGAACGGCACGGGCAAATCCACTCTCCTCAAATTGATTGCAAAAATCGAGCAATCTGACAGCGGGCAAATATCAATGCCTAAGGATTTCCTCGTGGGATACCTGCCGCAGGAAGGCATTGTCGAATCACCGCTGACTGTTTTTGACGAGACTATGTCCGCACTCGAACATATACTGAAAATCAAAGATGAAATTGAAAATCTGACCGCAGAAATTGAAACACGTACAGACTACGAAACCCAAGAATATCTTGATTTAATCCATAATTTATCTCTTGCAAATGACAAATTCAAAATACTCGGCGGTCATTCTATCGAAGCCGATGTTGAAAAAGTCTTGCTCGGTCTCGGATTTGAAAGAAGTGAGTTTGATAAATTTTGCAATGAATTTAGCGGCGGCTGGCAGATGAGAATTGAACTTGCGAAAATACTTCTTCGCAAACCCGATATTATCTTGCTTGACGAACCGACGAACCATCTTGATATCGAATCAATACAATGGTTGGAAAATTACTTAAAAAATTATCCGGGTGCAATAGTACTTGTTTCTCACGACAGGAATTTCCTAAATACTGTTACAAACAGAACAATAGAAATTGCATCTGGGAAAATATTCGACTTTTCCGTTGCTTTCAATGAGTTCGAGAAATTGCGAGACGAACAGCGCGAACACGAACTCAACGCATTCAAAAATCAGCAAAGGCAAATCCGGCAAACAGAGCGTTTCATCGAACGGTTCAGATATAAAAGCACACTTGCATCACGCGTTCAATCCCGTATCAAGCAACTTGAAAAACTTGACAGAATAGAACTCGAAGATACCGATGATTCCGTAATTGAATTAAAATTCCCCGAGCCGCCGCGTGCCGGCAGAATCATTTGCGAAGCAAAAGATTTATCCAAAAGTTACGGCGTTCATCTTGTTTTGTCTCGAATTAATTTCGCAATTGAGCGAGGTGAAAAAATTGCATTTGTCGGAAAGAACGGCGAGGGCAAATCCACTCTCTCCCGCATTATAGCCGGATACGAAGAATATGACGGCGATTTCTCGCTCGGTTACAATGTCAAAATCGGCTACTATGCACAGCATCAGGCGGAACTCCTGAATGCCAACGACACCGTATTTGATGTAATCGACAGTACCGCCACAGGTGAAATGCGGAAGCATATAAGAACATTGCTCGGCGCTTTTCTTTTCAGCGGCGATGATGTTTATAAAAAAGTAAAAGTGCTTTCCGGTGGCGAAAAGTCCCGCCTTGCACTTGCCAAGATGTTGCTCGAACCCGTCAATTTTTTAATACTTGACGAACCCACAAATCACCTCGATATGATTGCAAAGGACGTTCTGAAAAATGCACTTCTTGAATTTCCCGGAACAATCGTATTAGTATCTCACGATAGAGATTTCCTTGACGGGCTGACCGAAAAAACCTATCACTTCAAGAACAGAGGCATCAGGGAATATCTCGGCGGAATATATGATTTTCTGGCAAAGCAAGAGATGGAGCATTTGCAAGAACTGGAAAAGAAAGCAATCGGCACAAGTACTAATAAGAATAAATCTACCGGAAAAGCGAAGCTGGAGCGAGAAGAACAGAAACGCCGTCAGCGTGAAGCAAATAAATTAAAAAAGAAAATTGCCGCATGCGAAGATGAAATCGCCGCTATTGAAAATGAAATCGGCGAACTGGAAAACCAATTCGCCGCTCCTGATTTTTTCAAAGCAAATGAAAACGCCACAGAAAAACAAAGCCGTTTTGAAGAATTAAAATCCCTTCTCGAATCCAAAATGCAAGAATGGGAAACCCTGCATCTCGAACAGGAAGAGCAAAATCACGAAAACAATTAAAGCACTTTTGCCCGCAACAATGCTTCCCTCAATATTTTTTTGCTTTCCGGTGTAGCACTCTGCAGAGGCAAACGCACATATTCGTTAATCATTCCGAGAATAGACATAGCCGCTTTAGCAGGTACCGGATTGGACTCTATAAAATTCACATTCATTAACTCGAACAGACGCTCGTGTATCTCACGTGATTTATCAAACTTGCCTTGCAGTGCATATTTCACCATATTTACCATCAATTTCGGCAAATAATTACTAAGCACGGAAACCACTCCGTTAGCACCGGCGGCAATTATAGACAAAGTAATTCCGTCATCGCCGGAGAGCACATTGAAGTCAGTCGGCTTATTCCTGATAATAGTTAGTATCTGATTAATATCGCCCGATGCCTCCTTTGTTGCTACAATGTTTTTGCAATCTGCGGCAATCTTTAATTGAGTATCCGGTAAAACATTACTACCTGTTCGTCCGGGTACGTTATACAGAATAATCGGCAAATCCACTGCATCGTTAATTGTCTTATAATGATTATAAAGATGCGCTTGTGTCGGTTTATTATAGTATGGTGAAACAATCAAAGCCGCCGATGCACCCGCCTCCTGCGATTTCAAAGTCAGCTCAATTGTCTTCTTTGTATCATAGCTCCCCGTACCGGCAATAATCGGCACTCTGCCTTTTGAAATTTTCACAGCACGCTTAATCAATTCCAACTTTTCCGTCTCGCTCAATGTAGGTGCTTCGCCCGTAGTACTGTTTACGGCGATTCCGATAATTCCGTTTTTAATCTGGAAGCGGAGCAATTTATCGAATGCCGGAAAATCAATTTCTCCGTTCTTTTGAAAAGGAGTAAGCAGAGCGGTAAAAGTTCCTTTTGCTTCAAATTTAACTGTATTCATACTATTACAATAATTATTTATACATTTTTTATCTGTTCTTCAAAGTATTTTGTACTTCTTTCAATTTTGACAGGTCGAAAGCCAAATCAATTAAATTCCTGAAAGCCCCCTGTTCATTCGGGAAATACATAGTATTAAATCTCTTCCGAATTGCTTCATCGGCATCGTTCACTAAATCCACCAAATAATTCTTGAAATTCTGCGAAGTATCCACAAGTTCACGCTGAAGCTTATAGGCATCATCTTCACTAATATCCTGCCTGATTAATATTTTATGCAATTTCCAAAAATAACTGCCGCTAAATATCAACTTATCCACCAGAATAAATTCACCTTTTTCGGCACCGATTTCAAGGATAGTTCCAATATCATTTCGTTTTCGTAGATTATTCCCTGTCGTATAATCCAGAAATTCAAGCACTTGCAATGTGTCTTTCGATAATTCCATAATCAATACTGTACGGTTGTCAAAACGGAAGAAAATACCCTATTCAAATCACTCTGCGAAACAGGAACAATACCAGTCAAATTCATAGGAATTACAGACAGCTCATAATAATTATTCAGTGTAGATACAAAGACAGCCGAAACCCCACGCATTGATTTATCGGCATTTGCAAATTCATACTTTGCAAATTTTCGCGGTCCCATTTCAATCTCGGAATACTCGCCGGCTAATGCAACAGAACCGGCGGTTTTCTTAGCCCGTTTCTCCAAAGCAATACGAGCAAGCCCCAAGACGCCTTCACGCGAAATAATTTTATCTCTCTTATCCGTTTTCCTAATTCTACTGAACACAATACTCATAGTATATCCCTTGTCCACTGCCGCACCAATAACATCAGCAGGGGCATCATCTTCCAAATTAACCAGCAACCAGCCCGCAGGCAAAAATGCCACCATATCACCCTCATCGGAGCGTACCATTTCATCGGACATTTTCATTTCGGGTGTTGGACTGAATTTTAATATAGGTGAACTCTGTTCATTCTCTTCCTCATTCTTAACAATAATACAAGAGGAGAGCGACACACTTAATATAAAAATTAATATTGTTCTTAATATCTTCATTAATCAATTATTTTATTAAAACAGCAATACAAAAATACGGAATTTAATAGAACTAATGAGACTTTAATGTTTTCTCACCGGCTAATATTTTCACATTCAGATTATTCTCCATAGGAACAAGCGGACAGCTGTAACGCTTGTTGTAAGCACAATAGGGATTATATGCTAAATTGAAATCCAATACACAAACCGTGTCTCCCGGAGTGAACTCAATATCCAAATACCTACCGGCTTCATAAGTCTCTTCCCCTGTGGTTAAATCAGTAAACGGAAGAAATACGTAAAAATATTTCTTAAGCGGCACATTAACGTATCCCTGCAAAGCCAATTCCTTTCCGTCAATACTAAAACGGAATTCCCCATAACGTTGCATTGTTCTGATATCATCGGGTTTTGTCGTGGTAATTTTCAAAGTATCGGGATTTTTGTATTTCGTAAATTTGGCGGTAACATAATACGAAGTATCCGGCACGAAATATTTCAATCCTTTGAAATCATTACGTTCCTCTTCGGGAATTGGCGAATGCGCATCATACTTGAATGCAGAATCTTTTTCCGCTCTATATTGTTCCATCTCTTTGAAATAAACATCTTGTTCATTATTGTTATTATTCTTTTGCTCATTGCCGCCGCACGCCGGAAGAAATGTAAATACAAATAATAGAGCCAAAACAAATAGTAAACTTTTTCTTGAATTCATATACTTATAAAAATAATATAAAAATAATATAAAAATATAGAAACGAAAACAAACGCGAATAATTTGCAGGCATAAAAAAAACTCCGGCAAATACCGGAGTGTTCAGTAAATATCAGTTATTTTTTCTTCCCTCGAAATGTATCATATTGCAATCCCGTTACATGCTCTGAATTATTAAACTCATCTTGCGTTGTAGTAGTTTTTCCGTCTTTATCCGTTTTAATTTCATAAGTAGCAGTACCCGGGTCATAAGGAATATTCTTAAAGTCATGCTTTCCCGTAGAATCCTGCACGGAAGTTTTTACCACAGTAATTTTCATTGAGCAAGGCGGACCTTCGACCCACTTAACATCACTAACCATTACCCGATGCCCCCAATGATTGGAATCAGGATTACTACCATCATAACCCTGTATTCGCATAGTAACATCATTATTTGCGTCTAATCTGGCTTTAAGTGCTTGATAGCGGGCTTTTAGAACGGAACATGAAGTATTGCCGCTTTTGTTTGTAAGCGGTTTATCGTCATCAATTTGCTCCTGCCCTTTCTTACTGTCATAATCAGCCGAATGTGCCGCTTCAGTCTCATTATCATAAAGCCCTCTATTCTTATCTTTATCACCGCTATTCTTCCATATCTTTTTCAGGAACTCAGGCTTCCAATATAATTTACCGTCAGCATGCTTTTCGAGCGCACTATCCTTAGGAACAATCCTACCCATACGTCTCACCAAACTGTGAGCCACAGCCAATATTGCACAGCAACCACCTGTAACTGTATCCTTTCTATGATTGTCAATAATTTCCGGTGATACAGCATTAACCCTAATTTTATTTCCATCAGGACTATTCGGATTATATTTATCAACCAACATCATATTGACGGCAAAGAATTTCAAATCGGGATTGCTTGCAATATCATATTGAGCTTCTTCCAGCATTCTCATCAAATCGGGATTATTTTTATCAAAAGTAAGCGACAACATTTCACCATTATCATAAGGCTCCGTATTCAAACCAATATATGTCCTAAATGCCCGTGGTCCTTCGTCTGCTGTTTCGCGAGCCATATCCATCAAGTGAACAAATAATCCCTGATTAGAAGATTCTATAAGCATTTCAGGTCTCAATCTATATAGAGGTAAATCAAGTATGGATATAGGAAGTCCTGGGTCATCAACAGGTACAAGCGCCGACTTATTATCATCATCATCAGGATTATTGAAAATATCGGAACAACCGCTGATAAGCATAATAAGAAATAACAGAACAATAGTATTTCTTTTCATAACAATTCCTTTCAATTATTACAAAACAACTTTCACTTTAACAAAATTTAACAAATTAATTTGTATAAAAAAAATACAGAAAACCAAAATAATTTGATTTTCTGTATTTACCGTGTTGCCACTTTGTTAAAATGTTTCTACGTGCAATGCACCGGGTTGCTTCTTCTTATGCAATGTGTAACCCTTTTCGGATAAAAACCCGCTAACAGATTTAACCATATTCGGATTTCCGCACAAGTAAACGTGTGTTTGCTCAGGGTCCAACTCAATTCCTGCTTGCTCTTTGAGTAAATCCGATTTCATATGTTCTTCAATAAAACCTCTGAGACCTGTCCAAGTATCATCGGCATTTAACAATGTCGGGAAATATGAAAAATTAGGAAATGTTGCCGCCATAAATTCCAATTCACTTAGATAACCTAAATCCCAAGGATAAGATGCACCGTGAATTACTGTCAATTTTATATCTTGATGGTCTTTCAAATGTGAACGCAAGAAACTAATATATGGAGCCAAACCTGTACCGGTGGCTACCATTACAATATTTTTTCCGGCAGGTGTTTCATTTAATTTGAACACGCCCAGCATTCTTTTATCTATCCACATTCTATCGCCCAATTCCAAAGCAAAAAGTCGCGGGGTCAGCTGTCCCGATTTCACCTGACTAATATAAAATTCAAAAATATTAGTCTGGTGATTGGCAGATGCTATTGAATAAGGACGTTTTATCATTTTATCCGGCTCCAAATCCTTAATCGGAGCAACCGAATTATCCGAACGCTCTTCTTTTGCCAATAAACCGATTGCAGTGAACTGTCCTGCCTCGAATATATTCCTTTCTTCATCGGTTTTTATTCGTAAAACCATTAAATCGGGTGTTAATGTTATTTTACCCGTTACTGTTGCATTATAAGCTGTTTCTTCCATACTTTTTTACTATTGTTTTAGAAATTTATTTCATTATTATTGTATATTAATTTATATACGATATTAAACAATTAATATTATTTCACAATAAGCAACTTTCTGATAAACGCCGTGTCGTCAGATTTGTAATTAATAAAATACAAGCCTGCATTCAAGCTCCCTAAATCCTTAATATGCAACAATTGCACACCATTAATATTATAAAGAACCGTATTACTCCAATCAATATCGTTTCCACTTTCATTTTTATTCCAAAAGCCTTTATCGTCAATTCCACTTGCAAGTCGGGGATAATAATATAAATGAGGCACAACTTTAAACGGACTAATTTCACTTGTCGTATAAAATCCCTCCCCATTAGCCGCAAAACATATTGCTTCGCCCTGCGGTTCGAAAACATAGTCCACCGAAGCCGCAGTTTTGGCTAACATTGCCGGAAGAGTTTCATCGGCTTCTCTTTTGTAATAGAATACTTTAGAGTATGTCTTAATCAAAAGTTCCTTTCCGTCAGGTGAAATATCACCACCTGTAACACCTGAACTGCCATATCCTTCATTACCATAAGGTAATACGGCGATTTTTTTGAATATTAAAGTCGAACTTCCACTCTCAGGAATAGGACTACTATATACGTGAACATTTTTTTCTCGTTTAGATACAATGACAATATCCCTGTCTATCGGCTCAATCATAATTGTTTCGGCATCACGTTTCCCGTCAGGATAAACAAAATTTAACACATCAATATTATTAATAATACCCTTGAATACTGTATCCGCTAAAGTAAACATCGGTTCGGGAAATCTAAAAATACTCTTACGCTTTCTATCTGCGTCATTGTCGCCAATATCAGCAAGATAAATATAACTCCTCTTATCATTCTTCCTGCCCGGACCAACTGCAATATCCTCAGTATCAACGCATTTAACGCCTTGCAAAGTAAATTCCGCTCGCAATTTTCCTGAACGGTCAATTGCATATATTTTACTATCATTACCGGAATCATTATGAACCCAGAATATATTATCAAGAATGCGGCTTGCGGCAATACCGGATATTTCTTGCAACTCGGATTCATCAATTAAACCCAAATCCTGTCTCGTACCGAATGGACTTACAAAACTTGCAGTAAGTATCAAACCTATAAAAAGAAATGCTATATTATTAATCATAATTCTATCACATACTAAATAAAACAAAGGCAGTCCGAAAACGAACTGCCTTAAAACTACTAAAAAATCAGTAATTAATCAATAGCAATCAATTCATTTTCAAATGAAGAATCCTCTCCCGCAGGTGCATTAGCATCTAGCGGTTTAGTGGAATGCTTCTTGCCAAAAATATTTCCTATTTCACTAATTACGTTCATTTCCTGATACTTTCTCAATCCTGTACCGGCAGGAATTAACTGACCGAGAATAATATTCTCTTTCAAACCAATCAGATGGTCTATCTTTGCCTGTACTGCGGCATCGGAAAGCACTCTTGTTGTTTCCTGGAACGATGCGGCTGACAGCCAACTCTCAGTCTGCAACGATGCCTGAGTAATACCCAAGAGTAAAGGCTCGGCTAATGCAGGCTCTGCCGGTTTACTGGTTGCAGGCTTCTTACCTTTTCTCTTCAAATCGGCGTTAATTTCTCTAAATTTCTTTCTCTGTACATGCTGATGCTCTTTAAAGTTAGTGTCGCCCGGATTATTGACAACAACTTCCGTCTTTAATCTATCATTCTCATCAACAAATTTTATTCTATCAACTTGGTCATTCTGCAAGAACAAAGAATCGCCGGATTCTATTATTTTAACTTTCTGCAACATCTGGCGAACAATAACCTCAATATGCTTGTCATTAATCTTAACACCCTGCATACGATAAACATCTTGGATTTCATTCACAAGATATTCCTGTACGGCATTCGGTCCTTTTATTTTCAAAATGTCATGAGGATTAATAGAACCTTCGGTCAATCTCTCGCCCGAGCGTATTCTATCTTCTTCCTGTACCAAAATATATTTGCCCGTCGGCACCGTATATTCCTGAACCGTTCTGCCATCATGCGAAGTTACAACTATTGTCCTAAGACCACGTTTCGGCGCTCCAAACGAAACAATTCCGTCAATTTCCGAAACAATAGCCGGACCTTGAGGCGCTCTTGCTTCAAACAATTCCGTTACTCTCGGCAGACCACCCGTAATATCACGTGTACGTCCTAAATCTCTCGGAATCTTGACAAGTGCGGAACCAATGCCGACTTCCTCGCCGTCATCGACCCTAAGCTGTGCTTTTGTAGGAATGCTATATGTTTTCAATATTTCGCCGTCATCATCAATAATCTGAATTGACGGAGTTTTGGTTTTATCTTTTGAATCAATAATAACCTTGGTAATATGTCCGGTCTGTTCATCATTGACTTCTTGATATGTTACGTTCTGTACCATATCAACAAACTTAACCGTACCATCAACTTCCGTAATAATCGAAGCATTGTAGGGGTCCCATTCATATATCATCTGATTCTTTTCAAGGATATCGCCTTCCTTAATCTTCAGCTCCGCTCCATAAATAGCATCATAACTTGTTAAAATTCTATCACTATCAACATCTCTGATATTAATAATTCCATGGCGACTGATAACGACCGATGTTTCAACTCCTTCATCATTGTGATATGTAACCAATCTAATGTTGTCAAATTCTACCTTGCCCGGGAATTTTGCAACTACTGAGGACTGCGACACATTAAGCATAGCCGTACCACCAGTATGGAATGTTCTCAAAGTAAGCTGAGTACCCGGTTCACCGATTGATTGCGAAGCAATAGTTCCAACCGCTTCACCCATATCAACTATTTGCCCTGTTGCTAAATTTCTACCGTAGCATTTTGCACAAACACCTCGTCTCGATTCACATGTCAATACAGAGCGAATCATCACAGACTCAATTGCACTTTCGTCAATTATCTTGCCTATGGTTTCATCAATCACAGTGCCGGCTTTACAAATCATCTCCTCACTTATCGGGTCAATCACATCATCTAATGTAACACGCCCGAGAATTCTCTCATACAATGATTCTTTAATATCTTCGCCATCTTTCAATGCAGTCATTCTAACACCACGAATAGTACCGCAATCATCTTTTGATATAATCACATCTTGCGAAACATCGTGCAATCGCCTTGTCAAATAACCGGCATCAGCCGTCTTCAAAGCAGTATCAGCCAAACCTTTACGCGCACCGTGAGTAGAAATAAAATACTCAAGAATCGAAAGACCTTCTTTAAAGTTTGCAATAATCGGATTTTCAATCAATTCACCGGTCGAACCGGAAAGCGATTTCTTAGGTTTTGCCATCAAACCACGCATTCCTGCAAGCTGACGTATCTGCTCCTTAGAACCTCTCGCCTGCGAATCAAGCATCATCCAAAATGTATTAAATCCATGATTGGCTCTCTGCAAATCCTGATGCAATTTATCAGCCACTTTGTTTGTTGCCGTTGACCAGTTATCAATAATCTTATTATAACGCTCACCTGAACTAATCACACCATTCTGATAGTGCATTTCAATATCATCAACTTTCTTCTGCGTCTTATCAATAATCGCTGTCTTTTCCTTTGGCACCAAAACATCGGCAATACTTACAGACAAACCACCTACCGTAGCATAACCAAATCCCATATCTTTAAGTGCATCAAGGAACTCGACCGTACCTGCCAAACCAACTGTACGGAAACACTCGCCAATTAACTGGCGCAATCTCTTCTTATCAATAACCTCGTTCAAATAACCGATTTCTTTTGGAACAATCCGGTTAAACAATACTCTTCCCGTTGTCGTTGGCACTAACTCCCCGTCCATTCTCACCTTAATCGGAGTATGTAAATCAATCACACCCTGGTCATGAGCCATTACAACATCTTCAAAACCACTAAACATCTTACCTTCACCCTTGGCTCCATGCCTCACCTTTGTAAGATAATAAACACCGAGAACCATATCCTGCGAAGGAACTGCAATAGGATTACCATTCTGAGTATGCACAATGTTATGCGGTGCCAACATCAGAAGCAATGCTTCCAACTGTGCTTCATAACTAATAGGTACGTGAACAGCCATCTGGTCACCGTCAAAATCAGCATTAAAAGCCGTACATACCAAAGGATGCAACTGAATGGCTTTACCTTCGATAAGTCTCGGTTGGAATGCCTGAATACCCAATCTATGAAGAGTCGGCGCACGATTCAGCATAACCGGATGCCCGTCAATGACTTTTTCCAGAATATCCCAAACCTCATTTGTTTTACGCTCAACCATTTTCTTGGCACTCTTGACCGTCTTAACATGACCACGCTCAATTAATTTTCTAATGACAAAAGGTTTAAATAACTCTACAGCCATATCCTTAGGAAGTCCGCATTCCCATAATTTCAATTCGGGACCAACAACAATTACAGAACGACCGGAATAATCAACACGTTTACCCAACAAATTCTGACGGAAACGTCCGGTCTTGCCCTTCAATGTGTCCGCCAAAGATTTCAATGCACGCTGCGACTCACTGCGAACAGCACGGCGGCTATTATCAAACAGAGCATCAACAGACTCCTGAAGCATACGCTTTTCATTTCTTAAAATTACTTCCGGTGCCTTAATATCAATCAATCGCTTCAATCTGTTATTTCTGATAATAACTCTACGATATAAATCATTCAAATCGGACGTAGCAAACCTGCCACCTTCCAACGGAACCAAAGGTCTTAAATCCGGTGGAGTAACAGGAACAACATCTAAGACCATCCAACTTGGCTCATTCATAGTAGTTGTTGACTTCTTTTCGCTCGGAATAAATGCGTCCAAAATTCTTAATCTTTTCAGAATATCCGCTTTTTTCTGTTGCGATGTTTCAACCTTAAATCTAGCTTTTAATTCAAGATATGTATCTTCCGCATTAATACGTTTCAACAATTCCTTAATAGCTTCGCCACCAATCAAAGCAATAAACTTATTCGGGTCATCATTATCCAAATTCATCTCTTCTTCATTAATACCCGCCATTACTTCCAAATACTGCTCTTCGGTTAGCAAATCATTATTCTGAAGACCTGTGTTGCCGGGCTGAACCACTACATAAGATTCATAATAAACAATTCTCTCAATATCCTTAGTCGGAATACCGAGAATAGCACTGATTTTGCTCGGCAATGTCCTCAAAAACCAAATATGAACCACAGGAACGGCAAGCATAATATGTCCCATACGCTCACGCCGTACTGATTTTTGGGTTACTTCCACACCACATCTATCGCAGACAATTCCTTTATATCTAATCCTTTTATATTTTCCGCAAGCACACTCCCAATCACGGATAGGACCAAATATCTTTTCGCAGAATAACCCGTCTTTTTCCGGTCTGAAAGACCTGTAATTAATTGTTTCGGGTTTGGTTATCTCACCATGCGAACGATTCAAAATCCCATCTGGAGACGCAATTTTGATTGCTATTTTCGAGAATCCCTTTCTCGGTATGGACTTGGATTGCATGATTATTTCCTTTTAATATTTATATTTTTTATTTTCTTATATTTAATCAATTTCGATGTCGAGACATAAACCTTGCAACTCTCTGACCAACACATTGAATGACTCCGGAATGTTCGGGTCAGGCATATTTTCGCCCTTGACAATAGCTTCGTACATCTTTGCCCTACCCTGCACATCATCGGATTTCACGGTAATCATCTCTTGCAATGTATGCGCCGCTCCATAAGCCTCAAGCGCCCAGACCTCCATCTCACCCAAACGCTGGCCACCGAATTGAGCCTTGCCGCCCAATGGTTGCTGTGTAATTAATGAATATGGTCCTATTGACCTTGCGTGTATCTTATCTTCCACAAGGTGAGAGAGTTTCAGCATATAAATCATACCGACCGTTACCTCTTCATCGAATTTATCACCTGTCCTGCCATTAATGAGAACTGTTTTACCATTGCGTGGCAGTTTCGCCTCTTCCAAATAATCGCCGACCTCGTCCCAAGACGCTCCGTCAAATATCGGTGTAGCAAAGTGCATATTCAATTTATCGCCTGCCCAGCCCAATGCTGTCTCGAACAACTGTCCGAGATTCATACGCGAAGGCACACCCAAAGGATTAAGAATTATATCAACAGGAGTTCCGTCCGGCATAAACGGCATATCCTCCACAGGAACAATCTTTGAAACAATACCCTTATTACCGTGGCGCCCTGCCATTTTATCGCCAATCATTAACTTACGTTTCTTAGCAATATAAACCTTTGCCATTTTCAAAATACCAGGTTGCAATTCATCGCCGGCGGCTATTTTATTTTTCTCCGCTCTATAATTAGCGATAATATCATTCTTTTTAACAATATAATTTTCCAGCATTTCTTTCAAAACTGCTTGATCTTTCTTATCCTTAGCTATCTGCTGATTATAATCAATTAACTCGGGATTTAATTCGCCTTCATCATACTTTTCTCTCAGATTCTCCAATTTAATAATTGTTCCGCTTCTAAAAATCAGCTTCCCATTAGTCTGTTTCATACCCAAGCTCTTCTCTTCCCTGAGTATCTTATCAATTCTTTCAAGGCAATCCAAATCAATTTCGCGCAAAGCAACTCTTTCGCGTTGTGCTACCTCTTCGTTTCTATTTCTTTCGTCATCTCTTATCTGCTGTTCATTTGTTACTGCCCGCCTTGTAAATAATTTCGTATTAATCACAACACCTTTCAAGCCCGGAGTAGCTTTCAACGATACATCTTTAACATCACCGGCTTTATCGCCGAAAATTGCACGCAACAACTTTTCCTCAGGAGTCGGGTCGGTTTCACCCTTAGGTGTGATTTTTCCGATAAGAATATCACCCTCGCGAATCTTAGCACCACTACGGACAATACCGAACTCGTCCAAATCCTTTGTAGCTTCCTCGCTGACATTCGGTATCTCTCTTGTAAACTCTTCTTCGCCACGTTTAGTATCACGAACCTGTAATGTAAACTCTTCGATATGGATTGATGTAAACACATCTTTTGCAACCAATTTCTGCGATACGATAATAGCATCTTCAAAATTATATCCGCGCCAGGGCATAAATGCAACCAAAATATTTCTACCCAATGCAAGCTCGCCCATATCGGTCGAAGCACCATCTGCCAAAGGCATACCCTTCTTCACTCTTTGCCCGACTTTGACAATCGGCTTTTGGTTCACACAGGTATCCTGATTGGTTCTGAAAAACTTTACAAGCGGATATTCCACGGTTTTACTATAATCAAATGTAGTCAATTTCTCGCGTGCGGCACGTTTATCATCATAAACAACAACAATCTTATTACCACTTACATATTTTACAGTTCCCGGACCTTCCGCCAGAAGCAATGTCCTCGAATCAAGAGCAACTTTTGCTTCCATACCCGTACCAACAATTGGTGCTTGCGGTCTTAACAAAGGGACAGCCTGACGTTGCATATTCGAACCCATCAAAGCACGGTTAGCATCATCATGCTCAAGGAATGGAATAAGAGCAGACGCCGCACTCGTTATCTGGTCTGTCGAAACATCAATAAAATGCACATCTTCCGGTGATACAATAACAAAATCACCTGACAAACGAGCCTTAACTTTTTCACCCAAAATTTCACCTTGCTGGCTAATTTCCGTTGATGACGGTGCAATAATAAAGCCATCTTCCTTCTCGGCGGACAAATATACTATCTCACTCGTCAATTTACCTTCCTTCACCCTACGATATGGTGTCTCAATAAAGCCAAGTTCATTAATCTTTGCGTGAATAGCCAAAGATGAAATAAGACCGATATTCGGACCTTCGGGCGTTTCAATCGGACAAAGTCTGCCGTAATGAGTATAGTGAACATCACGCACCTCAAAACCTGCACGCTCCCTCGTCAAACCACCGGGACCTAATGCCGAAGTTCTTCTCTTATGGGTAAGTTCGGCTAATGGATTTGTCTGGTCCATAAACTGCGACAGCTGATTTGTTCCGAAGAACTGATTAACAACAGAACTGATTGTCCTTGCATTAACCAATTCGGCAGGAGATAAATTCTCGCCGTCATGAATACTCAATCTTTCGCGAATGGTCCTTGACATACGAGCTAAACCGACATTAAACTGTGATGCCAATTGCTCGCCAACAGTTCTTACTCTTCTATTTCCAAGATGGTCAATATCATCGCCCGTTTGCTTGCTATCATGCAATACTAATAGTTGCTTAATAATTGCAACAATATCTTCGACAGTCAATGTAGTTGTTTCCATCGGAATTTTCAGACCTAGCTTTTGATTAATTCTGAATCTTCCGACAACTCCCAAATCATAACGCTTCTCATCGAAAAACATTCTGTTGAGCAATGCTTCGGCAGTCTCCATATCAGGAGGCTCGCTCGAACGCAACTGTCTGTAAATAACATCAAGAGCATCTTCCTTATTACGGGACGTATCCTTAATCAGCGTTCTTGCTATTACCGGCTCGTCTGTCGGGTCATTATATTTGAACAAACGAATCTGCTGTACAGTAGTAGCCTTAATTTTTTCAATTAATTCTTCGGAGACCTCATCATCGCGAGTAGCAATAATTTCGCCCGTTTCCAAATCAATAATATCATTCGCAATTCTTTTGCCCAGATATGTCTCATCAATTTTATCGGGTTCAATATCTGCCGCCAATTCAAAAAGATTCAATATCTCTTCATCTGAAGAAAAACCGAGAACCCTAAGCAAAGTAGTAACAGGAAACTTTTTCTTCCTGTCAATGTATGCAAACATAATATCATGAATATCAGTCGTGAACTCAATCCAAGAACCACGGAAAGGAATAATTCTAGCCGTATAAATTCTCGTTCCGTTCGGGTGCATAGCATCATCGAAGAAAACACCCGGCGAACGATGCAACTGCGTAACAATTACACGCTCGGCACCATTGATAATAAAGGTTCCTCGCGGAGTCATAGCCGGGATATTACCCAGATAAACTTCTTGCTCAATTGCTTCGATATAGTCTTCGGAATCTTTATCGGCTTTACTTGATAACCGAAGCTTTGCTTTTAGCGGTTTCGCAAAAGTCAATTCCCTTTCGCGGCACTCGTTCTCATTATATTTCGGCTTATCTATCGAATACTCAAGAAACTCAAGCTGGAATATTCCCGAAGCATCTTCAATAGGAAAATTATTCTTAAAAGCCAATTGCAAGCCCTTGGATTCACGCTTTGACGGCTCGATATGTTCTTGCAGAAAATCCTGATATGCCTCCAACTGAATGTTCAGCAGGTCGGGATAATCGGAGTGCTTTTCATGCTCGGAGAAATGAACTCTATCCCTAAGCCGCACCAAATTTTCGACCGATTTTAATGATTTTCTGCTTTTATTATTTAATTTACTCACCGGAAACCTCCGTTACTATTTATTTTATTTTTATTGTTTTCATAGAAAAAAAACAGGACTCTTTGACAAATTCCCAATCTTTAAGAAATTTGTCAAAAAATCCGGTTAAGGCCAAAATTATACAATAATTTTCTCCAATAAGAAGCTAAAATCTTAAATATTAATATACCTTTTAAAATTAAAACCGGGAAAAACGGCTTTTTGCCGTCTTTCCCAATAGTTTGCAATAAACAAAAAGACTACTTGAGAGTAACCTTTGCGCCTGCGTCTTCAAGTTTTTTCTTAACTTCTTCAGCTTCGTCCTTAGAAACCTGCTCCTTGACTACATTCGGTGCGCCCTCTACCAATTCCTTGGCTTCCTTCAAACCGAGACCTGTGATTTCGCGAATCGCTTTAATCACATTAAGTTTGCTGGAACCGAACTCTGTCAATTCTACATCAAACTCTGTCTGCTCTTCTGCGGCTTCTGCTTCGGGTGCGGCTCCGCCTGCCATCATTACGGGGGCGGCGGCTGTTACACCGAATTTATCTTCCATTGCTGTTTTCAATTCTGCGGCTTCCGCCAATGTTAAATTAGAAATTTCTTCTAATAATTTTTCAATTTTCTCTGACATTTTATTACTCCTGAATAAATAGATTGCTAAAATTAAATTATGATGCCTGTTTCTTGGCAACTTCCTCAATCAACGAAGCAACATCGCGCATAACTGCATTGATTGAACCGACTATACCCGAAGTGGGCGCCTCCAAACTGCCGATTATTGCCGCCATTACTTCCGGCTTCGACAGCAGGGCTGCTACTGTTTTTAGTTGTGTTCCATCATAGAATACGCCTTCTATTACAGCCGCTTTCAAGGAAGGTTTATCTTTCTTATCGAAAGTCTCCTTAATTATCTTGGCTGGAACCACAGGGTCATCAAAACCGAAAACTACACCCGTAGGAGCAAAAAATGTTTCGTCAGGAATTATTCCTCCCTGTCCGACTTCTTCCAATGCTCGCTTGATAAGTGTGTTCTTGGCAACTTTGTACTCAATGCCTTTACTCTTCAATTCCCTACGGAAACTGATGGCTTCATCAACATTCATACCCTGAAAATCCACAAGATAATAGCCGTCTGCTCGCTCAAAGCGTTCCACAAGGTCTGCAACTATTTTCTTTTTTTGTTCTAATGTTACCATAAAACCTAACCATTTATTAGTGTTATTTCTGCGATAACAGTCCTATTAAATCAGACCGAGAAGCATATCGCAAAAAAGTGCGTAATATTCTTAATTAATTATTCTCCCTGAACGGCGATTGATTGGTCATTGACCGCAACACTCGGACCCATTGTCGAGCTGAAATACAAGCTCTTGACATATTTACCCTTTGCCGTCGCAGGCTTTGCCTTCAATATACTGTTGAAAAACGTAGCAACATTTTCCTGCAATTGCTCCTCATTAAAGGAACACTTGCCAACAGGAACATGCACATTGCCCGTTTTATCAACACGAAACTCAATCTTACCGGCTTTAACTTCATTGACCGCTTTGGCTACATCAAAAGTTACCGTTCCGCTTTTAGGATTCGGCATCAAACCGCGGGGACCCAAAATACGCCCCAGTTTTCCGACCTCGGACATAACATCAGGTGTTGCAATAACAACATCAACATCTGTCCAGCCGCCTTTGATTTTTTCTACATAATCCTCAAGACCGGCATAATCCGCACCAGCATCTAAGGCTTCCTGGTCCTTGGGTGCTTTTGCCATCACAAGTACTTTCACCTTTTTACCGGTTCCATGCGGAAGTGATACCGTGCCTCTTACCAATTGGTCTGCTTTGCGCGGGTCAACACCAAGTCGAATTGCAACCTCGAACGATTCATCAAACTTCGCCGTTGCATTTTTCTTAACCATACTTACCGCTTGGTCGTATGAATATAATTGCTTTTGGTCAAAATTTTTGACTAAGGCTTTATATCTTTTACCGTGCTTTTTCATTGAACATCTATTCTAAAATATTAATAAATCTCTTAATTCTTATATTAACTAATCTTTAACCACAATACCCATACTTCTGGCAGTTCCCGCAATCATACTGACAGCCGAATCAACCGTATCGGCGTTCAAATCATTCTTTTTGATTTCGGCAATCTTTTCCAACTGAGCGCGTGTTATCGTTCCTACCTTATCTTTGTGCGATTCCGGCGAGCCTTTTTTCAATTTCGATTCAATCAATAATAATGTCGAAGCCGGAGGCGACTTCACGACAAAAGTAAATGATTTATCCGAATAAAAAGTGATTACAGCCGGAAAAAGCATACCCTTTTCTTTCTGTGTCCGCGAATTGAACTGCTTCACAAACTCCATTCCGTTTAGCCCCCGCTGTCCAAAAGCCGGACCAACAGGTGGTGCCATAGATGCCTCACCGCCCTTTATCTGGAGCTTAAACGTTCCTGCTACTTTCTTTGCCATTATTTACTTCTTTCTTATGTAATTATTAATTAATTGTCTGTCTCTAAAAAATTAATGCGTCTCGTGTTCGACTTCCCGAAAATCCAATTCCACGGGTGTCTTGCGTCCGAGAATACCTACCTCTACCTTTACCTTCTGCTTCTCATTATTCACTTCCTTCACCGTACCGTTAAATCCATTGAATGGTCCGTCAATTACCTTAATCGGGTCGCCTATCTCAAAACTCGTCTCAATTGTTTCAATTGATTTTCTTTCCTCTACCCTACCCATGATTCTTTCGATTTCGTGCTGCTGCAAAGGTGTCGGCTGTGTACGTGTACCAACGAAACTAACAACCGAAGGCAAATTCGTAATAATATCTTTAGTCTTTTTATCCAGTACCGTATGCACAATAATATATCCGGGTAAAAAGTTTTTTACCTTAGTCTTACGTTTGCCGCCACGTATCTCAAACACCGTTTCCTGAGGAATAACAATTTCGTCAATCCTATCCTCAAGACCCAAACGTTTGATTTCCGCTTCAAGAGTCAATTTAACTTTTGCCTCATGACCGGTAAAAGTCCTAACGACATACCACTTGAATTCTTTATTTTCTGTATCTTGATTTATCATTTGTCTTCATTAAAAAATGAAATTAATGACCTGACCGAAAATCCAGTCCATTATGTAAACCAACACTGTAAAAACTATTGTCGCACCGAAAACCACAATTGTTGATTCCCGAAGCTGTTCCTTAGTCGGCCAAGTTACTTTTTTCATTTCCTTGGCTACATTGGAGGCATACTGTTTTATTTTTCCTACCATAACATCAATCCTTTTATAGTATTTATATTGCACGGGCGGAAGGACTTGAACCCTCAGCCTACGGTTTTGGAGACCGTCGCTCTACCAAATTGAGCTACGCCCGTATCTTTTCTGTTTTCAATTTCGAGCTGATGACCGGGCTTGAACCGGTGACCTCTTCCTTACCAAGGAAGTGCTCTACCGCTGAGCTACATCAGCACATTGCCAAGAGCGGGAAACGGGACTCGAACCCGCGACCCTCAGCTTGGGAAGCTGATGCTCTACCAACTGAGCTATTCCCGCATTTTGTTCAAAGAACATTTATATTCGGCTGCGAGACACCTTAATTTTGAAAACCGATAGAAAAGTAGAAAGAAATGATTTATTGCAGTTTTGTTCTGCAATGATGATTTGACTATTTGCCAAGTATTTTCCTTCGACCTTATCAGTCTCCCAAGGGGATTCCAAAATGAATCCGTGCCGACACCCTGCCGCTTGTGAATGTTTTTGAGCGGGAGACGAGACTCGAACTCGCGACCCTCAGCTTGGAAGGCTGATGCTCTACCAACTGAGCTACTCC
>CAZOOR010000009.1:0-46846 GCA_964581505.1 uncultured Hyphomicrobiales bacterium
TTATTCGTATTAGTTTGCATACTTATAAGAATAAAAATTTCGTTTTTTGCAAAACCAAGACTATAATATATGAAAAGATTTCATTATTTCGAAATATCTTCCACAAATGATTATGCCAAAGAGCATTTAAACGATTATGCCGAGATTGTCATTACAGCCGATTTCCAATCATTCGGACGCGGCAGAAACAACAAAATCTGGGAAGGAAAGATGGGCGAAAATCTTTATTTCTCCTATGGGAAACGACACTCCAAACCTCTCAAATACAAAGATGCCGCTGTTTATCAAGCAATTGGCGCTCTTGCTACATTAAATACTTTAAAAGATTTATCCACTAATACGGAATTTATACTTAAATACCCCAATGATATTTACGCAAAAGAGCAAAGAAAATACAGAAAAATCAGCGGCATTTTAATTGAACATAGTTTTATTGCCGACAAATGCGTTGATACCATTATCGGGATTGGTATCAATATTAATCAGACTAAATTCAATCCGACAATCGCATTCAATGCCGTTTCGCTAAAAATGCTCGAAATTGATGCCAACATAGAGGAAGTATGCCAATCATTAATTGAGAACATTCAATATTTTGAGAAAATTACTCCAACTGAAATTTTACAAGAATGGAAGAAACAACTGGATATTATCGGGAAAGAAATTTCGATTAAAGCTAAGTCCGGCAAATGGGAGGCAATTGGAATTCAGGACGATTGCAGATTGCTTGTTCAAAATAAAATCACAAGAGAAACATTAATAATAAATAATGGTGATTCTATTGTTTATGATTTAGGGAAAATCTAATTATGAAGAATAAAAAAAATATTTTTTTTGCTGACTTTGGGAACAGTAATGCGAAGTTTTTACTCCCAAGCGGAAAATTTGCACGCACGGATTATTCCCCATCGACTTTTCTTACACTCATTCAATCCGATATATTTGCCGATGCAACAATTGTCTATTCCTCAGTTAATAAAATGCCATTGACGGAATTGCGCAAACAAAAGCATATCAAATTAATTAATGCAATGGAACTATTAAAGAATTTGGAATTAATTGATTATAATGGAATAATCGGTATTGGTGCGGATAGATTATTTGGCTTGACAGGCGCATTATCGCAACATATGCCACCACTTATTACAATTGATTGCGGTACTGCAATAACAATTAATGCACTCGACGAAAACCGCAATGTACTCGGCGGAACAATAATGCCCGGTTATCATTTACAAGAATATGCTCTGCAAAACCGAACGAAAGGATTGACAGAAATATCAATATCACCACCTAAGAAATTACTTGGCAGGGATACACATTCCGCTATGTCTTCGGGTATTTATTATGGTATTGCAGGTGCCGTAAGTTCAATCGTCAAACAAATTAGACAAGATACATTCGCAAATAAAAAAATAAATATATTTTTGACGGGTGGTTCTTCTTTCTTAATTTTGCCCTACCTGCAACAGTCATTGGAAATTATTCACGATGAATTGCTGGTAATTAAGGGAATAAAACACACTTATAAATTATGGTTAACGGAAAAAGATTAATAATCGTATTGCCTGCCTACAATGCGGCAAAGACATTGGAAATTACTTATAATGAAATCCCATTTGACATTGTTGATGACGTTGTACTTGTGGACGACGCAAGCCCGGATAGAACAATTGCAGAGGCTAAACGACTTGGGATTGAACACATCGTACTTCACAAGGAAAATCGCGGGTATGGCGGCAATCAAAAATCTTGCTATAATAAAGCATTGGAACTTGGTGCGGATATTGTCGTAATGCTTCACCCTGATTATCAATATACACCTAATCTAATACACTCAATGGCATATATCATTGCCAATAATGTATATCCGGTTGTTTTCGGTTCACGAATTCTGGGCAAGGGTGCAATTACGGGTGGTATGCCCAAATACAAATACATAGCCAATCGTTTCCTGACATTATTCCAAAATATGTTAATCGGTCAAAAACTTTCGGAGTATCATACCGGTTTTCGGGCATTCTCACGCGAAGTGCTGGAAACAATTGATTATGAAGCAAACAGCGATGATTTTGTGTTCGACAATCAGATGATTTCACAAATATTTATGGCAGGATTTGAAATTGCGGAAATCACTTGTCCCACAAAATATTTCAAGGAAGCATCAAGCATTAATTTTTCCCGTTCTATGAAATACGGCTTCGGTGTTCTCTCTGTTTCATTTATTCATTTCTTGAAACGTATAGGACTTACCGACAACAAAATTTACAAACTGAAAAACAAATAAAAAAGCACAATCTCACAAGATAGCAATAAGACAGACTTTTTTCAATTTAGATTTATTTATAATAGTATAAATTAGTATTTTAGAAATCTATATGTTTTACAATTTGTTAAATTATTGTTTAGATATTTAAAATGAAAAGAATACTATTAATCATTGTCTTTTTCGGAGTGCTTTATTCGTCCTTTGCACAGAACACAAAGCAACAAGATACAATCTCGCCCGAAAAAGAAAAAGACATAATCTACCTACTCAAAACCTCCGGTACTGCCGACTTTGCATATATCATCATTGATGACGTCATTCAAAACTATAAGAAGTTCATTTCGGAAACACCGAAAGATTACTGGGACAAAATGGCTGTCAATACAGATATTATGCCGTTTATTAAAGCCGTTGTTTATATCTATGACAAGCGGTTTTCGCATCAGGAAATCAAAGAACTGATTAAATTTTTCGATAGTCCGGTTGGGAACAAATGGTCATTATCGCTGAAAGATATGAATCAAGAAGTGATGAAAGAGGCAAATTTATTCGGGCAAAAGGTCTTTACCGATTTAAATAAAAAACTAATGGAAGACGGCTATATAGTTAAACCCGAAGTCGAAGAGTCCGAAGATAATACGAAAACCAATAACAAACCAAATAATAAGAAATAACAAGGAGTTACAATGAGTCAAGATCCGGCATCAAGAATACAAGATATGCTAGCATTCGGAGAGTTCGGCGGTGTCAATCCGTCAATCGAAGATACTTCGACATTTACATTTTTATCCGTTGATAAAATGGAAGAACTATTCGAACGCGAAGTCGAAGGTTGTTTCCTGTATTCACGCCACATGAATCCGACAAATCACTATCTCGGTAGTGCTATTGCCCTGATGGAAGACAAGGAATATGCACAGGTTACTGCATCGGGTATGGCGGCAATTACATCAACTATTATGCAAATATGCAAAGCAGGTGATGAAATTGTTTCCAGTCGTACTGTTTACGGCGGCACTTATGCTTTCTTCAAAAATTTTCTTCCTAAATTCGGTATCAAAACACATTTTGTTAATATCGTGGACATCGAAGCAATAAAGAGTAAAATCACCGATAAAACAAAAGCCATTTATTGCGAAAGTGTAAGCAACCCACTCTTGGAAATTGCAGACCTAAAAGAAATTCGCAAAATATGTGATGAACACAATTTGCAGTTAATCGTTGATAATACTTTCAGCCCTATGGTTGTCTCACCTGCAAAATATGGCGCCGATGTTGTAATTCACAGTTTAACAAAGTATATCAATGGTTCGAGTGACTGCGTGGCAGGCGTCATTTGTGCATCACGCGATTTTGTTCTCAGCCTAAGAGATGTTCATTCCGGTGCCGCAATGTTGTTAGGACCTGTTTTGGATAGTATTCGCGCTGCAAGCATACTTAAAAACATAAGGACGCTCCATATTAGAATGAAACAGCACAGCAAGAATGCAATGTATATTGCAGAAAAATTGGAAGCACTTGGACTTAACGTGTTCTATCCAGGATTGAAATCGCACCCACAGTATAACTTAGCCAATGAAATGTTTAATCTCGAATACGGATATAGCGGTATTTTGGCTTTCGATGCAGGCACGGAAGAAAAAGCAAACGAGGTAATGATGAAAATGCAGGAAGAACTTGTAGGCTATTTTGCCGTAAGTCTCGGTTTTTATAAAACACTATTCAGCTCGCCCGGGCATAGTACTTCTTCGGAAATACCGGAAGATGAGCAGAAAGAAATGGGAATGTCGCCCGGTTTAGTCCGTCTTTCAATTGGTCTTGATAATGACATTGAGAGAAGTTTCGAACGTATTAAAAAGTGCCTGAGTGAAACCGAACTTATCTGATTTCCTTAGTAAATTTATAACTAATCCCCGGCTTTCCGGGGATTTTCTATTATGTATTTATGCACACGATACCTGACTACATACAAAAGAAATATATGCAAATGAAACCGCAATTCCGCCGCCGGCTTGCGGAATTTGCGGCTGTACCACAGGAACAATACTTCTATGAACTATGCTATTGCATCTGTACACCACAATCCAAAGCAACTAATGCTTTCATTGTACAGAAGGAATTGGAAAAGAGACACTTTTACGAAAAGCCATTCAATCCGGCGGGATTACTGAGAAGAAATAAAAATTACATAAGATTTCATAATACAAAAGCGAATAGATTACTCGCCGCCAGAAAACAATATCCGAAGTTAGAGGAAGTACTAATGTCAAATATTGAAGCAAGAGAAAAACGCGATTGGCTTGCTTCAAACATTAATGGAATTGGTATGAAGGAAGCATCTCATTTCTTGCGAAATATCGGCGAAAGGAATTTGGCTATTCTTGATAGGCATATATTGAAACATCTTGTACTTTGCAATATTTATGACAAAATACCTAAAGTATCTACTAAAAAAGACTATCTACAAGTAGAAAAAGCATTCCTTGAATTTGCAGAAAACATTAAAATTCCTATTGATGAACTTGATTTACTCTTTTGGAGTTACGAGACAGGAAACATTCTAAAATAATTTTTACTTTGAACATTCGTTACTTATTATTAAGTTAATATTTTGAAAAGATTAATAACAAATAATCGGGGTAAAAATGCCTAATATAATTGAAGGAATGCTCGAAGCCAAAGGAAAAAAATTCGGAATTGTCGTATCACGTTGGAATCAATTCATTGTGAACAAACTATTGGACGGAGCATTAGATGCACTGAAAAGGCACGGTGGAGACGATGAACATATTTCTGTTGCTTATTGTCCCGGTGCTTTTGAAATACCCCTTGTTGCTCAGAAAATGGCAAGCACCGGAAAATACGATTCCATTATTGCTTTGGGTGCTGTCATACGTGGCGCCACACCCCATTTCGACTACATAGCCTCCGAAGTAACAAAAGGTATTGCCAAAATTACACTTGATACGGATATTCCCGTTATTCTCGGTGTGCTGACAACCGATACCATCGAACAAGCAATTGAACGAGCCGGTAGTAAAAGCGGTAATAAGGGATTTGAAGCCGCAATGTCTGCTATCGAAATGTCTTCACTACTGAATAATATTAAATAATTCATTACGTTTGCAAGGAGAATCGATATAAGTTTTTTTACTTTTTTTAATAATTTTTTGTAAGTGTAGTCAATGAAAAAGTATAATTTTAGCTATCTCTTTCATTCCTTATTGGCATTCGTCATAATACTAAATACAGCCTTTGCACAGGCTCCTATTCAACTTGAAAACTGGCAAACACACTCGTCTCTACTAAATTCCATTGATGGTGCTGTGGACTCCAAAGGTAGAATTTGGATTACTACAAATGGTGGCGTATATAACTATAACCCTACAAATAAAAAGTTTGCAGAGTTTCGGAATATTGATGCACTGCTATCGCTTGATGTATCCTGTATTGCGGCAAATCGCAACAAAAAACAAATCTATCTCGGTACATTTGACGGTGTGATTGAAATTGTTTCGGAAGATTATGAATGGACGCATATTACAGATATAAAATCAACCAATTATCCCGATAAGAAAATTAATGATATTCTATTCAATAATGATACTGCATATATTGGCGGTGCGTTTGGATTGACTACTTTTGATATTAACAATCAAGTTTTTCTGCAAACACCTGCACGCCTCGGTTCGTTCCAACCATTGACGGCAATTAATCAATTGCTCATTGCCGATAATAAATTATGGGCGGCAACAGACGAAGGAGTTGCTGTCGTAAACTTATCCGAATCAATTATAAATCCGAAAAACTGGAAAAACTACACGAGACGTCAGGGTATTCTCGAAAAGAAAGTCAAAGGTATTTTCAGCTACAATAATGCTATTTATTGTTTTACGGACACATCAATTGCAAAATTCGTTGATACTGCCTTTGTTACACTCAAAACTACAATTACTTGGAACAGAATCCAAGCACTTTCCGAGTATTCGGGTAAATTGGTTTACACAACTCTGTTTGGTGTATTTGATATTGACGGCAAAGTACTATATTCGATAAATGAAATTAAAGACACGGCAAAAATCAACAGTTCATTTGTCAATCCGCTGACAAACAAAATGATTATGCTATTACAAGATGCAGGATTTGTTATCAAATCCGAATCGCCGGTACAAATAAAACCGGAATCACCTATTACTAATCTATTCACGGACTTAGATGTGGATATTGACGGCAATTTATGGTGTGCTTCCGATTACAGCAGTGGCAAAGGATTTATGATGATGCGTAATAATAAATGGAGAAATTTTATATTCAGAGATATACCGGCAATGCAGACTAATGCTTATGGCAGAGTTACCTGTTTCCCTGACGGCAGAATAATTTTATCAAGTTGGGGGAATGGCTATCTGACATTGACTCCTGACGGAGATAATTTTAATTACAAAATTACCGGCGCCTCGAATAGTTGTATGACAGGTCTCAGTGATAATCCCGATTATGTAGTTACAGGTTCATCTGCTTTCGACCCCCGTAAATCAAGTACTTGGATTATCAATTTTGCACCGAATTTTCGTGGCAATCTGCTAATGGGACAAAATGCAACCGGTGAATTTCAATGCTCTGTTACACGCACTACACGCGAGTTTATTCATCTGACAGTGGATTATTCCGGTACCAAATGGGTAGGTGCTATTAATGACGGCGGCTTAGTCTATTTTAATGAAGGTAACGATTTTCATAATCCCGATGACGACAAGCAGGGCTATTTTTATAAATCCAATTCCCAACTTCCTTCAAATACTATTAATTGTCTTGTTACGGATAAATCCGGAGTTGTCTGGATTGGCACTCCCGGAGGATTAGCTTATATTCTTGCACCTGCCGCAGTACTTCGCAAAGCAAATCCAATTATAAAACCTACATCAATCAGAGTGCTTGCTTCGCTTCCTATTAATGATATTATGATTGATGCCCTTAATAATAAATGGATTGCCACAAATGACGGCGTCTATGTAATTGACCCGGACGGCGGCACCGAATTGGCTCATTTTACAACTGAAAATTCGCCACTTATTACTAATGAAGTTGCGGCATTAGCAACCGACTACAAGAGCGGTAAAATATGGTTCGGCACACGTAAAGGACTATCCGAAGCCCAAAGCTTTGCTATACAACCCCTTGCTTCATATAATATCAAATGCTATCCACAACCCTATAATCCCGAACGAGACGGTAATCTAACTATCGAAGGACTTGCGGAAAATACAGATTTGAGAATTACTACAATTGACGGAAAATTAATCAGAGACTTACAGACTACAAGTCAAAAAATAATATGGGACGGTCGCGACACTTATGGCAATTATGCACCTACAGGTATATTTTTGATTATGGGTACCTCGCTCACAGGCGATTCAAAAGGTATAGCCAAATTTGCAATTGTTAGTAATTGACAATTCCTTATTCAATACAAAAAAAAAGGACACTTTGCGAAATGTCCTTTTTTTTAAAAAAAGATTATAGAATTATAATTTGGCGAGTTTCTCGAGAGCAATTTGTTTGACAATGTTTTTCAGACCCTCAGTATCGGACTGATTAGAGGCATTAATTGTCAAAATAAATCTATATGCAATTGCAAGTGTAATTTCAGCATTCTTTCTCTTTGCATGATATTCCTCATAACCATAGCAATTCTCAATCCCCGGGTCAAAACTCTTGGCATAACCGTCTTCATTTTCAAATGAATAACCTGTTGCCCACCATGACGCCGCCGCAGTAAACAAAGAAGCGGTTGAATTATAATCTAATATTTTAATCGAAATAGCCTGCTTGCTGCCGTCTTCGGATTTTTTAATATACTGCCGTGATGCTTCCGAATAAGAAAAACCCATCATATTCATAGTCTCGCCACGTGGTTCTTTTGCAGTATAGCCCGGCAAGTTATCAGGCAAGTACTTTTGTAATTCACGGAAACCATATGGCAGTGTATCGCCTTTTGCTTTTCTTTCTTCCCATACTTTCTTAGCTTTTTCCTGTGCCGATTCAACTTTTTTAACTATATTCGGCGCATTTTTCACCATATCGATAGCATTCTCTATATCCTTTACTTCTTGTGATTTCTCACCACAGGCAGAAATCCCAATAAATAAAACTACAATTAAAAGTAAACCAATAACCCTCATTGAAAACTCCTCAAAATGTTTATGAATGTGTAATGTAAGTACAATCTGTAACTTAAATAATTTCCGACAATTAAACTAATCAATATTTGATTGCAATAAATTTTTCATTGTCTTATATTCTATTTCACTTATATAATTGTGTCCGTAAGCAAGTTCCACAGTCGATAATCCGATTCGGCAATACTCACGCAGAAGCGACGAATGCGGTTTTAACCCGGCAATATGCTTTTCGATAGTAATTATATCACCCCTTGCAATTGGACCCGTCAAAGGGAACTCATTATCCTTGCCAATTGCATTAATTATATTTGCTAAGGTTGTGTCCATTATTCTTGGCAAAAAATCGCTCGGCTCAATACCGGATATTTTTGCAGTTTCCGCCGCCAAAGCAATAATCGTATTCATATAGTTCGATGCTACCACAGCTGATGCGTGATATAGTACGGCATTAAAATCATCTTTCTTTGACGTATTGACGGAAGTCCCGCCTAACTCTTTAATAATACTATTGACAACTTTAAAATGCTCGCCTGCATCTATTGTCCAGAATACATTATGCAACACACAATCTAATGGCTCGAAAAATGTTTGATAGGGATGCGCCCTTGCTGTAATTGCCCCGTTCTTTTCGCAGGATTGCAAAATATCCTTCGGAAGCAAACCGGAACAATGTATAATAATTCTGCCGTTGAGATTATTAGCAAATATTTCCGCTAATTCTTCTGCTGTTTCTTCAATATATTTATCCGCTTTTGTAATAAAGATAATATCGGCAAGCTCGCTTATATCACTTATTGATTTGTAGCACTTGCCTGCCTGAGGCACTTTGTCGCAAGCGCCGGCAGAGCAAACCCATTTCAGCCGCTTGCTATTAAGCAATTTACCGGCAAGCGTCCTGCCGAGTTTTCCGTATCCGATTATTCCAATAGATTGTTTATCCATAATTCAAAATAAAAAAAAGACGACAATTAAAAAAATTGCCGCCTTTATTAAATAATCGACTATTAATGCTCTAAACCACTATTGGTTTAAAACAAAGGATTGTGAAATATAACTATAACCTAATAAAAGGAAATTTTTACCATTCTTTTCCACAATCATACCATTGCCACGAATCAAAACTAATTTGAAACTTGCACCAACAGACATATTACTAAACACGGTTTTACTTATTGTAAATGAGCCGTTATCAGGGATTTCATTTGACCAGAAGAAAATATTTTGACCTACATTGTCAGTATCTTCAGTCAGAACAATATACATATCCCTATTGTTATTAGCATCTTGATTCCAGTTAATGGTAAAGTCAGTAGAACGACTAATATACCTTTTGACAGAATAATTTTGAACAATTAATTCCTTAGGTACATACATAGTTGTATCGAAAGCAGGGATATTATATGTTGAATTAGCCCCGATTTTCCAACGAGTATTCTTTCCAAATCTCTTTACGTTACCGGTAGGCACTGATGATGCGTAATATATGCCAAGCGAATCCGGTGTTGCAATATCATAATCAGCAACTTTTACAGCAGCGACATTTACGAAAGTATTCGGTGAATTTACAGCTTGATTAATTCTACATTTATAGAGATAATGCAAAACATCACTATTAGCGGATTTTGGTCCCCAAAAATGTGAAGAAGCGCTCATTGTCCCAATAAAATCAATCTTGTTGGTTGATAATAATTTATCACTTATAAATTTCTTTACATTGAAATCATTTTTAATTTCACCCTCTGGTTGTAAAGGCTTCTGACAAGAGCCTAATAAGAACACCAATAACAGTATCGGAATAATACTGAAATAAACTTTTTTTGCTTTCATTTGAATCTCCTTATTGTAGAAACTAAATTTAATAAAAAAAGACGACAATTAAAAAAATTGCCGCCTTTATTAACTACCATATTCGAACTGTTTTTAGGGTTCAATAGGAGTTCTAATAATCACCTGAACAGTTCTATTATAAAATCTGCCTTCGGGTAATGAGTTGTCATAGAGAGGCTCATCTTCGCCTACGCCGTGTTTAACCAATTTGGCAAACTTTCCTTTTGTCTTCTTCATAATACCTTTATGTACAGTATTTGAACGCTTCACAGACAATCTCTGATTATGTTCGTAAAGACCGACAACGTCTGTATGACCAATAACTTCAATCAAAGAATTGGGCTGACAGCGGTCGTAAACATAATCCTTCATAATTCTCTCGTTGAGCGGTCCTGCATCGGAACGGTCGAACGGGAAAAGAATAAGAGAATAACGTTCAATTGTAGTATCTTTTATTCTTTGGACTCTTTTCTTAGTCGTAGTAACCTGCATCACAGGAATAGTAATCGGGTCGGATTCGCATTCCCTGCCTGATGTAGTAGTAAGAATCAACTTAGCTTGATACGGCAATTCTTCTTTCGGATATTCATCATCATTATTCATCCAGTCCCACTCAGTTTCAGCATCGGTAATACCGATATCGGTCAAAGTTTTCCAAGGATTATCGCCATATTTAATTTCAATTCTTCTCTTAGAAACCAAAGCATTCTCGATACCATTCTTCATTGTGAATTTCATTGTTTCCGGTTGCGGGAATGTCTTGGGGTCTTTATCAAATACCGGTTTCATAATCTCCCATTCTTTTGAGATAATTTCGACACGGCGATTTTCGACAATACCGAGTGAATCCCTTAGATTTGAAATAACCTGTGGTTTATTCCTAACGACAATTTTCATACGACTCTCATCAATATTCCAAATATCTTTGAGATAATTATAAACATTGACCGCTCTTTCCTTCGAGAGACCTGCACGCTTTTCTTCTTTCTTTTTTCCGTCATTGCAACCGACAATTTGAATCTTCGCATTCGGGAACCTGTTCATTCTATAGCCGTAAATATTGAGCAAGTGATAATACTTGTCCATTGTACCACCGGCAATAGTAGTATCGGTAAAGTTTACAATCTGCGAACTGTTTCTAAATAAATTATATCTATTCGGAATATCTGACGAACCGAGGTCGAAAAATACATAGTTAAGTAATGGATAAAGTTCCCAAGTCTGGAATTGCTCCATTACCAAGCCGTTAAATCCGGCAAGGCTCGGGTCTTCCGCTTTATGTGCAGTTACATAGGCGGCTTCTTCAATGATTTTACCCAATACCGGACGCTGACCGAGAGTAAGCGTAATGTTGATGACATCGGCATATTCTTTTGTTTCGTTAATATCTTTTGTAACTTTGGGTTTCTTTACCCTTTGAACAACAGAAGTAGTCCCATATTTAGGATTGACTGCTGTGACTTGCAAATCAACAAATTTAAGCGAATCGGAAATATTGCCGTAATCTGTATTGGATACAATCATTTCAATAGAAGTCCTGCTCAATGTCAAACTATCGGTAAATACTCTTCCCGTAACAGGATTTTTAATTGATATAGCCGCCGGAATATTTATACCGGAGCATTCGTCCACAACTTTTACCACCACATTGACAGCTCTGAAAAATGTAGGGACAAATGCCATAAAGATATCCAGGTCACCCTGATAAGCCGGCAAATCGGTTCTTGTTGATGAGAAGTACAAAACATCACCGGATGCCGGCAATGAAATAAATTGCTCGTTATCTACGGTGTTGATTGGTTCGCCTAAGTTCTCGGGTTTTGTCCATTTCATTTCGCCTTCTTCGCCAACATTACGAGTAACGTAGAAATCCAGACCACCGATATTCGGAGTATGTCCGTCCGAAGCAAAGAACATAGTAACATTATCAGCGGCAATAAAAGGTGAAGCTTCCTCCGAAGGAGTATTTAGTTCTTCCAGATTTTTAGCCGGAAGCCATTCTTCCTCTTCAAAATCCCAATCGGAATACCAAATATCAAAATTTTCTAATTTCGGTTTACCGTCGCTATTCGGACCCGGTCGGGTCGAAATAAAATATACTCTACTTTGGTCAGGAGCAATAGTAGGTTGCGAATCGAAATATTTCGAGTTCACATTTGGTCCTAAGTTTACGGGACGTCCCCATTTATCACCTTCAATAATTGCTTTATAAATATCGCAATCACCTAATCCGTCCTCACGATTGCAGGCAGTAAAATATAATGACTGTCTGTCAGCCGCTATTGATGCCGCACCCTCGTTTCTCGGAGTATTAACACCGAAGTTGCCGAGTACAATTGAAGTATCAATATTAAAAGGTGTAAAGAAAACAGTATCTAAACGATTATTCTTTTTTGCCGCCCAGAAATCGTGGGACGGGTCATCGTTTTCAGTTAATTTACTTCCCGAGCGATTGGAAACATAATACAATGTTTTACCATCGGCGGAAATTGTCGGAGCATAGTCCAACCCTTCCCAGTTTACAACAGGTCCCAAATTGATAATTCTGATTTTTGACTTATCGCCAAGAATGCCTTCATCTTGTTGGGTAGTAGTCGGAGTGGCTGTTTCGAGGACAGCACCCATTAGATAGAACTGATTGTCTCCTGCGGCTAAATCATTATCCGACTGATTTTGTGCATTCATTGCACCGGTTAATGAAATCACTACTAATAGAGAAAGTATAAGGTATGTTAATCTTTGCATAATCCGTAACCTGATTAATTATACTTAAAATTTATGTTTATTAATTACTTAAAATTCTTTCCAAAAAAAAACCCCACTATTAAGGAAAAAACACTTAATCTTGGATTTTTCAAATTTAAGTTTGATAATTTAATTCAAAATGAATTAATTAACAACTATTTTATTAAAAAATCTTAATTTTAACTAATAAAACACAAAAAAAAATTTAATAAAATAATAAAAATATAAGGTTAAGACTGCACAACATTAAAACTTAATAAATGCAACCAAATGTTCGGCATTTGTGATATGTATCAACATTTTATCAGCAACAAGTTCCGCTATTGCGGCTTTTGTTGCATTTAAGTTGGTTTTAAAATGATATGCAAAATGCCAAACATCTGTCGGTTGTACGGATATTTGAAGCATTAAGGCTTGTTGCAGGGAAAGTTGTTTTTTTGCTTTAAATCTTTGGTGAATGGATTCGAGGAAGAGTTTTGCTTCCTTATCTACTATATGCTCTTTTGTGAAATAATAATTATCGGTTTCCATCAAGTCGCAAATAGGAAAACCTGTTAATTTGTCAATCAGTAATGGCAGGAATGATATTCCTACGACATAATGCTCCTCATCTGCTTGCACCCAAAGGTCATTCCAGACCTCTTCATCGTTTTCTTTTAACCATTCAAAGAAACGAATTTCACGTTCAGGGAGTTTTAGCAAAATATTATTATTGAAATATGTTGCTACTTCATTTGCCAGATTTACATCTAAAAGATTAAATATAGATTCGGGCATAGTTAAATAAGCAACAGTTTTATCTTGCCGCTCACACCATTGCAATATTGTTTCTCTATCGCTCATAATTAACTAACAGACAATAAAAAAACCCCTCGTTATATTTGACAACCGAGGGGAAAGAAAACCAAGAAAAATTATTTAACTTCCTTGTGAACTGTATGCCTCCGAAGGAATGGGTTGTATTTCTTCAACGCCAATCTTTCGTTTGTGTTTGTCTTATTTTTTGTAGTTGAATAGCGAGAAGCAGGTTTTCCTTCTTTTCTTGCTTCTGTACATTCCAACGTAACAATTATTCTTGCGTCTTTCTTAGCCATATTTACCCCGAAAATTAAATTTAAAGGACTACAAAAATAACACAATAGATTGATTTATCAAAATAAAATTTTAGAATTAAGCAATGCTATTTAAATTTTTCCTAATTTTCCGAGGTTTCCAACTCTTGCAAAGCATAATAGTCGGCTAAACTATCATCAATACTATCCAAAAAACGCGACTGCTTGGATAGTACCAAACCAGACTCCCTATCATATATATTTATCGGATAGGAGATATAGAGTTGTTCTTTTGCACGCGTAGAGGCCACATAGAACAAACGCCGCTCTTCTTCGACCGCCGCAAGAGTATCAATTGCTTTTGCAGAAGGAAATCTACCGTCCAATGCCCAGATAATAAAGACTACACCCCACTCCAAGCCCTTTGCGGAATGTATTGTCGATAGCGTCAAATACTCATCTTCCTTTGACTCCGCTTCTACATCAATAACAGACTCGGTTGGTGGTTCCAATGCCATATCATTCAGCAAATCATTATTCGATTTATATCTTCCCGTAATAGTAACAAAAGTCTCAATATCTTTCATTCGTTTTTGCCAATCATCATACTTAGCTGTTAATAGCGGTTTATAATAATTAGCAATAAGCTCTGCTTTGCGAGCAAGAGATAATTTTGTTTCTTTCACATCTTTAATAAACTCCAACAATGAATCAATTGCGTCTTTACCTTTTAATTGATAGTTTAATTCCATTTTATTATGCAGAGTAAATTCAGAACCCGAAATAAAATCTATCATCTTTGAAGCAGTGCTTGGTCCAACACCTTTGAGCAACAATAACAGCCTATGCCAACTAATCACGTCCTTCGGATTAGATAATATTTTGAAAAATGCCATCATATCCTTAATATGTGCAGTTTCAATAAACTTCATTCCTCCGTATTTCATATACGGGATATTTGCTTTGTTCAGCTCTATCTCCAAATCAAAAGAATGATAGCCCGAACGGAACAATACGGCAATATCATCAAGTGCAATATTTTCCTCACGTAATTCCAATATCTGCTGTACAATAAACAGGGATTGCTGGCGCTCGTTGTCAGCCGCAATTATTTTGGGTTTATCATTGCTTTCCTTATTTGAGTAAAGTTCCTTTTCGTATTTAAATTCTGCGGCTTCAATCACCCTGTTTGTCATATTCAATATAGGTTGTACGCTGCGATAGTTTTCTTCAATTTTATATATTTTACAATCTGTAAAATCATTGGGAAATGACATAATGTTATTGTACTCTGCACCTCGAAAAGAATAAATGCTCTGTGCGTCATCACCGACCGCCATAATATTTTGCTCTGCACCTGCAAGCAAGCGTACTATTGAATGTTGTAACCGATTTGTATCCTGATACTCATCAACAAGAATATGTTTATATGTATTATTAATTTTAGAACAAATATCTTTATGTGCATTAAGTAAATTCAGGAGATTGAGCAAGAGGTCATCATAATCCATCAGATTATATTTACGTTTGTATTTTTTATACTGCTCAAAGATTTTCTTTATCTCATCTACATCATCGGTAAAAAATGGAAAGTGCGAAGAAACTATATCTTCAATTTCTTCCTGCTTATTTACCGATAGATTAAAAATTTTCACAAGGGTATTCTTTTTCGGAAATCTTCTTTTTGTTTTGTTCAGTTTTAATTGAGTACGCAAAAGATTTACCGTATCCTCTGCATCTGCCGAGTCCAGCATAGTAAAGGAATTATCAAAGCCGACTAAATCTGCGTAGCGGCGCAATATATACAAGGCAAAAGAATGGAAAGTGCCACCGGATACTCGCTCACACCTTCCGTCAAGCATCAAAGCGGCACGCCGCAACATTTCTGTTGATGATTTGCGAGTGAATGTCAGCAGAACGATAGATTCGGGCGGCACACCGTCCTCGACCAAACGAGCAAGACGATAAATCAAAGTGCGTGTTTTGCCTGTACCGGCACCGGCAATCACCAAAGCCGCACCTTTTTTGTGCATTACAGCGGCAAATTGAGCAGGATTTAACTCATTTTGATAATCAATCTTATAACCGGCACTATTTTTTTGTTGCTCATAGCTTCGTTTCTTTAAAATAATTTTTTTCAATGTTACTCTTTTTTGTATATTTATATTGAAAAACAAATTTAACATTTGTTTTTCATATATTATAACGAAATAATCAACTTTTATTAGAGGGAATTCAATGAGAAAATTTTACATATTAACCATAATATTTACTCTTGCTTTGATGTATTCAAGCTCAGCACAGTTAAAACTAACAGCAAAAGAAGGCGAACCCAAAGCAAGAGCATTAGCAGAAACAGATATTCAAAAACCCGAGCTATTAATTGTTGGAACAATTACAGGTAAAATTCCTGGTTTTAATTTGACAATAGATTTTGACGAGTCGAAAGGCAAATCCACTGCTTGGGTATATTTATATAAGTCAAAAGTTGATGATTCAACAAAAGCCTATGCCGTATTCAAAACTATTTTAGGTTTATTTGCTATGCAAATCAAATTAGGTGATTTGCTTTCTAATCTTCCGTTCAATCCGGAAACATCTTTTGAAAATGTTGAATGGATTGATAGCGACAAAATGATGGAGGATATTAGGGATAATGTCAAATATCAGGATTTCTTAGACGTTTTTCCTGAAACTTTTTTTAGAATGGGCGCTATTCTTAATGACCCGATGTCCGGTCGTACAGTCTGGGGAGTAACTTTTGAAAACAAAGATTCACTCCGCCTGAACTGCGTGGTCGATGCAGTAAGCGAAGAATCAATTTGTGAACTTGGAACCGGTGATATACAAGAAACTATCTACAAAGGCGAAATCAGCATCTATCCGAATCCTGCAAGAGAACTCGCTGTGCTGACTATCCCCAATAAGTATATTTCATCAAAAGCAGAATTGAGAGTCTATAATTCACTCGGAACTTTGATTTATAATTTGAATAATTTGAATATTAATTCTGACGGACAAATCGCCCTAAGTGTCGATAATTTGCACTCCGGCGTATATACATTGGTTTATTCCGGTCTCAATCATACTCTATTAACTACTCGTTTGGTAGTAGTCAAATAGTATATCGGGAATAGAACCTAAGGCTTTAGAGTGCGATTAGGAATACACAAGTACAATAACCGCACCCTGAAGGCTCAGGTTATTGCTATAATACTACTGTAAAACGATAATTTGTATAAAAGGACTGTTATCTGATATTCTGCTTTACTTTTCTTTGTTTTAATAACCACGAAATAAATATATCTGTTACAAAGATAAAAATACTAAAAGACAAGGCATAGATAAAAAAAACAATAAAATCTATATCATCAAATAAAAGAAATAGCAAAGCCATACAAAAACCAAATAACAGATAGTAAAGAAATTTAACCGTTTTGTTGTATTTCATAATGATATTTAATATTATTGCAACATAAGGAAATGAGAGAAATTATGTATATATATCTATTCCTCTGATATTTGTAAAATATATTTTTTTTGATTCTTTAATTCATACATAATTGATAGAAAAGACAACAAAGAAACAATGTATGCGATATAATCAACATAATCAGTAAACTCTTGGTCTATTGTTATCGCAATGTATGAAAAATATAGCAAAGAAATACTCGAAAAAATAAGTAATGGTAATTTTTTCATTCTATTTAGTACAACTAAAATATTACGCCATATTTTTTCTTCATTAGATAAATAAATCAAAATAAATAACGATGATGAAAAAATTAAAAGAAAATACAGAAATAAAAAAACAAACCGTTTATTTTGTACATCAACAAATATCCCAATATTGATGAGATAAACCACCAATATTGAGATAACATAAAAATAAAATTTAATAAATTTCAATACTAATTACTCCCAAACATCTTTTCAAATTTAATATAATAATTATTTGTCTAATTCACAACAATTTGCGTTTCAGCAACCAAAGTGTCGCAAACAGCAATTCTACTTTCTAAATTTATTCTTTTAATTTTATTAAATTAATTAATAGCATATCATTATCTTTTTTTGTGCAGTATAATATATTATTTCTAACAAAAAACGGCTTGTTTTTTCCAAGAAAGTAATCTTTATTTGTGTTAGGAATAGTATGTACAAAATATCTATATTCTTTATGATTGGAATTATTAACAAAATATTTCTGATAGATAATAAAAAATTTATTAGTAATTTTATCGAATAAAAGGCATTGCGCATCACATAAATTTGTAACACTGTCAGCAAGTGCTTTTAATTTATATATTTTTGTCTTACTATTTAATTTACTAAATACAATTTTCCAATTATAATAATAAAAACTTGAATCATAATTAATAAACTTTGAATTAATAAAATGACCTTCCAAATCATAAAACCTTAATGAATCAGAAAAGTTTTGAATAAAAGCAATTTGATTTTCATTATTAAGACAAAAGTCGGAATGATAAAAATTAAAAAGATAATACTTATAATAATAATTATCAAAAATACCGGCATCAATACTTTTGTTCGTAATAATATTATTTATTGAAAAGGAATTACTGTTCTTATTCAACATACTTTTATCTAGCCAATAAGCGGAGACTAAGAATGTATCATTGACTAACAGATATGTATATAGGGGATATTTATTGTCTTTTGCATTAATAGAATACAGTTTATTAATAGAATCAGAAATAATGTTATATCTATAAAAATGTAAATTATAATCAAAATCAAAATCAGAGAATACGTATTCTTTTTTATATTTAGAGGCAAAGGTAAAAATTGGATTTTTATAATTAGAAAAATCTTTCTTATTGATAAGTTTACCCGTTGAGTCAAATTGATAAGAATTTTTACCTTTAAAATCCCAAAGCAAGAATTTTTCTGTGTCAGTATCCCAAAAAGCTTGCAAAATATTACCGATTTCGTTGCTATTTACTTTTAATATTATTTTTTTTGTTATTGTGTAATCATTAATATGTTGTTTATTTTTTTGTTTTAATAATTTAGAAATAGTATTTCGAAAGTCATTAATGTTAAAAAACGATGCACTGCCGGGGACACCAATAAATCTAACCTTGCCGGAATTGTCTAATAAATAACAAACAGGATTATTTTTAACTTTATATAAATTCTTATAAGCTTCAATCTTATCATTAATTATTTTGACTTTAAAATTTTCTTTTACGAAAACCTTTTTCGAGAGCTTAAAATTTTCGGAATGTAAAAAAATAATTATTTCTGTATTTTTTGCTTCATCATTTAAGTAACTAATTAGATTTTTTAAAGATTGGATACAAGTGAAGCAGGACACCTCATCTACAAAAGCATAAAAACGTATAGAATAATCAACATTATCATATACCGGAAATTGCTTATTCAATTCGGCATCAGAATAATAATCAAAATTATTATCAATTTGTCTTGAAAAAGTTAAATTGAAAGTAAAAATATTTACCAATAAGTATAATACTATTAAATTTCTCATAAATAATCCTTAATATTACTACTCTCCTATATAAAAATGTTCAACTAAAACAATAGTAAATAGTTAAATTACTAAAAGTTTAAATTAATAAAAATCTATATCTCAAAATTATCCTTATTTCTGTAACCATTGTGTTGCTATCGGTATTCCCATTTAAAATTCTACTTTCTACTTTCTAAATTTATTAAACAATTATAAGTTTATTGTTTCGTATTTTCTAATAACAAATTGCTGAAAAAACAGGAATGAAAATGAGCGAAATCATATTTTTAATTGAAGAGTCTGCGGAAGGCGGATATTCGGCGCGGGCGATGGAGCATAGCATTTTTACAGATGCCGACAGCATTGAGGATATTAAAAAGAATATTAAAGATGCCGTCAAATGTCATTTTGCAGATGACGATTTACCAAAATTGGTTAGAATGCATTTTGTTAAAGATGAAGTTTTTGCATTATCGTGAAAATTCCTCGTAATATTACCGGTGTGCAACTTGCAAAAAAACTAAAACAATACGGTTACGAACAAACCCGCCAGACAGGAAGTCATATAAGACTTACTACTCAAATTCAAGGTGAACACCATATAACTATTCCGCATCATAATCCTATTAAAATCGGAACACTTTCTGCAATATTGAATGATATTGCAACTCACTTCAATATTGCAAAAGAGGAAATAGTAAAAAATCTTTTCTAATTCTATTTGCATCTCTCCCTCATTCTTTTGGATAGAGCCAGGGTTAGGACAATTGTTCAATATTTATTTAATTATGAATTTATTAGTAAATATATAATTAGACGTTCTTATGATATATAGATAAACTCCGGTAGATAAGCCGCCCGATTTAATGGATAATATCTTACTGAATGATGTATTATTGAATTGTTTCTCACGCACCTTCATTCCAAGTATGTTATAAATGGAGATATTTATTTTCGAGCCAATAATAGACCTTGTCTCGAATCGGATTTGTCCGTCAATAACATTTACATTCACTTGTTCGGTGCTATTTTTAGTGCGAACAACAGATGTAGGTATTTGTGTGATTTCACGCTTAGCTAACCAATCAACTGCCGCCCAAAGAATATCCCATTCGCTGTCTGGGTCAGTCAGTTCATTCCCAAATTCTTGTCCGTCTCGCAGACTGTTTTCTTCAATTTCGGGGTGCGGTGCCGAAAGGAAAACCCTACCCTTTCCATATTTAAAATTAATAATTGCCGGTGCATTGTTATAAGCGTCCCAAGTAGCAACAGTATCAATTATTGCGTTCTTATGAGGATATAGAGCAGGTCCCCCATAATAAAGTACAGAATATTTTGAAGAAAGATATTTACTAATAGGATTTGCCTTATTTACTGTAATATCTGTCATTGTATATTTATCCCATGGAATAATCTCTTTTAGTGAGCCTACAGCAGTACCATCAAAAAGGTTTAATCCCGCATCAATCTTTTTGCCTTCCCAAATTACAGAATCAGATGCCAAATATGCACCACCGCATATACCGAGATAGCCGCCACCCGAGCGTACAAAATGCCTGATTTTTGCAAAACCGTCAAATCCCATTTTGTTAAAATATTCATCAGCCATACCACCGGGAATATAAAGAATGTCATATTTTGTATTCGATAATTTTCCGTCTTTGATGTCTGCTCCAGAGATATGACTGTACTCAACGTTTTTAAGAGTAAGCAAATTTTCAAAAGCAGTTATTCCTTCCCGCCAACAACCTGCATCATCATATATAGCAACTTTAATTTTTTCGCTCGCAGAAAGCGTAATGCAGAACATCATTGCAAGCAATAGTATAGATAGAATTTTTTTCATATACCTTGTTATGGAATTTGTTTTAGATAAACAAAGCGCAAAAGTAAATCAAGCAAGAAAAGGACAGCCGCCGCAAGTGCAAACGGAAAGAACTCTTCACTTTTTCGTGAGAAAATTGATTCGTCTATTTTTGTTTTTTCCAATTTGTTTATTTCTTTATATATTTTTTTCAGTGCTTTGTTTCCTGTAGCACGGAAGTACGTGCCACCTGTAATTGATGCAATTTGTTTCAGCACTTTTTCATCAATTTCTACTTTCATATTCATATATTGCTTACCAAATGGAGTAACAACCGGATAGGGCGCCATACCTTTGGAGCCAACGCCAATCGTATAGACCCTTATATTAAACGCTTTGGCAATATCAGCCGCAGTAAAAGGGGCAACAATACCGGTATTATTTACACCGTCAGTCAGCAGTATAATGACCTTGCTTTTGGCTTTGCTGTCTTTCAAGCGGTCAACAGCCGTAGCAAGTCCCATACCGATAGCAGTTCCGTCTTCAATAGACATTTTATCGGCAGATTTAATTGATTTGAATAGATTTTTAAGTACAGCGTGGTCAAATGTAATCGGACATTGCGTAAAACTCTGCCCCGCAAAGACCACCAATCCGATACGGTCTGTAATTCTATCATCAATAAAATCAAGAGCGGTTTTTTTCGCCGCTTCCAGCCGATTAGGTTTGAAATCTTCCGCTAACATTGAGGTCGAAATATCAAGTGAAAGAACAATATCAATACCTTCCGTTCTTACCGTTCTGCTACTGGAACTTGATTGCGGACGTGCTAAAATAATAATTAGAAGAGAAAAAACAAGTATTCTTAAAATAAAGGGTAGATGCAAAATTCTTTGCTTAAATGTTTTTCCACTCGTCTTCATTCCTTCGCTTGTAGAAACTTTTAATGTTGGTTGCGTTTTTCTGTGTTTCCACCAATACCAAGCGATAATAAAAGGCAGTAGGATAAACAAGTAGAAAAATTCCGGATTTGCAAACTCGAAATTATTGAACATCACTCGCCTCCTCTTGATTTGTATTATCAGGAGCAGATAGCGCCGTGGTATCAACAAATTGATATGCAAGATTCATCGAAGTAGCGTTTTCGTCCGGCAGAGGATGATATTTCGCAAACTTAACCAAGTCGGCAAGTTCCAGAGTTTTCTTTAAATCGAAAATCAGTTCCGAGACCAAAGTGTTATTTTTCAATTCCGAAATAATCTCTGCTGTCGTCATTTCCATAGCAGAGAAATCAAAACGGCGTTCAATATATGTTCTGAGAATATCACTGAGCCGTGAATGATATTGTTTGAGCTGTCCTTTTTGCCAGAGCTTCTCGTTCTCTAATTGTAGCAATGCTTCCTTCGCAATGATATGAGGCGGAATACTCGGGTCATAATCAAGAACAGGTTGTTCTCTCTTTTTATATTTTTTCCAAAATCTATATCCGAAATACACAAGAGCAACGAGAACTAACAATATAAGGAAATATGGTAGATATTCCCAAATATCAAACGGTTCCTCCATAACGGGCTTGATGTCCTTAAATGGTTTTGTCGTATCCACTTTTACAGTATTAAAATTGATTGCAACTATGTTTGTATAGTTCGTATCAATTGTGTTGCTTTTAGGATATGCCCCCAACACAGGTAAATTGGGGATAAAATGAGTACCTGAATCAAAGCAGGTAATCAGATATTTCTTGCGTAAAACTATACTTCCTTTTTTTGAGATTGTATCTGTTTTATATGTTTGTAGAAATTCAATTTTGCCGATAGAATCTTTAATTGCAGGGAATATAATATTTGTACCGAGAGACGACTTAGCGGTAATTGAAAAATGAAGTTGGTCGCCAATCAATAAATTATTTGTATCAATCGCCGCTTGCACCTCGGTAATTTGTGCTTGCAAGGCAAATTGTAACGAGACAAATGTAATTACAAGTAATAATAATTTCTTCATAAACATCAAACTCTGCTTCCGCGTTTTTTGAAAAAATTAATTAAGGGTGTAATATAAGATTCATTAGTCGCAAGATTTATTATATCAATTTTATTCTTCTTCATTAAATTATTAATCATCTCTTCTTTTCTATTCCACCAAGTTTTATAATTATCTCTAACACTTTTAACGGAAGTATCGAAAGTGAAAATTTTTCCGCTTTCAGCATCTTGTGCCGTAATAAGCCCCATATCAGGAAATTCCGCTTCGCGTTTATCATAAACACGGACGGCAATTGTGTCATGCTTTTTGCTGATAATTTTCATAGGTTCGGAAAAATCATTAGCAAGGAAATCGGACAAGATGAAAACAATACTTCTTTTCTTGATAACGTTCAACGCATATTTCAGAGCAACAGTCAAATCCGTTCCGTTGCTTTCCGGCTTGAACTCAATAAGTTCCCTAATTATACGCAGAACGTGCGTGCGTCCTTTCTTAGGCGGAATAAACTTTTCTATCTTATCCGAGAAAAAAATCAAACCTATTTTGTCATTATTCTGTAAAGATGAAAACGACAGAACAGCACATAGTTCTGTGATTAAATCCTTTTTCAGCAAACTATGTGTACCGAATGTCCCCGAACCGCTGATGTCCACCAGTAACATAACGGTAAGTTCACGCTCTTCCTCGAATACCTTTACGTAGGGGTGATTGAAGCGAGAAGTTACGTTCCAATCAATAGTGCGTATATCATCACCATATTGGTATTCACGCACTTCGCTGAATGCCATACCCTTTCCTTTGAAAGCACTGTGGTATTCACCGGAAAAGATATTTCGCGAAAGTCCGCGAGTGCGAATTTCGATTTTCCGAACTTTTTTTATTAGTTCGTTAGTGTCCATATTCCTACCGACTATTAGGGAACTTCAATTGTATTTAATATTTCATTAATGATGTCTTCGGCATTAATATTCTCTGCTTCCGCTTCGTAAGTAAGCCCGATTCTGTGCCGCAATACATCGTGAGCAAGCAGGCGAATATCTTCCGGTACTACATAACCGCGGCGTTTGATGAAGGCATAAGCCTTTGCGGCACTTGCTAAATTAATCGAACCGCGAGGTGATGCTCCGAATGAAATAAGATGCTCTAATTTATCAAGTCCGTATTCCTTCGGGTAGCGAGTAGCAAAGATAATGTCAAGAATATATTTCTCGATTTTTTCATCCATATATACATCTCTTACCACATCGCGTGCTTTCAGAATTTGCTCATTACTGACAACCGGATTGACAGTTGCAAATTCCTTGGCAATATTCTGCCTAAGGATTTGTGTTTCGTCCTCACGATTGGGATATGTGATAATAACCTTCAGCATAAAACGGTCCACCTGTGCTTCGGGGAGTGGATATGTACCTTCCTGCTCAATCGGATTTTGTGTAGCAAGTACAAGGAAAGGTTCCGGCAACATATAAGTTTCGTCACCAATTGTTACTTGTCGCTCTTGCATAGATTCCAGTAAAGCACTTTGCACTTTTGCAGGGGCGCGGTTTATCTCATCAGCAAGTATAAAGTTAGCAAATACCGGACCTTTTTTTACGGTAAACTCTTCCTTCTTCTGGTTATATATCATTGTTCCCGTAAGGTCTGCCGGCAGCAAATCGGGAGTAAATTGAATGCGTTGAAATTTAGCATCAATACTTGATGCCAGAGATTTTATAGCAAGTGTTTTGGCTAGCCCCGGTACACCTTCCAGCAATATATGCCCGTTCGAGAGCAAGCCGATAAGCAGACGTTCTACCATCTGCTTCTGTCCGACAATTACTTTGCCGATTTCGAGGAATAGCATATCAATAAATGTGCTTTCCTTTTCAATTCTTTCGTTAATTTCTTTTAAATCGGTCATAAGGTCATTAGCAATTAATTAATAAATTGTCAACTTTGTGCAAGTATTTAAACGAATATTTTGAAAATTATTTTTTAGGAATTAAAATATATTCAGGTCGGGTTGTATATCCGGTTCTCATCAAAAATATTTTCTGGTGAGCGAAAACGGGTTCTTTGCCCCTATAATACTTGCGTAATGGAGAAAAATCAATTTGTGCATAATCAATCACAGCATCGAATTTATGATTTTTCAAAGCACCGTAAAATTCTGTCTTCATTTGTTTAGTATATTTCGTATTACTCTCTATCAAATCCCTAATGAGTAAACTATGCGTATAGACTTTTTTCCCTGCAAGACGTGCCGGATATGTATTGGAATATAGATATACATCACCTTTGAATGATTTGATTTTACTTACCAATGCCCAACCGGCTTTCTCATCTTCTGCTGTGGGTATTTGGTTTCTCGGCGAATAATTTAATGTAATAAATTGGAATAGGATAGCCAAAGATGCAAATAGCAATAAATACTTTTTCTCTTTACTCTCGGTAAAAAACGATGATAAATGTTTAAAACCAATTATACCGAATAATGTAATTATTAAATATACGGGTAGCAGAACATTCGCATAACCCCCGTAATGCAAACGCGACAGCCAAGACGAAATTACGATACCCGTTATCAAGGATATATAAAATAAAAAGTTAGTTTTATTTTTTTTGCGGACTGATACAAGGAATACAATTGAGAATAATATTGAAATTGCTAATGGTTTTATTAAATCAAAAGTCCAAAATAAAATTAGATATTTTTTATTCCAATGATGAGCGGCGGGAAGTGTGAAATTCCAGAAATAATACCAACCGTCTGTTGAAATCGTATAATACGCCGTAGTAATTATAACAATTAAAGCAAAAGTAATATTGAACCACCAACTAATACGCCGCTCTTTCAGTAAAAGATATATACCGACAGGTGCAAAAATAATTGCGGCTGTCTGTTTAGTTAGGAATGATAAGCCCGCAATCACTGCGGCAAGTAAATAATAACCGGAAGATTTATGAAATCGCAAAATATATATAGCGAGGAGCAACAACAAAATATGAAGCATATCAACACGCGCCAAATCGAACCAAGCACCACCTACGCGAAATACTGCGGCAAATAAACCTGCCGCCAAGATGCCGTAATAGCTACTGTTTGTTTCCTTCTTCACATATAAAAAGATAACTCCAAACAATGCAAATGTTGATAATAATGATACAATTCTAAGGGGCAAAAGACTAATCCCGGTAACAGATGCAATTGGTACGGCGGCATAATAATAAAGCGGGGTATAAATATATGGAATAAACTCAATTGAGGGTGGTGTATATATTTCTTTGCCTTCCATTACTCGCTCCAAATGGTCAACACTGCCCCCCTCCATCCATTCCAATTCAAATGGATAACCAATGCGAGATAAAGAAACATAAGCAAACATTAGTATAAAAAATACTGCCACTGCAATAAGTGATTTATTCAATATGCCCTTAGTATTAATCAATCCTTCTTACCTTTTTCGATAATATCAATTATTCTTTTGATAAGCAGAGTAAATTCACTGTCCTTATCCACATTATCCGAACGAGCATTGATTGAAGCGGATAAGGAATAGACGGGCGATGACTTTGTCTTCTGCAATAAATAAGTATAATTCAATACTCCGGGTTCGCTACCACCTTTGAAGCCGACATAATACCAATCCTTTTTATCAATCAGTCCGGCATTGATTGATAATTGCGACATAGTTCGCAATGCTTCTATTGTTTTGCAAAGTTCATCAGTTGATACATACCATTCTATTTCGAGATAGCGTGGTGAAGTAAAGTCATAAACATTAGCTTCGGAAAGAGACATTGTATCCAATTTGGCAAGTTCAATTCTCTTTGTACTAATGTCTGCTTTGATAAACCGCTTTGTGTAATTACTGTCCTTAACTAATTTAAGTAGGAACATTTCTTTTGTTTTATAGAACGGCTTCATTGACGAGGGTGCAAATTTCTCAATATACTCTCTGCCGATTTTATCAATTAATAAATCCGTAGCCGTATTATCACTAATGGAAATCATAAGATTGGATGCGGTATTGACTGTTAAAACATCTCCCGATTGCCAACTTTGCAAAATACCCGAAGGTAAAGATTTGTGAATTTCATCAATTATTAATGTATCGTAAAGATGTAATTTGCCGGCTTGTAATTTGCCGGCTTGTAATTTGCCGGCTTGTAATTTGCTGTTCAATGCTTTTAGGATAAATAATTTAAAAGCAGAACCAACCGCCATAGGAGAGTATTTATTCATTGAAAAAAATTCCTTACCGTCTTTGCGTAAACAGAGCGAAACTTTACCCTGCAAAGCCATTAATTCTTTTCTAATAGCTTCGATATTATCATTATCCTGTATTGGCGCCCCAAACCAAAGTGTCGAAATCAGTCCTTTAGAGTCGAATACCATTACACTTGGGAATTTTGCTTTTTCGTAATAGACTTTGCACTTGTTGCCGTTATCAATTCTAACTTTAACATATTTTCCGTATTTTTTATTAAAGTCATCACGTATATAAATAAGTTGATTGATAGATACTTTATTCAGAAAAGATTTTGAAAAAAGTTCTTCGAGTGATTGGGACTTATTATTGAATTTTTTTAGAAAAGAATCTGCCTGCGTCTGAGTAAGGTTCGCAACAGCATAGCCCGTAAGAATAATATAAATAAAAATCCGAATAAACATCTTAATCATACTAATTGTCCTTTTTGTTTTTTTCACTTTGGAGAAGTTTCAGGTTTTCTATTGCTTCGTTATCATCAGGATTTATTTCAAGAACTCTATGGAAATACACTTCTGCGCTGTCATAATGCCCGGACATTGCAAAGCAAATACCAAGATTATTCAATATATCTGACTGTTGTGGATTGATTACTAATGCTTGCTTGAAATCGGGGATTGCAAGAAGCGGCTGAACCGCTTCCATATATGCCAGACCGCGATTAACATAAGCGTTGAGCAATTTACTATTCTTTGCTATTGCATTCGAGTAATCCTTTATAGCAAGGTCGTATTGCTTTATATCGAGATAGGCATTTGCACGATTATAGTAATAGAGCGGCTCTTTGGGATTTAAAGCAATGGCACTAGTAAAATCCTCAATCGCTTTGGAATATTTTCCCAGCAGTAAATTCTCTTCACCGCGTCCCATATATGCCTGCGGCACCCCGATTGATGATTGTTTAATCACATTGTCCCAATGCTTATAATCATTAGCCCAAGATGAAAGCTGAGAAAAAGATAATATGAAAAACAATACTGCAAGCGAAGCGGCAATCAAAGTCCTCTGTTGTGTTTTGATTCTATCGAATATTAATGTAATGACAATTGCAATACCAAACATTCCTATATAAAAATATCTGTCAGCCACATTTGAAAATGTCTGATAATAATATGATACTAAACCCGATGTGGGTAATATTGCAATAAATGCAATTAGCAAACCCAAAGCATATTGTTTGAATATTTCTCTTTTAAAATAAAGCACCAAAGCAATTGCGGTAAATACTCCCGAAAAAATATAAATCTGCGAAGTATGTATAATTAAGTCAGGCGTCCTACCGTAAACTGCCGTTAGATTAATAGGCAGCACCAATTTATAGAGATAAAAAATAAATGAATCAAACGGTAATAGAAGACGATGAAATAAAGAAATGGGGACAATTTGTGCCGCCTTGCTTTCCGCCGATACGGATAGAAAAATAAGTAGAATTGTCAATAATAATAATCCGAGTGCATCTATGCGTAATTGTTTGGTATTTGTTTTCAAGAAGAAATACGAAATAGCTAATAGAATAATAGGAAATACAATACCTGTCGGCTTGGATAGAAAAGATAAAACCAATAGTAGAATAACAAATATACTACGCAAAACAAATTTTGCCGAAACACCGTTTTCTTTCTTTCCGATAATATAAAAAAGAATAGCCGCTAATCCGAAAAAGGCGGCAAGCAGTCCACGAAGTTCCGATACCCAAGCAACGGATTCTACCTGTATTGGGTGAAGCATAAAAACACTTGCGGCAATAAGTGCCGCAAAATTATTCTTAAAAAGATATAGTAATATTAGAAATACGAGAATAGAATTTACAATATGAAAAAACATATTTGCAATATGAAACAGAGTAGGACTAATCCCGAATTTATTTGTATTATCATCAGCCGAGACCGAAGCTATAACACCCCAGAAAGTATATGTAACGGGTGCAAACATAGGCATTTTCCCGGGAGTCCAAAATTTGCCGAGATTGTCAAGCCGTCCTTGCGCAGGATAGTTCGCACCATTCAGATACAGGGGTTCATCGTCCCAAACAAATTTGTAATTTGCTGTTCGGGCAAATAATGCCAGACCGAGTATGATTAAAACGGCAAGACCGAATGTTCTATTAACCGTAAAATTTGTTTTTGTCATCAAAAATCATAAAACAACTATATTACAACATTATAATATAATGATTTGTCTTGATAAATTTATAATTATTTCACTTTTTTTGCCTAATAGCAAAATGTGGCGCATCACCCCATTTGTTTAATGCAACTTTTCTACCTGTCGTCTCAATACGCTGAACAACGCACTCGAAGCAGTCCGACGACAATTCATCTGTACAGGGTTTACCGTCATATAAAGTATATTTTTTCCTGACATTAGCGGGAGTAAGCAAAGGCATAATAACATTGGCACCAGAACGAAGCGCCTCTTCTCGTCCGAGCGGATACATTGCTTGCAATGCAGTTGTTGCGGCAATATTTACATCTTTCAAAAAAAGCCGTGCAGTGGATATTGCTTTCAAAGCCAAAAGATAAACATCTTTTTTATGGATTTTATAATATGGCTCATAGTGTCTCATAGGTGTATCATTATGTACAATATATGGTCCCATACCAATCATATCAATATCCATATTTTTAAAAAAAATAATATCCTCGGCAATGTGCGTAATAGTTTGCTCGGGAAGACCGAGCATAATACCCGTACCAACCTGAAAACCGCTATTTTTCAAATCCTTCAATGCTTGCAAACGTTTTGTATAACTCTGCTCTTGCGGGTGAAGTTTAGAGTATAGCTCGGGATTACTTGTCTCAATTCTCAGCAAATACCTATGGGCGCCTGCATCAAAAAATCTCTGATATGTTTCTGCAGTTTGTTCGCCTACACTTAGCGTAATACCCAAGCCCTGAGGCAGTTGTTCTGAAATTGTCTCTTGCTTAATCGTCCTTAGCAAATCAATAATAAAATCAATAAATGCCTCATCACTTCTTTCGCCCGATTGCAGAACGAGCGAACCATAGCCCTTTGTTGCACACCATTTTGCCGTTTCGATAATTTCATCTTTATTCAAAATATATCGTTCAACTTTTTGATTGCTCTTCCGTATTCCGCAATAATAACAATCGAATGTACAATAATTGGAAAATTCAATTAAGCCCCGAAGATAAACAAATTCGCCGCAATATTCGCTCATTACAGAATATGCACGCTCCTTGAGCATAGCAATATCCTTATTAGCACGCAGATTTAGCATAAAGATTAAATCATCTTTTGAGAGTTCTTCTTTATGTAGGATTTCGTTTATATCCATATTACTTCTGTTTAGTATCGGTATCGTGTACTATCAATTTCTTAATACTAAGATTTACGAGAAGAACCCACGCAATAAATGCGGAAAGAGCGGCAAGGATAATCGGATATGATAGATTAGCGGCGGCAACACCCCCACCGATAAGAGCCGGAATTGCCTGCGATAGTGCATTCATTGAAGAGGAAATTCCCAAAATTTCGCCCTGAGTATCATCGCTTGCAATATTTGAAATCATTGCTTGAATCGATGATGTCGCCGTACTCTGCGAAAATGCAATAAACGGAATTATTATATATAGAAATATTGCAGAATCCGGTATAAGCAGAATAATTAGGAAAATTGTTGTTAAAGGCAATGTATAAAGTGCAATCTTAGCGGCAGGGAATCTATTGGCAAGAGGACGTAAAATAATTCCTTGCGAAATAGCAACCCAAATACCAAGATAGCCGTACATTATACCAATTCCTTCCTGCATAAATCCGTATTTTTTCAATAATAAGATTATGAAGAACTGCGTAAAAAAAGCAAAGCCGAAATTATTAATGAAAACAATGATAAAAAGGCTACGCAATGATTTATAAGAAAATGCTTTTTGTATATTTTTTATGCCGTCTAAGAACGAAATTTTATTCTTAATACTCTCCCGCAATGTTTCGGGGAAAAATCTATAAGCAAGAACAAGATTAATGACAGCAAGAATAACAGCCGCAATAAACGGAGTAGAATAATTAAACCAAGAAATAATATCTGGATTTGCCAACTGCCCGCCTACAAATGGACCTATGACAAAACCAAGTCCGAACGCCATTCCGATAAGTCCGAAATTCTTTGTTTTGGTTTTATCATCACTGACATCAGCAAGTGATGAATAAGCAATAGTCAAATTACCGGACGCAAAACCCGGCAAAATACGTCCGATAAAAACAAGAAGCAGACTGCTGTTTTCAATACCCAAAGCAAGTAAGGCGTATCCGACTATTGTACCTATGAGAGAATATAGCAATACCTTGCGTCTGCCAAAACGGTCGGACAGTCCGCCGAAAATCGGATTACTGAAAAACTGCGAGAAAGAATAAATGGAAAGCAGTATTCCAAAGATAATTGTTCGTGTACCGAAGTCCGTATCGGCGGCAAATATACCCGACTTATTGTCAATTAATATTGGAGCAAGTACGGGAATAATCAAACCTACCCCAAGCAGGTCGAGAAATACCGTAAAGAAAATAACCGATAATGTTCGTTTGTGATTTTTTGCCATAATTACAAATACAGGTCTCGTTCACCTTTTATTATTCTTTCTAAATTCTCTTCTGTTTTCTTCTGAATTTTCGAATCGGGAATATTTTTTAATTCGCTTTCGATTAGAGCCATACCTATTTTCTTTGTGTTAGTATCCGCATAATCCTGCAAATATTCCATTAATGTAGTAAGAGCATTCGGATGGCAGAATAATTTAATCAGTCCGGGTTTTGCCATATCCATAAAATCGCCACCTACTCTGCCAAGCCTATAACAAGATGTGCAGAAGGAAGGAATAAATCCGAGTTTGATTGTATCCGTAATAATTTCTCCCGAGCTTCGCGTATCGTTCAATTCAAATTGACCTGACATATCCGCAGGATGTTGTAATGCTTGCTTATAACCACCGATATTTGTTTTGGAGCCTGCACTGATTTGCGATATTCCGAGATTAAATAATTCTTCGCGTAGTCTTGCAGGTTCGCGCGTTGATAAAATCATTCCCGTATATGGTACGGCACAACGAATAACCGCAACGAGTTTTTTGAAATCTCTATCCGAAACAGCCCAAGGAATATTTTTAGAATATGGTGCATTATCGGCGGCTTGAATTCTCGGAATGGAAATTGTATGAGGACCTACTCCGAACGTCTCGTCCAAATGCTTGGCATGTTCAATCATCGCCAGCACCTCAAAGCGATAGTCATACAATCCGAATAGTGTACCTATACCGACATCGTGCATTCCATTACTCAAAGCCCTATCCATCGTTTCAAGTCTAAAATCATAATTAGATTTGGGACCAGTTGGGTGCATTTTATTATAGGTCTCACGATGATATGTTTCCTGAAATACCGTGTATGTACCGATTTCCATCTTGCTCAGACGCTTAAACTCCTCCACATTGAGCGGAGCAATTTCTACATTTATTCTGCGAATGGAACTACCTTTTCCATCTCTTGCTCTATAAATTGCATCAATAGATTCTTCGAGGTAATCGAAAGGAGTTAAGTGATGGTTCTCTCCCATTAGAAGAAGCACCCTTTTATGTCCCTGTTCCAAAATAGCACGCGTTTCTTCTTCAATTTCACGGGAAACGAGTTGTGTCCTGTCAATGTCTTTATTATCCACTCGAAAGCCGCAATATAGACAATTATTTGAGCAGTAGTTGGAAACATACAGAGGTGCAAACAGCACTAATCGACTGCCGTATATTTCGTCTTTTATTTTGAATGCAGTCTCGAATAATTTGTTCAAGCTTTCATCATCTTCAATTCCAAGCAAGTAGCTGACATCTTCCGACGAAAGACCACGCATCTCCATTGCTTTCGCCAATATTTCATCGGTCTTTGCCTTGTCTTGTTTCGAGCCGCTTTCCAGCAACTCATTTATTCTTTTCTCGTTAATAATTTCCGTTTTCATCTTTCTTTCAATTTATGTTATTTCAATAACGTATTAGCAAATCTAATAACTTATAATATGTTTCTTGATTTTTCAGAAAATCAAGTTGCAAAGATAATTCAATTCGGACTAATTAGTATGAATAATTTAATATTTTTTCTTTTTGAATTGGATTTGTTGTTAAAATTAATAAATTGTTGTTTTTGGAATGGAAATAAGGAAAAACATTTTTGCTCGGTCGCTACCAAACATATATTTTTTTATTCTTTATTTTTATCGGTATAGCAGTTGCCGATAATACGAACGATAGTGAAAAGAGTAATACTCTTTCCGAGCCGTACAACAATACCAATGATACATTTGATTTAAGACCGGAGTATATTCTTTTTGGTAATTATCACCTAAATTATCACAATGCAAAGTTTTCTTATCTGCCACTTGTTAAGAACTGTTGTCCGCAATTCGAAAATGGTGAAGGTAAGGGCTATTCCTTTGGTATTAATTATCAATTTCGGACACCTTATCACTTGGATATCGGGTTGGGGTTGGGTTATTATGTGTGGAATGCCACTATCTCGGCAGATGAAAATAAAATTGTGGAGTTCGACGATAGAAGTGAACAGGGATTGTGCCGCCATATTCTTGATGTATCTATCTCGGATATTGGTTTTACTCCGTATTTGAGCTACAATATTATTGATAGATTTAATATATTTGGTGGCGGACATATTGGTTTTATAATTAAATCGGACTTCCGTCAATATGAGAAATTGGTTGAACCGATTGATGGCTATTTTGAAGAAACAAATAGTAAAATTCGCAATGATATTTCCGGCTTGATTCCAGATGCTCAACCCGTATATGCCTCCTTATTCTTGGGTATGCAATATGATATTCGATTAAACGCAAACTCCGATTGGCTACTTGCTCCTACTATTACATATAATTTTGGCAGAAGTGATATAATCAAATTTTACGACTGGCAGGCAAGCGCCCTGATGTTAGGTTTTCAGCTTAAATATTCGCCCCGTCTTGAAGTACCACACGAAATATTCGAGCAAGTTATTAATATTGATACTCTGACTATCATAAATGAGGATATTATTCATAATCAATTCAAGTTCGGAATGGAACAAACAAAAGAATATATAGAAACAAAAAACGGAAAGATTATTCACAAAAGCATTATACTCCGCACTGATACTATATTTAAACGTCCTGTTCCTCGCGTACAATTTGATGTAAATGCAGAGGAAATCGAACTGGAATCTCGGTACATTACACAGGTGTTCCCACTTATTCCGGCTGTATTCTTCCCAAAGAATTCCGCCGACCTGAATATGTACTACAATGTTGATACGGATATTAATACTTTTGTTCTTGAAAAAATGAGTATTAATGCTTTGGAATATCAGAAAAATCTGCTGAATATTATCGCTAAGCGAATGCAGGAAATTCCGAATGCAAAATTATATATCAATGCTTATTGCGATACTCTTTCGGACGGAGTAAATACCAAACTAACAAAAAGCAGGGCGGAAGCAATTGCCGAATATCTGCATAAGAAATGGCATATTAAACAATCGCAATTAATAATAAGACATAGTCCGACCTGCCATCCGCCGGCACCCACACTCACAAGAAATGATAGCGGCTTTGCAGACAATAGTCGTGCAGAACTCAGTTCCGATAATCCGAAATTGCTTGCACCGATTAAAAATAAAAGGTATTCGGAACCAATAAAGATTAATCCGCCGGTTCTTCGCTTTGTAAATAATGGTTCTACCAAAAAAGGCATTGCCCGCTGGTCAATTGTAATCAGAAAAGGCGACAAGGTGATTTCGCAACATAGCGGTAATGGCTTCCCCGATGTAATTAGCGACACATTAACGTACAAGGATTTGACAATGCTCTTTTCTGCCGAACCGCTAAAAGTAGAAATTTCTATGATTGATTTCGAGGGACAAATCGGCAAATTCGAGAAAACTATTCCCATCAATGTAAGTAGTGCCGATTATGAAATACAAAGGTTATCGCTCATTTTGTTTAATGTTTCAGATGACAAATTGAACAAAACTGCAAAGAATATAATTAAAGATTTTGTACACAATATAGCAGATAAGTCAATCATAAGAGTTAAAGGCTATACCGACCGGCTCGGCACATTGAAATACAACAGAGAGCTTTCACAAAGACGCGCAGAGAATACGGCGGCATATATTCATAAAATAGTGAGAAACGCAACAATCAAAAAACCGCTGGGCTATGCTTCATCAGAATTTCCGCCGGGGATTAATTCCTACAAAACACCGATAGAGAGATTTCTCTCCCGAACGGTTTTTATTGAAGTGTGGAAAAAAATCAAGTAAGAAAAAGCAACTTTTTTATTATTATATCGTAAATAGTAACCATATTGTTAAATTTTTTTAGGAATAAGTTTATGAAATATTTTTTATTAATTTTCGGAATATCAATTATGCTTATAGCAAGCGCCTGTACAGATAAAAAAGAAGTACAGAAGAAAGAGACGGTAAAAGCCATAGACAAAAAGAATATGGATTTATCAGTAAAGCCCGGTGATAATTTCTTTCAATATACTAATGGCGGTTGGATAAAGAACAATCCTATACCTCCGGAGTATCCGATGTATGCGGCATTTACGCAGCTATACGAAGAAAATCTAAACAAATTGAAAACACTTTTCGAGAATGTATCGAAAAACAAAAATCATAAGAAAGGTAGTGTCGAACAACAAATCGGCGATTATTATTATGCCGGTATGAATGAGAAAGAGATTGAAAAACTCGGTTACGAACCTATCGAACCTTGGTTAAAGAAAATTGATGCACTAAAAACCAATGATGAATTAGTGCCACTAATTGCTGAAATGCACTTGACAGGCTTAAATCCTCTATTTTCATTCTATGCAGGACAGGACGAGAAAAACAGTACAATGGTTATTGCCAATTTCTATCAAGGCGGACTCGGACTTGGCAATCGTGATTATTATTTTAATGAAGACAAACGCTCCAAAACAATCCGTGAGGAATATGTCAAACATATTACAAATATGTTCAAGCTGATTGGTTACAATGATGATGATGCACAGATTGCCTCGAAACAAGTGTTTGAATTTGAAACGAAACTTGCCGAGAAATCACGCACAAACGTTGCACTCCGCGACCCGCAAACAAACTATAATAAAGTCGATTTAGCCGGCTTGGAAAAAGATGCACCCGAGTTTAATTGGAAAGCATTCTTCGACGGACTTGGCGTAAGCAAGACAGATGAAATCAATGTAGGGCAGCCGGAGTTCTTTGCAAGAGCCGCTTCGCTTATTAAATCACAATCTCTTGATACTTGGAAAACTTATTTCAAATGGAATTTGCTACGCGGTGCTTCCAACTATTTAAGTTCCGATTTTGTAAACGAACATTTCCATTTCTACGGTACAGTGCTTTCGGGAAGTGAAAAACTTCAGGACAGATGGAAAAGAGTCCTGAACCAAACAAGCGGCGACTTGGGTGAAGCAGTCGGACAGCTTTATGTAAAAGAATATTTTCCGCCCGAAGCAAAAAGCCGTATGCTGGAACTTGTAGGCAATTTGAAGAAAGCCCTCGGTATGCGTATTGAAAATCTTGATTGGATGAGCGACAAAACCAAGAAAGAAGCTTTGGACAAACTAAACAGAATGAATGTCAAAATCGGTTATCCCGATGAATGGATTGATTATTCGTCTGTTGAAATATCACGTGATAATTATTTCCAAAATACGATAAATGCCGGCAAATTCAATGTCCGCCGCCAATTGGATAAAATCGGGAAAGTACCTGACCGCAAGGAATGGCACATGACACCGCAAACAGTGAATGCCTATTACAATCCAAATATGAATGAAATAGTATTCCCTGCCGCTATTTTGCAACCGCCTTTCTTCAATATTGATGCTGATGATGCCGTTAATTACGGTGCTATCGGTACGGTAATCGGACATGAGATGACGCACGGATTTGATGACCAAGGCAGGCAGTACGACAAGGAAGGGAACTTACGCGATTGGTGGCAACCTGAAGATGCCGAGAAATTTACTCAAAAAGTACAGCGTTTAGTTGAGCAGTATAGTCAATTTGTTGCAATTGATACTTTCAAGGTAAACGGCAATCTGACACTTGGCGAAAATATTGCCGATTTCGGTGGAATCACGGTATCGCACCAAGCATGGCTATTGGCAAATGGCGGGAAAGTATCGCAAGATAAAAGTGACGGTTTCACCCCCGAACAACGTTTCTATATTGGCTACGCACAGGTTTGGAGGAACAATATCAGACCCGAAGAATTAATGAGACGTTTACGTGATGATGTGCACTCACCGGGCAAATTCAGAGTTCTCGGAGTTCTGCAGAACGTACCAGAATTCTACAAAGCGTTTGATGTGAAGCCTGATAGCAAAATGTATTTACCACCGGAACAAAGAGCAACAATTTGGTAAAATTGTAATCGAACAACAAAAAGACTGCTTCATAAAGAGGCAGTCTTTTTTTTAGATAATTTCTAATATTTTATAAATAATAATAAAAATATGATAATTTTTACTTATTTTTGTGTTCACAAGGTGATAATTTCACTTAACAACGAAAGACGATATTATGCTTTTATCATTTAGAGTAGAAAATTTCAAATCATTTTATAAGCAAACCGAGCTATTGCTTACTCCGGGTTCACCCCGCAAACATAAAGAACATATCGTTAAAGGTAAAAGTAATTATAAAGATTTCGATTTATTAAAACTCGGCTTAATATACGGAGCTAATGCCTCAGGCAAAAGCAATCTGGTAGATGCAATAAATTTTGCAAAATCAATAATAAATGATGTTTTATCAATTAATGATGATTTTGTTATTCCGACATTTAAACTTGACAAAGAATCGCATAAAAAACCGGTATTATTTGAATTTGTAATTAAAAGTAACGATGTATTTTATAAATACGGGTTTAGCATTTATCATAATATAATTGAGAGTGAATGGCTGTATATAGTTAATAAGAGAACAAATGATAAAAAGATTTTTACCAGAGAAAGTGGCAGATTTGACGTTTCTTTCTTAAAAGAAAATGCCACTGACGGCAAGTTTGTGGAATTTTTAGCTATCGGCTGTCCGAAGAATAAATTATTTTTAACTGAATTTTTTATTAGAAATCTTGATAATACTCATATTAAACGCGTATTTCACTGGTTTAAAAATATACTTACCGTGATTTATCCAGACTCTATATACCCGATTCAATTAGAGTTGAAACGAGATGAATTCAAAAAAAAGTTTATGAGTATATTAAATCTTTTCGATACGGGAATTAAAACAATTGATTATAAGCAAATTGAAGAAGAAAAATATACGGACGAAAAATCGGATAGAGTAAAAATAAAATTACTTGATAAGAACAGAACTTCGAGAAAATTAATTGAAAAGATTATAATTACTGAAGATGAACATAGTAACAAGATCGCCGAAAAGTTGATAACAAGAAAAGAATCGCTTAATAGCGAGGATATTGAGTTTGAATTTAATGAGGAGTCGGACGGCACGCAGCGATTATTTGATTTAATCCCTGCTTTGATATTATCCAACTTAACTGAAAAAGTATTTGTAATAGATGAAATTGAACGGAGTTTACATCCGGCATTGACTTCATTGTTCATCGAATTATTTATTAAATTCAGTAAATCGTCTCAGCTAATTTTAACTACACACGAACTTAATTTATTAGACTTGGATTTTTTAAGGCGTGATGAAATTTGGTTTATGGAAAAGGATAAAATCGGAAGTTCGCAATTATATTCATTAGAAGAATTCAAGCCAAGATTTGATAAGGATATTAAGAAATCGTATCTATTAGGTCGATTCGGCGGCATACCGTTTAGACATAATGTAGAATTTTATAATGATTTGTTAGAAAATACCGAGAATGACTGATATGCAAGGAAGTAAATATGCCCGAAAAAGTAAAGTCAGAGAACCCAAACTTTTTGTTATTGCCACAGAAGGCGAAAAAACCGAAGCAATATATTTTGAAGCATTAAAAGAAAAATTGCGAAATAACAGAATGCAAATTCTTATTCTACAAACAAAAGACGGAAAAAGCTCACCCCGTGACGTTTTTGAAAGATTGTCCAAGATAAAGAAAAATGATACTATTGATGCCGATTACGATGAATTGTGGATGGTCTGTGATATTGACTATTGGCAACCAAAAATGTTAAAAGAAATATTTAGGGAATGCAAGAAAAAAAATATCAATACAGCTTTTTCTAATCCAAAATTTGAACTTTGGTTATTATTACATTTCATTGATGTAAATAATTATAATCAACATAAACAAATGCAATTAATGAAGAAAAATCAGTTGGAATTAGCTTTGAAAAAATATCTTGTGGGATATGATCATTCGAGATATTCTACCATAAAATTGATGGAAAACGTTGATGCCGCAATTGAAAATGCAAGATTATCGGACAAACACCCCAACAAGGACTGGCCCGAAAATTTGGAAACCAAAGTGTATAGATTACTTCTCTCGTTAAATGATTTCAACGTAAATTACATTCCGAATATAAAAATATAAATAGACACTATTCCGTTTTTGCATTCGATGGCGGCAATAAAAAGAAATAAAAAGAAACCATTACGAAAAGAGCGGAAATTCCCTCAGTTTCCCTCTATGCTTAAAGCTAATCTTGAAAAATTTTTTGATACACTGGAAGGCATTGATAATAAAGATAGAATAGCAATCTTTGAATTGAACAATACGCTCTTACTCGGTAGTATAACCGATGCCGCTGTTGCCTATTTACTTGAAAATGAGATTGATATAAATTTCAAATGGAGCAAATATCAAGAACGGCTTACTAACGGTAAGGAGCAAACCGCATATATCAAAGCATCGCAAGCATTCGCTGGAATGGAGATTGGTTGCGTTAAGCGTTTTGCAGATGTGGTACTGAATATGAAGGATGATAATATTACATTTTTTGAAGATGATACCGTATATAAAGTGGCTGTACCACGCATTAATCCTCATTTCAAATTAATAGTAAATTTGCTGAAAGAACAGGGATTTAAAATTTATGTAGTGTCAATGAGTAATCAGTATTTGGTGGAGACTGTGGCGGCACGCCTTGCAATACCTGCAAAACACTGTTTGGGTATAAAGCATAAGATGACAAAATTTGATGATATTGAAGTACTTTCGACAGATATTCTCGAACCGATTCACTTTTCAAACGATACAATACAAATTTACAAACAACAAATAGCCGAAAATCTTCCTTTATTCTTTGCCGGCAGTTCCGATACCGCCCTTGCACTCATTGAACCGGGCGCAAGCAAGGGGTTTATTCTGTGGACAGGCAACAAAGAACTTGGAGATAGTTTGAGTGAACAAATAAATGTGAGTTATTTTATAAATTACCGTTCACTCTTTAAGCATTAACACAAAAAAAGGCTGTCATTTGAGACAGCCTTTAAATTGCTTTCATACAACAAATATGAATATCACAATCCCTTAGTAGCAATATCTTTACGATAGAATTTATTTTCAAAATTAATTTTATCAACCGCCTTATACGACAAATCACGAGCTTGCTTCAGATTATCGGCAACGGCACAAACACCCAGTACTCTTCCGCCGGCGGATTTAAGCAAATCATCTTCCCATTTTGTCCCCGCATGGAAAACAATTGCTCCTTCATTTTCCGCTTCTTCGATGCCGCTAATTTCAAATCCAGACTTGTATGATGCCGGATAACCTTCGGAAGTCAAAACAACACAACAGGCGGCTCCGTTTGCCACGTTATTAATAACCGATGGAGCCAGACTGCCGCGAGCGGCAGAAAAAATAAGTCTTAAAAAGTCGCCGTCAAATATCGGCAGAACAACCTGCGTCTCAGGGTCGCCGAAACGCACATTGAATTCAACTACTTTCGGTTCGTTATTATCAATCATAAGTCCGGCATAGAGACAACCTATAAATGAAGTACCTTCTTTACGCATATTGTCAATCACAGGTTTAATAATTTTTTCTTTCACTTTTTCGAGAACCGTTTCATTTACTATTGGAGCAGGAGCATAGGCACCCATTCCGCCCGTATTGGGTCCTTCATCATTGTCAAAAGCCCGTTTATGGTCTTGGGAGGGTGCCAGAGTAATAAAATCCTTTCCGTCAGAGACAGCAAGAATCGACGCCTCTTCGCCTTGTAAGAATTCTTCAATCACAATAGTATCACCGGCACTTTTGAATTTTCCGCCAAACATACTTTTTACCGTTTTAGATGCTTCATCATAATTATCAACAATAATGACACCTTTTCCGGCGGCAAGTCCATTGGCCTTAATCACAAGCGGATAAGCGGCTGACTTCAAATAGTCCAATGCTTCACTTTCCTGAGCGGTAGTAAATTTTACATAAGCCGCCGTAGGAATATTATATTTATTCATAAAATCCTTTGCAAATGCTTTAGATGATTCCAACAATGCGGCGGCTTTTGAAGGTCCAAAAACATTAATACCTTTTTCTCGCAAAAAATCAGCTAAACCATCAGCCAAAGGTTGTTCGGAACCAATTACGACAAGGTCAATTTCCTTAACTTTGCACCTGTCCGAAATTAAATAAAAGTTATCTAACCCGCAATCAAATGGTTTGGCGAACTTCCTGATACCAGGATTACCGGGTAAGCAATAGAACTTATCCAACATCTCTGATTTGGAGATAGTATGCGCAAGGGCATGCTCCCTGCCTCCGCTTCCGATTAACAATACATTCATATTTTATCCTTTCAATGTCAATTTATGTCGCAAACTATCGTATATTCAATTTATTAAAATTTGCGATATTTATATATAACGATTAAAAAGATAATATTATGTTTGAAAAACAAAAAAATTTATTAGATTTGCTAATTCATAAAGTTAAAATTTGGTGTTAATTATGAAAAAGATTTGTTTTTTATTGCTTTTAATATTTGTTTTATCATTTTCAGAAACAAAAGCCGGCAAAGAAAGTAAAGGAAAAGATTTTTGGCTTTCGTTTATGCCTAATTTCCACAATAATATTGATTCTTATGACCCTAAGAAAAAATTCGGAGATTCGCTTTACATTTTTATTAATGCCGAAAAGCCTACTAAGGGAAAAATTACTTATCGAGATAAAGCCGGTATAGAATCGGTTGAAAAATTTACAATTAATAATGCAAATCAACTCTACACATTTAAAGTATGCTTTGCAGATTATGAAATTGTCGGTTATAATTTTCATGGGCGATTATGGGCAAACTATCAAACGGAAACACCTGCACCTCAATATTTCCATATTGAAACGGATAATGATGTTACGGTGTATGCACATACGCAGGCGGTAACGACAAGTGATGCTTTTCTTGTCCTGCCTTATGATAATGTGGGATTGGAATACTATGTTATGTCATATTCGTCTGACGGCAGATATTCCCTAACCTCAACGCTACAACGTACACCATCGCAATTTCTAATTGTTGCTACACAGAATAATACAGTTGTAGAAATTGAAACACCGGTAGCAACATTCAAACATCCGGCAGGGAAACAAACTATTAGATTAAATAAAGGATATTCCTATCTTGTTCAAGCAAAATTCGGGACGGTTAAAAGGAATCCCGACCTAACCGGTACTCATATTGTTTCCGACAAACCTATTGCAGTATTTGGTGGACATCAACGGGCTAATATTCCGGTTACCGATTCGAAGGGAACTTCACGCGACTGTTTAGTCGAACAAATACCATCTGTATCCACTTGGGGTAAAAATGCTTTTTTAATTCCTCCACACGAACCGAATGATATAAATTCTCAAAGGGGTTCACTATATAGAGTTCTTGCTTGTCAGGATAATACTCGTATCACTATTAATGGAACTATGGTAAAAATTCTTAACAAAGGTGAATTTTATGAAAGTCCATTGACATCACCTGCTGTCCTAACTGCATCACAACCTATACTTGCAGGAATATTCAAATATACTGCCGGAAAATTGAATTATACCAGAGCTTTGGGCGACCCGTTTATGATGCTAATTCCTCCTAAGGAGCAATTCATTAAAAAATGTAAAGTAATCAACGTTCAAGCTTGGGAAAAAAATTCGGGAAACAATAACTATTATCCTGTTTATAGTGAACAATATATTACTCTTGTTGCACCAAAGAATGCGTTAGATAGTGTATATATTGATGTACTGAAAATAGCAGCTACGGAATTTAAAAAAATCTCAGGTACAAATTATTATTACACACACCAAAGTGTAAAAGCCGGAATTCATAACGTAGCGGCAAAAGATGCGATTGGTGTTTATATTTATGGTTACGGCGGTGCAAATTCTTATGGATATACAGGAGGTATGGGGCTTAAAGCGATTAATTACGACCCGCCAAGTATTACTGTAACAGATACCTGCTTCAAAAGTTACGGTAAAATAATTACATCAAATATTCAAAAACGCTATCTTGTCAATGTTTCCGAAGTACAGGACTCTACAAAAAATGCAAAAGTTAATATAGCGAACTATAAGAATAAATATCAAACAACATTTACAGTAGAATTAATCAATAAAAAATACGACTCACAAGCAATAGTATCTGCCAAAGATAATGCACATAAAATTGTGTTCAAACGAGTTGAAATACCCGGGCTGACATTTTCTGTTCCCGGCAATATGAATGCGGATACTTTGCCCGTATTTGTTGTGAATGCACGTCCGACTGATACGGTAACAATTAATATCATTAATCACGGCAAGTTTAAGCATAAGATTATATCACAAACTCTTGCACAAAATGATTTAGGGGAAGTCATCACTTCTTTTTCAATGATTAAACCTAAGCAGACAGATTCCGTAAAAATAAAATTTACAATGAAAGACAATATCCCCAAACGTGATACACTATATTTAACAACAAAATGCGGAAGCATTGCAGTTGCCGCTTTCTATATCATTGCAAGTGAGTGCGACCTTTCCGCATTCGAGTATCCGGATTTTACGGACAGAACAAAGTTGATGCTAAACGGTAAAGCCTCCATCACACAAAACATTGCAAGATTGACAGGCAATTTATTCTATCAAGTCGGTACAATGTGGTACAATGAAACTGTTCCGGTACTTGACGGCTTTTCTACTGATTTTGCATTTAGGTTTTCGCAAGGCAATAATTATAATTGTACCGATGGCTCTGCTCAGGGTGCAGACGGCATTGCATTTGTAATACAAAATTCAGGTACCGCCGCTATCGGCTATGCCGGTGGCAGCATAGGCTACGAAGGTATATATAACAGCTTGGCAATTGAGTTTGATACATATTCCAACGATGCCCATCAGATTGAGAACTTTTTCGACCCGAACGGGAATCATATTGCCGTACAAACTATGCGAACAGAGAAGAATACATCAAAACACACGATGCAGGCAAATCTTGCGATGAATGACAAAATTATGCCTATGCTTGCCGATAGCACAATTTACTATGCACGTATTGTTTTCCGTCTAAAAGACAAAACTCTTAAGGTCTTTCTCGATACCGTCAATAACCCGACAAAGGAAGTGCTTCGCTTGGATAAATTTGAAATAGGAAAATATCTTAAATTGGATAGAGGGTATCGTGCGTTTGTCGGATTTACATCTGCCACAGGTTGTGCAGTAGAGAATCACGATATTCTTTCTTGGAGTTTCTGTCCGGAATTCCCCAATCCCGATACTGATGTAGAGGCACAAAATACCGACATTGAATTTGAGTCGCCGATACTGGTTAGCCCTAATCCGTTTAATGCACAATGTGATATTTCGCTCAATTTGGATAATAGCGGTTTGGTTACACTTTCTATCGTTGATATGATTGGCTATACAGTTGCAACAATACACAATGGAGTACTAACAAGCGGCAACCATAAATTCACTTGGATGCCCGAATCTATTTCGCGTGGTGTTTATTTTGTTAGGCTGAATGCAGGAACTCAACAAATCATAAAAAAAATAATATTTACGTATTAAGCAAAGATTAATAATTTAATAACAAATTAGAAAAGAAGAAATGGCAAAAGAAAAACAGCAAAAAGATACAGATAGTCCGACTATCAGTCCTGAGAAGTTGAAAGCCCTAAATATTGCAATAGACCAAATAGAAAAGCAACACGGCAAAGGCTCAATAATGCGATTGAGCGATACTAATGTTGTTCAGGTCGATGCAATTCCTACCGGTTGTTTGTCGCTTGATTTTGCGATAGGTATAGGCGGTATGCCGCGTGGCAGAATTGTAGAAATTTATGGTCCTGAATCATCAGGCAAAACTACGGTTTGCCTCCACGTGATTGCAGAAGCACAGAAGAAAGGCGGTTTAGCGGCTTTTGTAGATACCGAACACGCAATGGACGCCAACTATGCACAGAGGCTTGGCGTGGACTTAAATAATTTACTGCTCTCCCAACCGGAGTTTGGCGAGCAGGCTCTCGAAATTGTTGAGGCACTTGTACGCAGCGGCGCCCTTGATGTAATAGTGATTGACTCTGTTGCGGCATTAACGCCCCGTGTTGAAATCGAAGGCGATATGGGTGATGCACAGATGGGTTCCCAAGCAAGGCTTATGTCCCAAGCAATGAGAAAACTCAATGCCGCCATTGGCAAATCAAATACTTGTGTAATTTTCACCAATCAATTGCGTAGCAAAATCGGTGTAGTATATGGCAATCCAGAAACAACAACCGGTGGCAATGCCCTAAAATTCTACGCTTCCGTAAGAATTGATGTACGCCGTAAGGAAGTGATAAAGGACAGTCAGGAAATTATCGGTAACCGTGTACGTGCCAAAATTGTCAAGAACAAAGTTGCACCGCCCTTCAAGGAAGTGGAATTTGATATTATGTATAACGTGGGAATTTCGAAAATCGGCGATATGATTGACCTCGGTACACAATTCGGCATCATTCAAAAAAGCGGTTCATGGTACACATTCGATAGCGAGAGAGTGCAGGGGCGTGAAGGTCTGAAAAAAATTCTATCCGATAATGACGAATTATTCAAATCGCTGGAAGTACAAGTAAAAGAAGCACTACAACCGACAAAGAATGAAGAATAGGAAGGGAATTACTTTGTTTAAAGTGATTTCGATTAGGAAAGTAAATAGAAAACCCCGATGCAGGCTTTGGCTTGACATCGGGGATTTTTATGAGATTTCCGTTGACTTGGTAGTGAAGTATAAATTGCAGAAAAATCAATCGCTATCGC
>CAZOOR010000010.1:0-46268 GCA_964581505.1 uncultured Hyphomicrobiales bacterium
AAAACCAATTAATCCATTCAGTAATATCAAGTTTGCCTTTTTGTGTTTTTTCAAGAATACTATAATATGATTTCCTCTCTTTTTGTATTTGAGATGACATACTGTAAAATCTTTGAGAAAGCCCATCTGAACGAGCAAGTAGCATATCGGTAATCGCTCTGGTTATTCTTCCGTTTCCGTCTTCAAAAGGGTGTAACGTTACAAACCATAAATGCGCAATACTTGCTTTCAACACCAAATCGATATCCGTCTTACTATTAAACCAATCTAAAAATATTACCATTTCGCTGTCCATCACTTTTGCCGGCGGTGCTTCATAATGCACTTTTTCTTTACCAAAAGCACCGGAAACAACTTGCATAGGACCTTTTAAGTCTTTTCTCCAATCTCCAACAACAATTTCAAACATTCCACTTCTTCCCATTGGAAACATCGCATAATGCCAATCAAATAATCTCTTTTTAGTTAAAGCTTTATCGAAATTCTTTGTCGCATCAAACATCATATCAACAATTCCTTCAATATTCCTATTGATTGGTGGCAAACCTCCAACATCAATTCCTAATCTTCGAGCAATAGATGAACGAACTTCTTCTTTATTTAGAACAACACCTTCGATTTCATTTGATTTTAATATATCAATTGTTAACGTTTCAAGGTAAGCCTCATTCTGCAAATTAAAACCCAAAGATTCCATTTTGCCAATCAATCGACCTTGTTGATTTCTTACTTCTGCCAATAAATTGGATATTTCTTTAATATCCCAAATAAAATTTGGCCAATCTTCATATTGATATATGTATTTTGTAATATTCATTTGCTATTCTCCGCATTATTTGCGACAAATATAATGATTATTCTCCGCAAATCACAATTTTTTTTTCAATATTTCTGGGGTAAGGAGCGGTTGTTCCATTCAAAAATAATTTTAAAACCGTTTTCTTGTCGCCACATCTCAATTACATTATATTGCAAATGAGTGTTCGCTCACTCCACGTTCTTTGAAAAGTAATAGGTATATATAGAAGAAATTTGCAAAGTGTAGAAAAGTGTAGAAAAACGTAGAAAAACGTAGAAAATTACCAAACTGCACAAATCTTATAACCAATTGATAATACAACTATTTATACGATATTTTGTAATTACTGCTTTTCCTGCGGCATCGTAGTAAAAAATTCACTAAAACGTAGAAAAGTGTAGAAAAAATTACTACGAAACCGGAGCCTTCAGGGTGCGATTTTGTCTTTCGGCTGTTTACTCCCTCGCCCTTTGTGAGAGGGCTGGGGTGAGGAGCGGCTGTTTAAGTCCCCTCTAAAAAGAGGGGATTTAGGGGTGTGTCGGCTGTTCTGATGCTCTTGAACCCACCCGTTGAACAATACACTGTATTGTTCAACCCCCTCCAAGGAGGGGAAAGAAATGCAAAAGGCAAAATATCCGGCTGTTCTTTTTCTCTCCTTGCTAAGGAGAGATGTCGCGAAGCGACAGAGAGGTCGGCTGTTTTGTGTTTTTTTGTACCCTCACCTTAATCCTCTCCCAACGGGAGAGGAAAGAAAAGCAGTGGCTGTTTGTTCCCACGTCCATTGTGAGAGGGCTGGGGTGAGGAGTGGCTGTTTGCCTTTCATTCTCCCATTACTGTCATTCCTGCAACAGCAGGAATCTCATTAGGCAAATAATAAATCAATGTAGTGAGGTCTGCGGATTTTTTTACACAACAATTCGTTTGGCAATAGTATATGAAACATAGGAGACAAAGAAAGCAATCAATATATCGGCACTATAATGCACGTGTTGGATTAATAATAAAACTGCTATTGAAATTGTAGCAAGAAGGAAATAATTCTTTATTCTTTTGCTTTCGGCAGTCAGATAGCATAGAAATAATATAGACGTATGCCCGGAAAAGAACAAATCACGTGTGAGCGTTTTTGTCTGTCCGAAGAATTCAATAAACGGGTCATTGAGCGCAATCATCAATACCGGTGGTTCGAGCGGCATTATATACATTGCGTTCATTCTGAATAGTAGCATAATAACATAAGCACTCATCATCAATAATAATAATTTCGGCTCTTGCAAAAAATATATGATTGCTAAAATTATTGAGGAATATAGTAGAATAAAAGTAAACCAAGTAACATCAACGGGGGTAAATAGATTTAATATCGGGTCATATAATACACTACCTTGTCGAGACTCAATATATGTTAGAAATTTTGTAAAAAAGAATAAGATGACAACAAGAGCAGACAATGCAAAAACAAATTGTTTACGAAAAGATTTGGAATTTGCAAAAGTCTGTCTGTATTTATTAATATTTGATGTTATTATGTTCAAAATTTTTTATTTATTATTTTTAGTAAAGTTAAAATTAAAGAATTATTTAATCATATTGAAAAAAAACACCAAGCGGGAAACTTGGTGTTATATTCTGTATGAAGAATAAACCTGCGGAACTTACCGCTCTTTCTGATATACATTATTAAAATCAATAAGAAATACTATGAAAACATTTCTTTAACTTTACTGAAAAAGTCTTTTTCTTTTCCCTTTTTTGCTTTCGGTTTGAAATGAGTACTCTTTGCCATTTCTTTTAGTTGGCTTTTATGGTTTGACGGAACGGATTTGGGAACGTGTATATCCACAACAATTATTTCGTCCCCACTACCATAGGAATTAAGATTGGGAATACCCCGTCCGTGCAATTTGATGATTGTATTTGCACGTGTACCGGGTTCGATTTTTACATTTTCAATTCCGTCTATTGTCGGCACTTCATACTTGCCGCCGAGTACGGCGTCCGGAAAGCTAATATCCAAATGATAAATAATATCATTGCCGTTTCTATCAAAATATGGGTGTTCCTTTTCTTCGATAACAACAATTAGGTCGCCTGTTTCGCCACCGCGTCTTCCCGCATTACCTTTACCACTGACAGGTAAATAATTTCCTTCCTCCACTCCGGCAGGAATTTTTACGCTGATGCTGTCTTCACCATGCTTACGTCCCTCACCATTGCAAATATTGCAAGGGTCGCTAATGATTTTTCCTGTAGCGCCGCAATGAGTGCAAGGACTAACATTAATAAACTGTCCAAACATCGAACGGGAAACACTGCGGATTTCGCCCGTCCCGTTGCAAGCGGGGCATTGCTTAAAACCATTACTGCTATTGGCGCCTGTCCCGTTGCAATTGTCGCAGGTTTGATGACGATTTATTTTAATTGTTTTCTCTACACCTTTTGCAATTTCTTCGAGAGTAAGAGGTAGGCGAATCCTAATATCGCTGCCGCGTTCACCCGTTGGACGGGCTTGCCTGCCGCCTCTGCCGCGACCAGCCCCAAAGAACTCATCGAAAATACTACCGCCAAACATATCGTTAATATGAGAAAATATATCCTCGGCGCCGCCGTAATTATGGTAGTCTCTGCCGGCACGCAAGCCTTCGTGTCCGAATTGGTCATATTTGGCTCGCTTATTGTCATCGCTCAGTACTTCGTATGCTTCGGTCGCTTCTTTGAATTTCTCTTCGGCGGCGGCATCATCAGGATTCTTATCAGGGTGAAACTTCATAGCCAATTTCCTGTAAGATGCCTTAATTTCCGTAATTGTTGCCTGACGCGCTATGCCTAATATCTCATAATAATCTCGCTTACTCATTGTTGTTGTCTTCTCTCTCATCTGCGGCTCCCGAAGATGTAATTACTTTGGAATGTCTGATTACTTTGTCCCTGAGGGTATATCCCTTTTGTATTTCTTGAATAACAATACCTTCCGGCTTATCCGAAGGCATAGAAACCATAGCATCGTGCAGGTTCACATCAAAAGGCTTTCCCTCGGACTTGTCAAGAGCTTTTACCCCCTCGTCATCTAATAGTTTTTTTGCTTTTTGGTGAATCATTTCCACACCCGTCAGAATTGTTGCCGAGTCGTGCGATTCTTTTCCGGCTTCAACCGCATTGTCCAAGTCATCAACGAGTTCGAGCAATTTGATGATTAGCTTTTCATTGGCATAATCAATCATATCCATTTTTTCTTTTTCGCAACGCTTGATGACATTATCCAGTTCAGCGGTCTTGCGGATTAATTTATCCTTTAATTCAGAGTTTTCCTTTTTAAGAGATTCAATTAATTCGGCGTTAGACGTCTTGCTATCTTTCGTCTCTTTTTCTTTCTTCTGTTTTTTGCTCATTATTTCTTCTTGCATTTCCGAATTATCTTCAATTGGTATATCTTTTTGTTTCTTCTTTGTCATTATTATTATTTAGAAAATGTGAAACATAATCTTCCGAAAATACTATGACGAATGAAAGATAAATCTTATTTAAACAGAATTAAATCTCAAAAACTCTGCCCTCATTCATCATTGCAGATAAGCCAACGAGTTTTTTGAGCATTTTAAGCGATTCCTCAACGATAACCTGCGGATGCGATAAATGTAATGAGGATACACCACCTTCGACAATTTTGAAATCGGTATCATTACTCAATTTTTTTAATGATTCGGAATGCTCTACCCATAGGTCTTCGACTAGTTTTGCTTCTTCTTCGGGGACGCCGATTTGTTTAGCAGTGTCTATCATTATTTTCGGGTCGCGGCACAGAACGCTTATCGGAATTTGCGGAAAATCTCCGGCATCATTAAACTGTTCCACGCTTTCCTTCAATGCGTCATATTCGTCAATAACTGTTTTATAGAGCTGCTGGTCGCACATATATGCAGTTATCTGCTGCTGTAAATCCTCGGGAAATTGAGGAAATAAATCTTTGAGGAAATGCGGTACGGTTTTGTTAAAATCGTCTTCCTCCATCACTGTAAAGGCTTTCAGTCCTTCCATTCTCTTGTGCAATGATAGCACTTCCTGAAACTTGGGAGCATCAAGCTCGTCAAATTCAAAGATGCGGGAAGTAGTGGAATCTACTAAAATCATACCTGCCGCCAATTCGGGATATAATCTTGCAAAATGTTGTATGTAGAAACCTCCTGCCGCCTCGGCAATAAATAAATAAGGACCGGGTATCCCCGTATTACTAAGGAGTGTGTATAATTCACTGACGATTTGCTTACTTGTGCGAGGCTTAATATTTGTCGGGCTTTCGCCATAGCCGGCTCGGTCATAACTGATTACGGTTGTATGCTTGGATAGTTCATCTTGTATAGGTTGCCACTCGGCAGAGAGACTGCCCCATGCAGTTTCGATTACAATTGCCGGCAAACCCGAACCTGTTGGCTTAATATACAGATTTTTGTTTCCGTTGCTTAAATATCTTCCGTCAATAATTGCCATTTGCTTTTTCCTTTCAGAACCATTTTTTTACTAAATTTTTCTCGTATTTATCTATATTTTTATGATAAAAATCATTGGTATTCGGATTGTAAAGATAATCGTTTTCGTATTCTTTGAAATTTATTGCAATATCTTTGATAGCATTTAATATGAAGCGAACTTCATTATCCGTCATTGTCGGGTGGAATGAAGCCCTAATCCAGCCGGGCTTTTCAGTTAAATCGCCGGCATTTATTTTATCCGTAATCTGTTGCGATACAAAGCGGTCAACTTTCAGTAGCAAATGCCCGTAAGTTCCGGCACAGGAACAGCCCCCACGTGTTTGTATTCCGAATTTATCATTCAATAATTTTACTGCAAGATTGTAATGCAGTCCGTCAATATAGAAAGAAAAAATCGGCAAGCGCTCCCGTATATTGTCTGCGAGTATATGTAAATTAGGAATATTATCAAGCTCCTGCCATACCATATTAACAATTACTTCTTCTCTGGAGCCAATATTATTAACTCCCATTTCCTCCTTCAATTGAAGTACATAAGCTATCTTAATAGTCTGCAAAAAAGGTGGCGTGCCGCCATCTTCTCTCGCTTCAATATCCGAAACAAATTTATGTCCGCCCCAGGGATTTGTCCAATCAACCGTACCACCACCGGGATTGTCCGGCACTTCATTATGGTATAACTCACGATTGAAAAGCAGAACGCCGCTTGTGCCGGGACCACCGAGAAATTTATGAGGCGAGAAGAAAATAGCATCTAAATTACCGCCCTCTTCTTCGGGGTGCATATTAATATCAATATATGGTGCCGATGCGGCGAAGTCCACAAAACAATAGCCACCGTTTGCGTGCATCATCTTTGCTATTTGGCGGTAGCAAGTTAGGATGCCGGTTACATTGGAACAAGAAGTAACGGCGGCAATTTTCAACTTGCGAGATTTATGCTTCTCTAATAGGCTTTGCAAATGATTTAAGTCCGTATGACCATTGTCATTCAGTCCGATAATCACAACATCTGCAATAGTTTCGAGCCATGAAGTTTGATTGGAATGATGCTCCATACTCGTAATGAAAATAATCGGTCTGTCATCGGGAGAGATTTGAACTTTATCCCTAAATTTTTCGTGTATTTTTATCCCCAAGATACGTTGGAATTTATTAATCACCCCTGTCATACCGGCTTCGGCACAAATCAGCACATCATTTTCATCTGCATTGACATGCTTTTTAATTATTTCTTTTGCTTTGTGGTATGCCAAAGTCATAGCCGTACCAGTTAGTGATGTTTCGGTATGAGTATTGCCTACATAGGGACCGAGTTCATTCTGCATCTTTTCCTCAATCGGAGCATACAATCTGCCGCTGGCAGTCCAATCGGCATAGAGCAGTCTTTTGGTGCCATAAGGTGTTTCAAATTCAATATTGTTTCCAATAATATTATCTCTAATATTTTTGAAATAGTCTTCGTTCATTTTTCTGTCTTCAATTGTAATTATCAAAATAACAAAAATAAGAAATTCCCTTAATTATCTAATTAATTAATACAAGTAAATATGCCGAATACAAATTTGAAAAAACAAATTCGTAAGGCGCTCTATTACTCCTGTATTTTTTTCTTATTTTCTTTTTTTTCTAACTTAATATAATCACGGCTTGCTCTTACTCTAGCACTGTCAAGCATAGCATTGAATAGCTCCGGCTTATCGGCATATTTGAAGAATTCCCGCTTAAATGATTTTGCAGTGTAGCCGTAATGCTTGAATATTTTATCAACTTTCGGGTTTGCAACTGTCGTATCGGGATAGATTAATCTGATAGAAAGAATATCGCGATAGGCATTAACAAATCTATCCTCATCTTCGCCCCAGTCCGAGCATGCGGACAAAAACAATACTGTAATTATAAATATATAAAATAATTTCATTCTATTTTCGCTGATAGTATTTTAATTGTTTATCGGTTCAAACGTAAATTACAGATTATTTACTAAACTGAAAAAAGATAATTTCACCGCCACCGCATTTTTATTTGAAAATATGTCTATTATTTATTACATTTGTAATTATTAAACAAATAAGAGTATATATGAAATAATTTTTCCGCTTATTAAGTACATATTAATAACTATTAAGAGGTGTGTAATGAAGAAAAGTATATTTTTTTCAATTATTATTGTTGTGTTGTTTTTGGCTTATTCTTTGCTAAACGCCGAGAGCGATTTGAAGAATGATGATTTAAGCGGAAAAGTAAAATCAATGAAAAAAATTGTCTATAAAGGGGATAGCAAGGTTATTAAATACAATCCTTTTCTTACTTCTTATGATACCGAGGGACGAAAAATTGATGGCAAGGAATTTAACCCCGCTGGCAAAGTAATTAGACACTGGCAATACGAATATGACGAAAAAGGCAATAGAAGCAAACTCACTCTATTGGACTCAAATGAAAATATTGTGGTGGTTATGAATTATAAATATAATTCAGATAATAAAATGATTGAGAAAATCAATCATTATGGTTCCGGTGCATTGAAAGAAAAGTGGGTTTATAAATATACTCCCGATGGCAGGAAAATAAAAGCAATTCGCTACGATGCACTTGCAAGCGAGAATTTTAGGTTTGCATATCAATATGACGATATAGGCAATCCTATCGAAGTAAAACGTATTAAACCAAACGGACATTTGGAGAAAAGAACAGTCTATCACTATGATAATAAATCCAATTTGATAAAAATAGAACTTTTCAATGCCAAAGGAAATATTACTTGGAAAGAAACATTTGTTTATGATAATAAAGGTAATAAGACAGAGTGGATAGGTTTTAGTAAAGGTGTTTCACCGATTTGGAAATACACATATAAATATGATGAATATAAAAATGTAACCGAAGAAAACAAATTTGATTATTCAAATAATAAGGAAACTGTTTATTCCTATAAATACGAATATGATGACCAAGACAATTGGGCTAAAAGAACTACCTATTCCGGTAATCAAACTAAAAATGTTATCATAAGAGAAATTTCTTATTACTAAAATCTTACTTAATCGTCAAAGTAAAGGTATTTTGTAAACAACAGGTAAATTATGAAACTAAATATCATTGTTTCTTTCTTTATTTTATCTTATTTGCTCACTGCGGGTACTCCCGAACAGTTATTTAACCGAGCAGTAAATAAAACTTTGAATGTGAATTATATTTCGTACAATATAACAGATAAAATTAAATATCTGGAAGCGGCTCAATTCATAAGCGATACAATGTACGTAATTGCAAAACGAAACAGGCGAATCCCTTATATTAATGCTTTGCTAAGAATTCAATATGAAAACGGGAATGTAACACTGTTCACAGGCAAGGAATACAAATCACTTGATGTTGATGAAAAAACATTATTTGTTGTCGATACATCGCAGGGGGCTTTGTATTATTTGCAAAATGCCGGAATCCCGCAGTTATTACAGAAGCATTTGGCGTCTGTAATGAGTAGATTATCCTTTGAGCATTACAAGTTTATTCACCTGAATGACACAACGCTTGACGGACAGCTGTGCAAACAAATAGCCATATTCTCAAAAGTTAATACGCCAATATCAGAAGACAGCAATACCAAAGCTGTCTTCGACAGTACTGTTGTTGCCGTATCGGAAGCAGACACTATGCTCCGCCGTTATTATAGAGCTGTCAGTTTGGATAACGGAGATACGCAGATTGAGGAGCAACTGTTTACAAATGTGCGGGCAGGTATTCGGATTGACGATATTATGTTCGATATATCATTGCCCGAAGGATATGCTTACAAAAGTCCCACACCTGCCGGTAAACGTCCCGAGTTACTGCCTCTCGGAAGTATTGCTCCCAAATGGGTACTTGCCGATGAAAAGGATAAGGAATATCGTTTGAGTGATTATGCGGGGAAAGTGGTTGTTATGGACTTTTGGGGAACTTGGTGCAAATGGTGCCTTAAAGCAATGCCTATGATTCAGAAAGTTCATAAATACTATAATAATGAGGTGATTATACTCGGAATTAGCTGCCAAGAACCGCACAATGCCGCTCCGAAAAAGTTTATGGACGACAAAGGATTTACTTATCAACTCTTGGTACAGGGCGATGAAGTAGCCAAACACTACAAAGTCAAGGGATTTCCTACCTTATATGTTATTGGTAAAGATGGCAAAATTGCCTGGTACTTTGTCGGCTACTCCGATAATTTAGATGCAGAACTGAAAAAAATAATTGAAAAGGAATTGGCAAAATAAGTTAATTAGTATCCAGCCCTTGGTTTAGCAATTCGGCGCGCTCGGCGATTTGTAAGTTTTCGATTACATTAGCCAAGTTGCCTTCGATAATTTCCCTTAATGTATAATTCTTTGCATCGCCTTCGAGCCTATGGTCTGTAACCCTATTCTGCGGGTAGTTATAAGTTCGTATTTTTTCAGACCTGTCGCCGGAGCGTACCATCGAGCGTCTTGATGACGAAATCTCATCTTGTTGGCGTTTCAGTTCCATTTCGTAGAGCCGAGAACGAAGTACTTTCATAGCCTTTTCGCGATTTTTGAGCTGCGAGCGTTCATCTTGGCAGGATACAACCGTATTAGTTGGTAAATGCACAATCCTAACGGCAGTTTCAACTTTATTGACATTTTGCCCACCCTTGCCACCGGCACGGAAAATATCTATACGTAAATCCTCATCTTTAATATCAATATCCACATCTTCGGCTTCGGGCAATACGGCAACAGTTGCCGCCGAAGTATGCAAACGTCCGCTGGCTTCCGTTTCCGGTACTCGTTGCACTCTGTGTACACCGCTTTCAAATTTCATTTTCCCGAAGGCATCTTCCCCGGAGAGTGAAAAAACTATTTCCTTAAATCCACCGCGTTCACTTTCGTTGAACTCAATAACATCAATTTTGTAATTTTGTTGCTCTGCATATTTCTGGTACATACGGAATAAATCACCCACAAAAATACCGGCTTCATCTCCACCGGTTCCTGCCCGCATTTCTACAATACAATTCTTGGAATCGTTCGGGTCTTTTGGAATAAGCAGTATTTTAAGTTCCTCTTCCATTTTTACTTTTTCCTCGTTCAGTACTTCCAAATCCTCGTAAATCATATTACGTAAATCGGACTCGGTAGCACTATCCTTTATCATCTCGTGATTTTCCTCAATTTGATTGCATACCTTAATATATGCCTGCGCCGCATCGGCAAGTGGTGTAATTTGTTTATATTCACGGGACAATCGAGTGAAGCGTTTCATATTACTACTGACATCGGGATTGCTTAGCTCTTCATTAAGTTTGTTGTATTTTTCTAATATGGATTCTAACTTCTTCTTCATTTTACCTTTTCTATTTATTTGAAAAATATTAGACGAAGCAAGGGAGAAATTAATCAATCAATGTGAAATATTTTTTATCATTAAACTAAAATAAGTCTGTTTATTCCGAATTTTTTATTATATTTAAAATTCTGTTAAATAAATAAATATGTAAACGTATGAAAAAATCACAACAATTGAAATTGTTATTAGCATTTGCAATATTTCTATTAGCACTTCCGAATATTTCGTCTGCCGCCGAAAAGACAAAATATGATTTTGTGGAAGCAATGAAATTTCACGTTATCAAACGCTCCGACCTGTCAAAAGATGGCAAATGGGTCGCTTATTACACTGCTCCCGACAGAGGCGACAACAAGGGGTATGTGAAATCTGTAGTTAATGACTCCACTTATGAAGTTAATTGCGGGGTTAATCCTAAATTTAATAACAACTCCACTTGGGTTGGATTTATCGTAAAACCAGAAGCACTGAAAAAACTTAACGCCAAAAAAGACAAACCGAAGAATTCGTTGGCTCTTATTCATCTGGAAAACGGAAAGAGAACGAATTTCGAGAAAGTAAAGAGTTTTACTTTTTCAGATGATTCACGCTGGGCGGCTATACTGCAATACCCCGGCAAGGATAATAAGAAAATCGGAAGTTCCGATTTGATATTAAGAGATTTGGACAACGAAACTCAACTAATATTAAACAATGTTGCGGATTTCGCTTTCGATTCGCTTTCCAATTACTTCGCTTACATTGTAAACGAACCCGACAAAAAGGATAATGGTGTTTACCTTATCCATCTAAAAGGTTCTTTCGCTTTGCCAATGAAAATAGAAGGTGAAGAAAATGGCGAATATTCATCCTTGGAATGGAGCAGTAAAACAGACGAACTTGCATATATATCCTGCTCCGAGAGTAGCACTGCCGCAGACAGCTGTTCGCTAATGATTTGGCAAAGTAATAATGATACACTGATTACGGCTGTACCTGTGGACGGCGCCCCCGAGGGTTGGTTTATTCCTAAAAAAAATAGGCTCGCTTGGACAGAAGACCAAAAGCGTGTATTCTTCGGTTTCAAGCCTTTTTCCGATACAATTCCCAAAAAGGAAAAAGTAAAATTTAATGACTCAAATTATTATGATATTAAGACAATTCGTAAAAAAATTGATGTGGATATTTGGCACTGGAAGGACGGACGCGTAAAAACAAATGAACGTATTTGGTGGGAATCCAACAAGAATAGAACATTTACAGCCGTATATTTTACAGACAGTAAGAACTATGTACAGCTTTCCGATTTGTCCTGCCCCGATGTGGACTATGTGGATAATCCGTCTTTTACTATTGGGCATGACGAAACACCATATTTAAAACTAATGACTTGGGAAGGATTTTTCTATGATGTTTATGCTATCAATGTAAAATTCGGTACTAAAAAACTTATAGCAAAGAAAGTAGCCGAGCCTGCTCGAATTTCCCCGCAGGGTAAATTTATTGCTTACTTCCAATATCCCCATTGGTATTTATATGATACCGAAAAAGATACTGCGGTTAATTTAACAGCAAGAATAGAAACACCTTTTTATAATGAAGACAATGACGTTCCCGCAAAGCCCGAGAGTTACGGTGTTGCCGGTTGGTTGGAAAATGACAACGGCGTTATTATTAATGACAAATATGATATTTGGGTTTTCTATGCTAACGGCGGATTTATGAACCAGACTGCACGCGAGGGACGCGACAATAAAATAATCTTTCGTATGCGTAATCTTGACAGAAAGAAGAGAGCATTCAATAAAAGCGATAATGTATTTATGAGCGGCTTTTCTGAAAAAACTAAGAAAACAGGCATATTTGCTCTTTCCTTTGAGACTATTGGACCCGAACTAATTAAATTCGATGATATGAAATACAGACTTTTGCGGCAGTCGGAAGATAAGCAAACGGTTATGTATTCTGCCGAAAGTTTTGATGTTGTTCCCGACATTTGGGTTGCAGATTCATCTGCAAGGAACGAAAAGAAAATTACAGATTTGAATGTACAACTTAATAAGTACAATTGGGGCAAAGCAGAACTTATTCATTGGAACAATTTCGAGGGCGAAAAGATGGACGGCATTCTCTACAAGCCGCACAACTACGACCCGAACAAACGTTATCCCGTACTAATTTGGTTCTATGAGCGTTTTTCGCAGCGACTATTCGATTTCAACAGACCATACTTGGGGCATCGTCCTTGCTATCAGATATATAATGATGAGGACTATATCGTATTCCTGCCCGATGTCAAGTTCAAGGTCGGTTATCCGGGCTATTCTTCGGTAAGTTGTATTGTATCGGGTGTCAGAAACTTAATTGATAAAGGTATTGCCGATTCCTCCGCCATCGGAATAACCGGACATTCTTGGAGCGGTTATCAAGCGGCGTTCCTCGTTACACAGACTGATATATTTGCTGCCGCCGTTGCCGGTGCGCCCGTCAGCAATATGACAAGTGCATACAGCGGTATTCGTCTCGGAAGCGGTCTTGCCCGTCAGTTCCAATACGAAATGGGACAAAGCAGAATTGGCGGTAATCTTTGGGATTCACTTGATGCTTATCTACGTAATTCGCCTGTTATGCAAGCACAGAAAACAAACACGCCGCTTATGATAATGTTCGGCAATAGAGACTGGGCTGTTCCGTGGCAACAGGGCGAAGAGCTTTATCTTGCTTGGCGACGGTTAAACAAGAATTGTATATTCTTAGAATATTTCGATGAACCGCACTGGCCCGAAAAGTTCTTCAATCGCTTGGATTATGCAATCAAAATGAAAGATTTCTTCGATACATACTGCCTGAAAAAACCCGCACCCGAATGGATATTAAAGGGTAAGCGTTATAAAGGTACAAGAAAAGGCGATTAACTCGCAAAGAATTAAAAAAAGAGGCTGCCCGATAAGGAACAGCCTCTTTTTTTAATTGCCGTCGAACATCTGAAACTACTAATACATTGCCGAAAAGATGTTATTCAATCACATTTTATATTTATCTTTACATCATCAAAGATATTCCATACCCTATGTTCAAATGATTTTGGAGATAAATAACATAAGATAATTTGCATATTAGTTTTATGACAGAAATATTCCTTGACCTTGATGTTTAAAATAATATAATCATTTGTAAAAAAGGCATCATAAAGTCGCATTTTTCCGGTAAAGCCATCTTTAGTTTGTACAAATAGAGATAGAGTTTTATCCAAATGATGCAAATTACCAGTATCAGCTTGATTTGTACTATCTACATCAACAAGCCCGTCATAGTATCTGTTAAATGATTCGGTAAGTTTCTTTTCGGTCAAAGGTGAATCATTTTCAATATACCACGCAAAAGAGTAAGTCCAAAATTCTTGACTTGTTGAGTCAGACCAACCGGGAGCAAAACGCAGGTCTTCAAATCCTACAAAATCAATTTCAGGAGCGAATTTCATAGGAAAAGGAATTATTTCTTTCAACCAATTATCCGGTGTGTTCAATACACTTCCTTTTTCTTGACTAAAAATCATCAAACTACAAATTGTAAAAACAAATAAAAATAATAGGTTTTTCTTCATTTTTCTATTCCTTGTATTATTAATTAATTGTGAACAGTGGGCATTTTAAACGGTTTGTTTTTCCAAATACATTCGAGCAATGCTTAAATATATTACTGCTAACCAACCTCCACACTATGCAGCGCCTGCACTATGCCGGATACATTATTAGTCGCAATGATATTTGCAACTATAAATTAATACTTCATTCTCGCGAACTTGATAAACAAGCCTGTGTTCTCTGTCAATTCGTCGAGACCAAAAACCGGCTAAGTCATATTTCAACGGCTCTGGATTACCAATTCCTTGATGCGGTGTTCGTTGAATGTCTCTTATCAACTGATTAATCCTATTTAGTATCTTTTTATCTTCTTTCTGCCACGAAAGATAGTCTTCCCACGAATTTCTTGAAAAAGTAATTTTCATCATTCTTCAATTAAGTCATTTGTTACCGTATCCCCGTTCTTCATCTGTTGAATAGATTCATAAAGTCTGTCGGCATTTGCTTTTGAACTTAACAAGTGGACTGTTTCCATAATTGAATTGTATTCATCTAGTGAAATCATAACAGCACCTTTGCCTGTTTTTCTTTTTATGATTAATGTCTCATTATTATTCTCAACGCTATCAAGAAATTTTTTCAATGCAGTCCTAAATTCCGTAAAATTTGCAGCAATCATTATATTTTTCCACTTATAAGTTATTAAACAAGTACTAATATAAGTACCTTATTCAATATTTCCAAATATTAAGTAGCAATATTAAAAAAACTAACAATGATATATAAGGAAAATGTCGTTTTATTGCTTCTACTTTTCAATACACAATGTCGTTTATTTACATTTACAATCGCTCAGTTTAACCACTAGTCGCCCAATGCTATATATCCATTGTTATTCATTTGATATTTTTCATTCTATGTCATTTACAAATTTTTCAATTTTCTTAAATATTGTCATAATTTCTTTACTTTATTGTTTCCTAATAATGCCAAACATATACTTATACGGAACTAATGAATAAATACTTATTTATTAGTTTAAGTTTCATATATATATCTAATTTACAAGATATTAGCAATATATACAAATGAAAAAGGATAGTTCTGTTAGCTGTTAGTGAATAAAGAAGAGGCTGTCCCTTATTGAACAGCCTCTTGAATATCAAACTCTCTCAATTTATTTTGCAATTACCATAGTTTTGGAAGCATTGAAGATGCCGGCTTTTATCGTATAGAAGTATGTTCCCGATTCGAGATTCATTCCGTTAATCTCAACTTTGTATTTACCCGGCGGAAAAGTACGTGAACCGTCAAGAGCAACAAATCTCAGTTTGCCGTTCATATCATAAATATTCAAGACGACCGGTGCATATTCATTTATAGCAAATTCAATAGTAGTTTCATCATTCCAAGGGTTTGGCGTATTCTGTTTAAGAGCGGTCTTGACATTTGAAAATTTCAAATATGTAATTCTACATTTACCGGTAACCTGAACTTTCGCGGAACTGCCAATCGGAATAATATCAAGGAATAAGATAGAATCAGAATCAAAGCCGTAGGCATTGACAGATAATGATGAAAGAAGCGAATCCGGAATCGCTGTTACAAATCGTAGATTTGCTAAAACACCTTGACGTAGCGAATCTATATCAGCATAGTGCAGAGTGATTTTGCCGGGGGAATAATCATATTTAAAATTACCACCGAGCAAATTATCTACATCTACTAATTTCAAAGGATATGGATTATACTTGAATGAAATATCAAAACGTAACGCCTCCAACCAATGTACCGCACCGCGAATATCGGCGGAGAAATCTCTATTAACATAAACGGGGATTATCAAAGTATCACCTATTACAGTCTGCACAGTATCTGATATTGAGAAATTTGAGGAGATGTCCGTAATTACTTCAAACGGTGGAGCAAAACCTGTTCCCGTTATTGTCGTTGTATCGTAAACAAAACAGGGATTAGAACTTTCCGCAATAAATGTACTATCCAGATTATGTTTTTTACGTGGACAATATTTCAACACAATAGCCATTGTATCACCTATATTCAAAACCGTATTTATCGGTGGCATAGCACTTTCAATAACTGTATATTGGGGCAATTGAATTAAATTATTGACAGCAGTAGGTACATCACCCGTATTTACAACTAAGATAGTATCTATTTTGCAATCAAGAACTTGTACGCTGTCAAATGCAATTGTATTTAAAATTTGTATTTCCGGTTTTTGAATAACTACAGTAGCAATATCCCCACCGGCGATTAGTTCATACAAAATAACATCTTCCGTATCAAAGAAAATGCTATCCACGCTAATAGTCAGAGTATCCCGAGCAAGTAATTTCGGACGGAATTTAGCAATAAATAAGGGCTTAACGGAATCTACATGACATAGATTCTTTGCTTTTATTTTTTTGCTGCTATTATCAAAATCAAGTTGCCTTATACCGGGTACAAATGTTTCACAAGGTGCATCTAAATATGGCGATGTTATCCCTACCATCTCTAATTTTGTCGTATCATAGAACATCAGACAATCAATGTCAATAACTTTTGCCGGAATTTCACGTGATGAATACACGGGAATATCAACGGTTTCGCAATTAATAACATTAAATGTATCCGGTCTTGTTTTTATATTATCAAAATTCAAGCTAAGCCCATAAGCAGGAGCAAAGCCCGTACTTTGAAGAAATACGGTTGTATCTTTGAAATAGCATGGATTGCTGAAATGAAGCACCATCTTAGCCGAGTATGTTCTTACTGCTCTCGATTTAAAATCAAGCTTGATTGCAAGGTAATTAGTAGAATCAACCGTTATCGGTAACTTCCTACCCAAACTATCGCTTGCATAGAATACTTTATCATTAGGCATAAATGAAATTGAGTCTAAAGTAATTTCATCACGTACAGGATTTACATCAAAGTCCGGTATGTAAATATAATCGTATTGCGTTACCGAAAACGTATCTACACGTGTTGGCGGGAAAAGTACGGTATCGGGTGTCGGTTGAAAAACAAGCGAACGCTTGCCCGCAAGGAATGTAGCATATTCACGCTTCCACCCCGAGCCGCTACCCTTTACGTGTATCTTGGCACCCATATCAACAAATTCCCTTTGTGCCGGAGTGCGTGGACAGAACTTAATCTTGACAGTATCAAAACTATTTTTAGGTATTTTGTATGGCGTTGTACCGTTCGGCGAATAATATGATGTCCAAGTGAAAAATTCGGGAAATCCGTTATCTACATTCGCACTATCAATCCAAACACTGTCTATATTCATTTCAAATACTTGCGACTGATTAAGCAGAGCCATCTCTCTCACTATGCAATCACAGGGTCGGGCATAACCGAAACTAATTACTTTTAATGGTATTTCGAGCGGAACAATTATACCCTCACCATAGACCTTACCTATTCCCTTAACGGGACATGGAGCGGCGGAATATACGATAACATTACCATTGTACTCGCCGGGTGCAGTGGGTGTAAAGTCTAAAATAACCATAATGGAATCGCTATTATTTAGCGTTCTATCAATTATGCGAGAAGGATAAATAAGAGTAAACCCATTAGGAATGTCTATAGAATCAATGTGAATTTGGAAAGGTGATATATTTTCAATCAAAAGTGTATCACGTTTGACGTCTCCCACCTCAATTGTACCGTACTTTCTGATTTCCGTAACAAATATTTTTGGAATCACAGAAGTACCGAATAGTTTTGCATTCCATTTTTCGCCCTCGGAAGTTTTGAAATTTAAATATGCACGGTCGGCATGTTCGTTCAATACATCATTCGGTGTATATCTGAAAACAAATTGTTTGCTACCATTAACAGGTAAAATGACGAATTCCGGTAATGTAGCCGGTTCAACGAGTGTATATCTACCTCCCGGGTCATTGAATGAAAATTGGGATAATGCCTGAGTGGAGTTAGATATATTTCTTATTTCCAATGTATCCAGTTGCGAGCTACAACCGACAACATTTCTTGTTTCCATTACCATTGGTATAAAATCAAGTCTCTTAACATCACCTTTGCCTTTCAATACCATACAACCGGAAGCACCGCATTTAGTCTCATAGTAACAAAGTTCATCGGTAAAATCGGCATCGGACAGAGGCATAAATGTAACCGGAATCGTTGCTGTACGCCCGGGTAGAATTGTTGCACTTTTCCTACCCCTAAGGAAAAACACTTCGCCTTTCCGCAGATAAAAACGCACGTGCAAAGTATCGGTACCGTTATTTTTAACAATTGCATTTTGTACCGCCCAACGTCCAACAGTTACATTCCCAAAATCAAGCGTATGGAAATTAAAGGACATATCAGTCTTTAATCCTCTACCCGTAACATACACTTTTCGCTCAATTGTACATTCATTCGTTCGGACAATAAATATAATCGAATCACGGAAAAACCCCTGACTCAATGGTAGAAAACGGAAATAATTCGGTCGGTAGCCCCATTTTGGATTTAATCTAAACGGAAACTTCAATCGTTTTCCAATAAAATTTTTGGGCATAATAATTGTATCGACATATATAGGTGTACTCATTTGATTTTGCCAATTGTATTGCACACCCGGCGATGCAACATTTATACAGAAGTTTCCAAAATCAATTCTTCCCAATCTCTTTCTACTTCTCGTTAGTGCAAGAGCTTCAAATGCCGCACCTCGCAGCGTAATTGTAGCCCTCGGATTGCAAATATCATCGGAAATTATTGTTATTTTAGTATTATATACTTTTGTAACATCACCCCGCCAAAATCTAACAGTAACTTTTTCGCATTCACCTCGTTTAATTTTAAAAGGTAAGGGTTTAGATATAATTTGATATGTTCCCGAATAGCCCGTTCTTATTGATTTAATTGTTACATCACGGGGAGTACCGAATTTTCCGGTATTATTGCATATAGTAAAAGTTGAATCAATATAAGGAGTATCTTTGCAACCGGCAACCACAGTATCGAAATCAATTATATTTCTTGAGAAATCAAGTTCAGTTAGTCTTGTAAGTTTAATCGGAACTATTATGTAGCCACCGCAGTAATTGCCTGACAAATAGATTATTAGTCTGGAATTAATATTTCCCACAAAATTTGTTTTTAAAGTAAGTGTAAATTTAGCAGGTTGGTTTGGAATAAGCGGTAATCGCCTTGGACTGATTTTATAGCTTGATTTCAAATCGTCTCGCATATACATTGCCGCTGTTCCACCACATATTGAGGTATCGGTTAGGGTTATCGTCCATTGTTTCAGTGTATCACAAACAAGCGTATCAGTGATTTTCACTATATCTGAAAAAAATTCTCTTTTAATTTTCCTGCCGCCCCACTTGCAATAGGCACCGCTGCGTGCCTGTCCGTGATTTCCAAAGTTCGAGGCATCGCATATATGATAATTATTCGGTTTCTGATTGAATCTAAAATGTAATATTAAATCTTTAATATTATAACTATACCATTTGTTCATATTGCAATGTGCTTCTAAAGGTGTAAATACCTTTCTCCATATTCTAACTTCGTCTATTCTGCCTTTCATTGTTCTATTTTGTTTACTGTTCGAGAGGGCATTACTACTACCTATTTGTAGCGGAAGATTGTCCTGTGGACGGCGAAGTCTTGATAGGGGATAGAGAGCATTTCTGGCGGAATCCTTCATAGCACCATTTACATACAGATAAGCTGTTTGCTTTGAGCCGTCAAATACAGCGGTGATATAAGTCCATTTTTTGTAGATATTTCCTACATAGGCAACAGCCCTTGTATTATCAAACTGCTTTAAATTGGTATTTCTGCCATTCAATTCAAAGACAAGTGAATCTTGCGGAGTAATGTAAATCACCCAAGAATCATTTACATCTTCGCCCGGTCCCCAAATTCCGGCAACATATTTGGTAGTACCTGCTTGGCGTTCGGCGTAAATCCACATTTCCACAGTCATTGAATCCCTGATGGAGCGGATTGATTTGCTCATTGGTACATCTACATACTGCGCCCCCTTGCCTGATGTCTTAGTAATGTATAAAGCATTGCTTGTACAAGACCTGATTGAGTCGCATTCTTGATAGGCATTAGCATCTATCGCACCGAATATCATAAAGTATAATATTACAAGAGAAGATATTGTTCTGTTGAAGTAGTATGAATATTTCATAGGCATTTTTCAATGAATGTGGCAAAAATAAGTCACACAATTTAAGACGCAATTGTCTTAATAATAGTGAAAATACAATACTATTACGCAAAAAAGAGAAATCCCTCTTCTTCGATAGTAACAATAAATCGAAAAAAATGTTACAAAATTATTGAGATAAAGAAGGATAGACTTCTGCTATCCTTCTTTATCAATATCTTCTTTAGTGGACTCGGCAACTTCGTCTGCAGGTTTTGTGTCTGCATTATCTTCATTCTCTTTCGAGTCCCCGTTAATTTTCATTGTCCTGAGAGCATTTAATTTCTTCAAATTAATCGGCGGCAATTCGTCCCCGTTAATAATCATATCCAATTCTTCGCCTTCAAGGGTTTCGCGTTCCAAAAGTATTTTACTTGTTTTATGTAAAATATCAATATGCTCTTTTAAAATATTCTCGGCATTATCATAGGCATTCAAAAGAATAACACGAACCTCGGAATCTATCTCCTGTGCAGTCAATTCGCTATGGTCGCGTGGTTGCGTCATTTCTTTGCCGAGAAAAACTTCCTCTTGACGATTTGCAAATGTAACGGGACCGAGCTTCTCACTCATACCCCAGTCGCAAACCATTTTCTTTGCCAGATTTGTAGCACGTTCCAAATCATTGGAAGCACCTGTGGATAAATGGTTAAATATAATCTTTTCAGCCGCACGCCCACCCATCAACATAGTAAGCTGTGCTTCGAGATATTTCTTTGATAATGAGTGATGGTCTTCTTTGGGCAAATAAGAAGTTATACCCAAAGCTCGTCCGCGAGGAATAATCGTTACCTTATGAACGGGGTCGGCTATCGGTGTATATTTGCCGATTAGTGCGTGTCCCATTTCGTGATATGCAGTGATTTCTTTTTCTTTCTCAGGGATAACCATACTCTTACGCTCTACTCCCATCATTACTTTGTCCTTTGCCATCTCGAAATCGTACATAGTAATAGTATCACTATCACGGCGAGCCGCAAGGAGAGCCGCTTCATTGCAAATATTGGCTATATCGGCACCCGAAAAACCCGGTGTTCCCTTTGCCAGCACCTGTAAATCCACATCATCGGAAATCGGCAATTTGTTCGTATGTACCTTAAATATTCCTGCACGTCCTTTAATATCAGGTCTATCAACTACAATCTGTCTGTCAAAACGTCCGGGACGCAATAAAGCAGGGTCTAAAACATCAGGGCGATTGGTTGCCGCAATAATAATTGCCGTATTGCTCTGGTCAAAGCCGTCCATTTCGACAAGTAACTGGTTCAAGGTTTGCTCTCTTTCGTCATGACCACCACCGAGACCGGCTCCGCGATGTCTTCCGACTGCATCTATTTCGTCAATAAAAACAATACAAGGTGCATTTTTCTTAGCATTTTCAAATAAATCCCGCACACGGCTGGCTCCAACACCTACGAACATTTCGACAAAATCTGCACCCGAGATAGAATAAAAAGGTACATTAGCTTCACCGGCAATGGCACGCGCTAATAATGTCTTGCCTGTACCCGGAGGTCCCAAAAGCAAAACTCCGCGAGGAATACGTCCGCCTAATTTTTGGAATTTGGCAGGCTCTTTTAAAAAATCTATTATTTCTTCCAATTCTTCTTTTGCTTCATCACATCCGGCTACGTCTTGGAAAGTTACTTTCTTTTGACTATCCGACATAAGTTTGGCTCGGGATTTACCGAAAGAGAATATCCCACCCTTACCACCGCCGGCGCCACCCTGCATTCTTCGCAAGAAAAACACATATATTGCAATAATCATTATCCAAGGCAGAATGGAAAGAATAGCACCCCACCAAGCATCATCGGCTTCTTCATAAGTAAAATATATTCCTTGTGCCGTCCAAGTTTCTTCGGTTTTGGAATCAACTACACCCAGCTTTGTTGTGAAATATCTTATATTTCTCGGTTTGCCGTCAATCCTCACCGTTTCGGCATTTTTTAATTGACCGCGAAATTCATAATCATTCAGTTGTGATTTTGATATTATTGCAGATTTTATTTTTCCTTCATTCAAGAACTGGCGATACTTTGTATATGATATAGGCCATTCGGCTCTTTGGGGACCTTGTACAAACATATATACCATTACAATACCACCAAAAAGAATAATCCAAATCAAAATATTTCTTAGTATTTTCATCTGAGGATTGTCCCCGCCACCTGAATTGAATTGATTCTTAAAATCAAATGGATTGTTCGGTTTGTTATCCTTTTTATTATCGTTGCTCATAAATTTCCAAATTTGTTCTAATTCAAATTCAAAAGACGTATTTAATAATAGTTAAATTGCTTGTAATATAAATATAAAAAAGAACCGCTCCGAAGAAGCGGTTCTTTGTAATTTTCAGTATCTACTTTATGGTAGCACAGGTATTTTTACATATTGTATTCGGGTGCCTATTCGGGCTTTTAGGAGATAAATACCTGACGGAACACGATTGCCATCCTGTTTTTGCAGATTCCAAACAAATTCCTGTGTACCGCCGGAAAGATATTCGTCTGCAATATTTGCAATAGTATTTCCATTTATATCAATAATTTCCACTTGTACATATTGAGCATTTGCTAAGGATATACTAATATTTGTAAATTCCGTTGAAGGCAATGGGCTACATTTTAGTAAAACTTGTTCACCCAATGTTTCTATATCGGTTGTAATAAGACTTTTTATAATTCCCCTGCCTTCATTCAGGAATGTTCCGCTTGGGCTTGTTGTTTTAATTATCGTCCTAACGGAATAATGTACCTCACCTTCAAATAATAGTTTATCAATAAATTTCGTATCTGTGAGCGGTTTAGTGTTTAATTTTACATAAGGTCCATTAAAACCTGTTGTAGATTTATACACATTGTACCCTATTATATCTTTTCCAAGTGCTTTCTGCCAAGTTAATTCAACAGGTTTACCTGCCGGCTGATGAACAGATAAACTTCGTATGCTCGGGATATTTCCCATAAACATTTTGAGTGTAGGGTCACCAAGTAATTCCTGATGAACCTGTCTAATACCAACTGTATAAATAATTCCGTTGGGATATTTTTTAAGATAAAGATAATTGGAGCGATACAAAATATTATTATTAATTGTAAGTAATGCCGAAAATCCAATCGGAAATCCCATACCCATGTGCTGATAGAACCATTGCGGTCTGCCCGACCAAGAGCAAGTGAGAATCGAAGGAGCTGATGCAATAGCGGCTCGAAGAAAATTATTCTTGGAATCCCAGTCCCCGAAATACGAACCGAAAAGCATTGTAAATACTCCCTGCAATTGCTTGGAAGCAAAATTCTTTGTATTGCCAACGCCACCTGCTGAAGTATAACTTCCACCGCCCGTACCATAAGCCCAAATATGATTTTCGATTTCGAGTGATGTCATAAAATCAGCTACCTTAACATTTTCAATTCCAACGAGTGGGGCGGTTCGCCAGCCTGATGTGGAAAATCCTTCAATCATTCCTTTAAAGTTATCATCAATAATTGATTTGTTTTGAACTGCTATATCGCCTATTCTATATCTGTGATTTTTAATGAAATAATTCTTCAACAATTGCAATTCGCTCTGCGAAAATTCGGGCATATTGTAGAAATCAATTCGTCCCAAAGGATATTTAAGAGCGAAACCTAAGCTTGATTGGTCAAATTTCCCATCACCCGGTACATTTTTATTTTCATTTCTTGATGCAGATGAATTGTTTACAGTATTATCCGACCAATGGGAGTTGGTTGCATCTGAATAAAAAACATCGGCGGGCCAAGCACCTATATGATTCGAATGTCCATCGGGATTCATATTGCCTGAATACGGTACCGGAACCCTGCCAACCAGAAATATGGACATATTATCACTTGCTTCTTGAAGAATTATTTTTTTCACTGCGGTAACAGAATTCTTATCAAAAGTTTCGGCACGTGGAACTTTTTTAATAACGACAAACCAACCTTCACTTACCAAATCTTCGGTAAATTGTTGCAACTCATTTGTTAATCCATCATACATCGTTTTATCAACCAAGACGAGCAATTTCCCTGCTGACGGAATTATTGCATTAATACCGGAAACAATATAACCATAAGCAAAGTATTTGGTTTTTTCACCTTTAATTGTACCTTTGCAATAGGCATAAATCATATATTCGTAAATTTTGCCGACAGTAACATTCTTATCCTCGAATGTTGTTGTATTGGAATCCAGATTAGACGCAATCGGAGACCATTGTGTTTCATTCAATCCCTTTCTTTGTATTCGGTAATCCATTACTCCCTTATGCTTTTCCCATTTCAAGATTATTTTTGGTGTCGGACTTTCGCTCACCTCCGCTTCGCAGAGAATAGCCTCATCTCTATTCGTCATTTTCGGATATTCCTGTGCGAATACATTTATTGAAAATGACATTAGAATAATAACAAATAAAACACTGTTTAGTAACTTACGATACATAATCCCTCCTTTACATTTGCATACATAATAATCCTGTTTATTATCTTTAACTTAATTCATTATTAAGAATTTTCCAAAATATATTTTCTCTGCAATTTGTAATTTTATTAAATATATGCCTGTTTGAACTTCTAAATGATTTCTTGATAATTCAATTGTCAATTCATTATCTCCGGCATTGCATAACTTTTCAACCGATTGAAATATTGTTTTACCTTTAATGTTTAATAATGAATATCTTATCTTTTGAGGAACAGAAATGTGAAATCGAATATGTATGCGTTTCGATGCCGGATTTGGGAATATTTTAAACGGGGACTGTTCAATACTTTCGCTTATGTCCGCATACTTATCAATATCAATAAATACGCCCTGACTAAGATTATAGTAACTACCTGTAACAGCTATTTCTCTCTTAACCGAACGCAACATATAAGCAGAGGCGGTAAAAGGAGGAGTATTATCGGTAAATGACAGAGATTTTATTAAACTAGTATTGATTTTTTTATATTTCCCATTGCTACTGTCAGCACGGAATATCATATAACCGAGTATATCGTCTTCCGGTTTTTCCCATTCAAAGGAAACAGTCCGTTTACCTGAAATAATTGTATCACGTTTTTGTATAAAATTAACCGGCGGTGCAGTATATTTCATACGCAATGTCGGGTCGCCAAGCAATGTCATATATACTGCTCTGACACCTTTTTTTTGATTTGTCAGATATGTCATTTTATTATTTTGCGAAACTAAAACCGAATAGCCGATTGGCTCACCAAGTGCCATTTGATGAAAGAATACAAACGGTCTGCCCGCCATAATTGAAGTCAGGAACATTGGTTTGGAAGCAAGTGTTGCACGTAATACATTGTTCCTTGTGTCCCAATCACCAGCATAGGAACCGAGCAAGATAGTAAATACAGATTTATACGGATTCGAAGCAAGTTCTTCCGAATATACGGTATGATAAATATTATCATAGGCACCCATATTGCACCCATAAGACCAAAGAAAACTACTATCCTTCATTCCATAGCGATATGAAGAAATAGTATCAATATTTTTCGTGCCGAGCAGTGCGGCGAAATTTAGCCAAGCACAAGCGGCAATTGCTTCCTTCAAAAGATAATTACCAAATCCGTCATCAAGAACAGCACGCATACGCGGTTGGAATTTCCTATGGCGGAAATTATGATTTTTGTTCAAATATCGCCGAAGTAATTCTTTCTCACTTTCAGGGAAGAATGGAAGATTAAACATATCAATCCTACCAATACGCATTTTCGATTTGGAAATAACCGATTGGTCGAATTTACCGTCATAGGGGATATTCTTATTCTCCTTTCGAACCGGTTTGCGATTTAGTACATTAAAATCATTCCAATAATTTCTTGGTACACCGTAATAAACATCAGCCGCCCAAGCGCCCGAGTGGTCGGGACGATGTCCGTCCCAAGCAGTATTTCCCGAATATGGAACGGCAACTCTACCGAGCAACAGTAAACTTATTGTTTCATTCGGATTTTCTGCTTGTACTTTGTCAATTATAAGCTTTGTCCTGCTAATTGCAGGAGCATAAAACTTTTCTGTACGCTCTACATACTTAGTAATAACAAAATAACCATCTCCCGTCAGGTCAAGCTGAAACTGCTTAATTTCATTCTTTAATGAGTCTGCCATTGTTTCGTCAATTAACAGTAAAGCAATACCACGCTCATAAGGCATTTGTACATCATAGCCGGCATATACATAACCGTAGCCCGTATATGAAGCGTCCTTTATAGTCTTAATTATCCCATACTCATAAGCCTTAGATGTTTCGGGTGGTGTGTCTGTATATGTATTATTATTTGCATCTAATGTGTCGAGGAATTGCCAATTCTTCTCGTTTTTCAATTTTCTTGAAATAATATATTTTTCTGCATTTATATCTTTGTTATTCCATGTAAGCACAAATGATTTGCTCGCACCGGTCGAATCAATCCTAACACTTATGTCCACAATACGCTCATATCTTTCATTTGCAAGAAGCGAACCGGCAAACAAAAAAATGTTCAACAATGTGTATATATATAATTTCATTTCCAAATATTCTGTAAATTGATTTATATAAATTAAATAACTTTTTCCTACTCACAAAGTTTCATTCGGATAAATTTTATTATTTTTGTTATTGAATGAATTACACATACATTATATTAGTAGCATTTGCATTGGCATTAGATGCCTTTGCAGTTTCGCTTGCGGCGGCGGCATATTTTGGCAAAGTAACAAAGCGGCAGAAGTTTCGTTTGTCATTCCACTTCGGTTTGTTTCAGTTCTTTATGCCGGTTTTGGGTTGGCTTTTCGGTTCACAATTGGAGCATTACCTAAGGGATATAGCTCATTGGATTGCATTTGCTATACTTGCTATTATCGGTATTAAAATGTGTATTGATGCAATAAAAAATGATGAACAGAGAAAAGGGGACATCAGTAGAGGCTGGACTTTGATTTCTCTATCCTTTGCAACAAGTATTGATGCTCTTGCTGTGGGTTTCAGCTTCGGAGTTATTGATATGAATATCTGGATACCAAGTATTATCATAGGACTTGTCGCCTCTATTATGAGTTTGCTCGGGCTTAAGCTCGGGGAGATTTTATCCTTAAAATTCGGTTCGTATATGATATTTATAGGTGGGTGCATACTCATTCTTATCGGCTTGAATATTTTGCTTGAATACTTGGCTATATAAACAAACTAAGTAGCGATAACAACATTGATTTGTTGAAATTTATCGCCATTGAATAAGATGCTCTTGAAAACCAACTCCACCAGCAGGCAAAGCAAATATAATATTCATATCCCAAATGCTATAATTGGAATAACACGACTGAACCAAACTTTTGAAGATTTGTCAATATCTTTCACCGAGCAACAATTTGAAACTACTAATTATTCTCCAATTATTTTCACAAGAACACGTTTGCGTCTCATACCGTCAAATTCGCCATAAAAGACTTGCTCCCAAGGTCCTAAATCCAATTTGCCTTCGGTAATAGCAACAACTACTTCCCGACCCATTATTTGTCGTTTCAAATGAGCATCGGCATTATCCTCAAACCCATTATGACGATATTGCGAATGTGGCTTTTCCGGTGCCAATTTTTCCAGCCATATCTCATAATCATGGTGCAATCCTGATTCATCATCATTAATAAATACACTTGCCGTTATGTGCATAGCATTAACGAGAACAAGTCCTTCGCTTACACCGCTTTCCCTAACACACTGTTCCACATCAGGGGTAATATTAATAAATTCACGTCTGTTATGCGTCTGAAACCATAATTCTTTTTTGTAAGATTTCATTTTTCCCTCAATTAATAATAAATATTTAAACAAAATTATTTTTAATTACAACATCTTGCAAATAAAAACGATTATTAAAAATAAACAATATGGAAATAAAATGAAAATATTCTTTTTTATTATTGCGTTTTTGTTTACGGCAAACTTATCTTTTGCCGCCGATTGGGATATTATCCGACCTGATATTAATACGCATTATGTTTCGGAAGCCGACAGTACAATTCATACCATTGACATCAGAATACACAAGCAAGTTGAGGATAGCGACATCTATTACAACTACTATATGAATGAAGTAACGAATGGAACTTATGCTCGTCCTAACTGCGTAATTGAAAAGGGAGACGGTTGGCTTGGACGTAAGGTCATTTTTAGCCTTGGCGGAACCGAGTCATTTTCCAATAAACAAAGAAATATCATCACTTTCAATATAAAGGCGAAAGTCGGGGATAAATGGAAGATGATGAAATTGAAATACGGAAACTATCTCGAAGCACAAATTATTGAAAAGAAAGACACTCTACTTTTCGGTAATTTGAAAGACTCAGTAAGAATTATTAGTTTAACCGAAAAGAATAATTTGGACAAAAAAGTAAAATCCGATTTGAACAATTTGAAATTTGTTTTATCTAAACATTACGGTTTAACGGCTATGTACAATATGTTCTTTTTCCCGGATTCGATTATCACATACAATCTGCAAGGTGTCGAAGGTACAGCAGGTCTTGTCCCGATAAAATTCAAAGAAGTGTTTGATTTTGATATTGGTGATATATTCCATATTTACGAAGGCGATACAATTAATTATTTTTATAGAATTTATAGATGGAGGCGGATAAAGGTAATAGATAAAACTTTTATTGCCCAAACAAACACTTTTGATTACGAAGTGGAGAATCAGGTAATGCAAATAACCAGAACAAAGAATTCTCTTGATACCGTTTATAATGATAATTTGCTACATTTACGATACAAATTAGATGACTACACGGATTATTTGCCCGAACAATCTTATATCATCAAGAGATATAAGGACACTTTGCTCTCTTCCAATATTTTTTATGTCAAGAAATACGGCGGACGACAACTAATTCGTTTCGGAAGAAAATATCGAAAATTCAAATTACCTTGTTTTGTTAATCCGTCTCGCGCTTTCAGCAAATCTTCATATTTTATTCAAGGATGCGGCGATTTCTACGAAGAGAAAAATTATGGCAATCATAAATGGAAGCGTTTAGTGTATTACAAAAAGAAAGACAAAGAATGGGGGAAAAAACTAAATTTTGTTGTTGGCGTTAATGAACGTTCGGATATTAAGTCTTTACATCTCGTCAAGGAAATACTAAACGACAACGAAGCACTTACTATTGATGGTGCCGAGAGCGGGATATATAATCTTACAATATCAGACTTGACGGGCAGAATTGTGCGAAAAAGTGAAGTTTATTTCGATGAAGGATTGAACAAAATTCAAATTGACGGATTATCAAACGGCATATATTACGCAATATTTGTCAAAGGTAATTACACATATTTTGCTAAGTTCAATATTTTCAAATGAAAATAAATGTAAAATAAATTTTTTTTATTCGATTAATTAGTGTAAGTTATCTCTGTTGGAATTTCAAATTAGAAAAACCTCGGAATAACTTACATTATCATCCTCGTTTTTTTCTAATCTAAATTTTACAAATGCAGCAAGAGCTGCAAATTTTTATACCACATTTTTTGGAGTTTTTTTTGAATATTTACGTAGGCAATTTGCCGTTTTCCACATCGGAAGACGATTTGCGTGAGTTATTCACCGAGTTTGGTGAAGTGTTATCGGCAAAAGTTATTAAAGATCGCGATACCGGTAGGTCAAGAGGATTTGGCTTTATCGAAATGAGCGATAATTCAGCCAGAACAGCAATTTCCGAGTTAGACGGAACTGAATATGATGGAAATGATATTCGTGTCAATGAGTCAAAACCCAAAACACAGCGTTTTGGTGGAAACAGAAATAGAAATGACAGAGGCAGAGGCGGTTGGTAAACCTTTGGTTTGCTTTTAACTTAAAAAGAGAGGCTGTCCAAAACGGACAGCCTCTCTTTATATAAATATCTCATTTGAATTTTTATGAAGAGTATTCGGGAATATCTTTCACCTGCCTGTAGCCGGTAAATCCCTTATCCCTTCGCTCCATTGATTTCAGAGCAGAGGCATAAATAGTTTGCCAATTCAAATTGAAATAGTCGAGTAATTCATCGGGTTCGCCGCTCGTACCAAAAGTGTCTTTTATGCCGACAAATTCAATAGGTACGGGATAGTTCTTGGCAACAACTTCAGCAACAGCACCTCCAAGCCCGCCGTGAACTTGATGTTCCTCAGCAGTAACTATACAACCGCATTCACGAGCGGCGTCCGTAATTGTTTCAACATCAATTGGCTTAATCGAAGCGGAATTAATAACGCGAGCAGAAATCCCTTTTTTTGCCAATTCTTCTGCGGCAAGCAATGCCTGCCAAACAAGAATTCCGCAAGCAATAATTGCCACATCGTTTCCTTCACGATATACCTGCGCCTTGCCAATCTCGAAAGGCGTATCCTGATTGGTGAACATAGGCACAGCCGACCGACCGAAGCGTATATAAGCAGGTCCCTGCATTTCGCCAACGGCTATTGTAGCTTTTCTTGTTTCTTCATAGTCAGCAGGAACAATAAGCGTCATATTCGGCAAAGTGCGAAGCAGTGATATTTCCTCCAATGCCTGATGAGTCGCACCATCTGGTCCGACCGTAATTCCGGAATGCCCACCACCGATTTTGACGTTCGCTTCATTATAACAAACGGAAATTCGGAGCTGGTCCGAATTTCGGAAAGCGGCGAAAGCACTATAACTTGCAAAGAAAGGAATTTTCCCAGAGAGCGAAAGTCCAACGGCTATTGTAGTCGCATTCTGCTCGGCTATGCCGATTGAGAAAAAACGCTCGGGAAATTTCTCCTTGAAAAAAGAAGTCATAACCGAACCGGTTATATCGCCACCAAGTACAACTACATTGTCATATTTTTCACCTAATTCAACGAGTGCATGCCCAAAGCCGTGTCTTGTCGGTTTTTTGCCTAATTCTTTAAATTCCATTTTTCTAACTTTTTTACGTTTTACTAATTATATTTAATTTTTTCGATTAACTTTTTACGCTTGATTTTATCGAAGAAAAACACAAGCCCGCCGGTACCGGTCGGTACAGTGTATCCTTCGATTCTAATAATAAACCTATTTGCAAGGAAATAATATAATTCACCGGTATTATTCTCCGTGTTCCAGAGTAAATAGCCTTTTCCCATTTCGTCAATAATTGTTTCGCTCTCGAATCCGGAGCGTGATGGTAATATTGAAAAATATTTTAAATCATAAGACGGTATATTCTCTTTTTTTCCATAATCCGTAATACGCATAACTACTCCACCCTTGCTGAAATCATAAGTAAGCGACACGGTGGAAACATTACCCGTTTCTCCATATACTATTCCTGTACTTGGTTTTGCCGCTATTGCTCCGGCAATAGTAATAGGCATAAATGTTTTTAATGTATCCGGTGCTAATATCTTACCCGGGAAATACATTTCAATCTGCGTATCCTCAAAACTTTTTCGAGGTTGGTGTTTCACAGTCTGCTCTCTTGCTTGTGTCTTTTTCTCACTATTAGGAATAACCTTGTCAGATTCCACTTGGATAGTAGTATCACGGACTTGGAGATGTTTGTTGCTATCGTCCCTACTGCATTTTGTGCAGGAGTTGAGCAGAAGCAATGAACTCACGATTAAAAACAATATTAGCCGCATACCAATCATTTTAATTTTTCCAATTCATTAAGAGCTTTAACGGCTTGTTCTTCGTTGGGCGGTATTCCATGCCAATTATAATCATCACGCATAAAACTAACGCCTTCACCCATAAATGTTTTTGCGATGATTGCAGTTGGTTTACCCAATCCCGATTCGTGATTATTAACAAACTGTGTATAGGCTTCAATAATTTGGGCGAAATCGTGTCCGTCAATTTCGATAATTTCAAAATTGAATGCTTTGATTTTATCAACGAGCGGATAAATACTCATCACGTCTCGAACACGTCCGTCAATTTGGCAATCATTATTATCAATAATCCAGCAAAAATTATCAAGTCCAAAGCTACCTGCCGCCATTGCCGCCTCCCAGACGGAACCTTCCTGCATCTCGCCATCTCCACTCAGAGTAAATACTCGCTGTTTTGTTTTGTCGAGAAATTTATGAGACATTGCCATACCGAGTGCAATAGATACGCCCTGACCCAAAGAACCCGATGCTGTTTCGATGCCCGGCAGATGCGTATCCCGTCCGGGATGTCCCTGCAAACGTGAACCGTATTTACGGAGAGTTGCAAGTTCCTCCGGTGGAAAATAGCCGGCATGTGCCAAAGCCGAATAATATACAGGGGCTAAATGCCCTGCACTCAATACAAAGCGGTCTCTCTCTTTCCAATCGGGATTAGCTGCATCATAGTGCATAAAATCTCCATAGAAGAGAACCGCCAGCAAATCGGCAATATCCAGCGAACCGCCGCTATGACCGGATTTCGCTAAATATAAACTCTTAATAATATCCTTACGCAATTCCAAAGCAATTGGAAGGAACTCTTCGGGTTTTCTTGCTTTGTTCTCAAATATCACATCGTTAAATTGTACTTCTAAACTCATTACGGTATTATTATATATTTTAAAAGAATTATAAATCCTGTCAAAATTACAAAATTTAACTGAATTAATAAGCCGCAGTTCGGCTTTTTGTTATCAACAAAATATCAACATTTCCCTAACAGGGGCATTTGTTAATTATCTAATATTGTTTTAAGATAATGCAAATTATTCTTATTTTGTTTTTTTATAATGAACAATAAAGAAATGATTATGAAAAGCGGAATAAAAATTATTATATCCATATTGATTATTGTATTACTTGCCGCATGCGGCGAGAAAAGCTATATTGACACAGATAATATTAATTCAATTGCCGAATCTTATGTTAAACTTGCATTCTCTCTCGGACAATATGATAAGGATTATGTGGACGGTTATTTTGGCAGCAATAGATTGAAAACCGAAGCATTAAAAGACACATTGAATTTGGAACAGATAATAGAATATTCCGATGAACTTTTAAGTTCGCTTGATAATTTGGATAAAGATAGGCAAACAGATTCTTCTATTGCGATTCGCTCCGATTATCTGAAAGCATTGATTTTGGCAATGAAGACAAGAGCGGAAATCAAAACGGGAAAGAAAATTACTTTCGATAAAGAATCCGAATTAGTCTATGACGTTGTTACTCCAACCTATTCACTTGATTATTATTCCTCAATATTGAAAACAATAGATACACTTTTGCCGGCAGGCGAGGGCAGTATTAACGAAAGATGGAATGCCTTCCGCAAGAAATTTATTATTCCGAAGGAAAAGTTGGATACTATATTTAAAGTGGCAATTGCCGAATGCCGTACTCGGACAAAAAAACATATTGCAATGCCCGAAAACGAAAGCTTTAATTTTGAATTGGTTGGAAATAAGCCTTGGGGAGCATACAATTGGTTTAAGGGCGGAGGAAAAAGTTTGATACAGATTAATGTCAGTATGCCGATATATATTGATAGAATAATTGATTATGCTTGCCACGAGGGGTACCCCGGTCATCATGTTTATCATAGTTTGCACGAATCTATTCTTTTTAAAAAGAATGGTTGGGTGGAGCATTCTATGATTGCATTATTCAGCCCTACTGCCATTCTATCTGAAGGACTGGCAAATTTCGGGATTAATGTGGCATTTACAAAAGAAGAAAAATTGAACTATGAAAAAAACACATTGTGCAAAATTGCCGGAATTAATCCCGATGGTATTGAGCGTTATTACAAAATACTTGAGCAAAAAAACAAACTTCGCTATGCCGGCATAGAAGCCGCTCGCCGCTATCTTGACGGAAAAATCACAAAGCAACAGGCGGTAAATTTCCTGATGAAATATCAACTGAGAACACAAGCAGAGGCTGAGAACAGTATTTCTTTCTTTGAGACATATCGCAGTTATGTCATAAGTTATTCTATCGGTGTAGATATGCTGAAAGAATATTTCTCGGCTATGGAAGCAACTACACCCGAGCAGAAATGGGCATTATATTATAAATTGTTGGCTAATCCTATTTTACCGAAAGACATTAGAAAATAGCTATGAAAATTCCGACCGGTATAATCATTCTTTGGACGGCAAGAGCAATCTCTGCTATTCTCAGTATCTTGATGATAATGAAAATGTTCGGTAACGGTTTCCCCGATTTTTCGCTTATGTCGCCGCGAAAAACCATATTATTCATTTGCTTTTTCGGAATTTTAGTCGGACTCAATTTGCTGTGGAAACTGCCGAGAGCGGCGGCTTGGACAATTGCCGGCAGTTCTGCCGCATTCTGGTTGATTGAAGTAATATATACAGGTAAGTTTTGGCTTCACTGGTTCTTCCTGCTCTATCCCCTTATTGCAGTTATGATTTTTTTATCTTTCAAATATCCCGAGTACGAGATTGAGAAATTTGCAAGAAAGAAAAAGTCAGTCCGAAGACGCACTAAACGGAAATAGGTATTATTATAAAAATTGCAATGTCCCAAACTGCATGAGAAATGATTACAGGCACTAATGATTTATAACGTATATACATAAGACCCCAAAATAGCCCGCAAATCAGAGCCGCCATCACTAAAATAAAATTAAAAGACCATATATGAACCAATGTATATACTGCTGTTGCAATGATTAAGCCCTTTGCTTCGCCGTATTTCTCCTTTAGCCTATGCTGTGCAAAGCCACGCCAGAAAATTTCTTCAGCCGGACCAACGATAAATAACAAAGAAAATGCGATTAAGAACTTGTTTGCTTGTCCTTTGATTGCATAAATACTATTTATTTGTTCTTCTGAAAAATCAAAGAGCAGACTTGATAAATAATTCCCGATATAAAAAATGGCGTACAAGACTGCGGCACCTGCTAAGCCGATTAAAATATATTTATGTTCATATTTGAAAATAGTCGGCAGGCTGGCTCTACCGATTATTAATGAATATACGATAAGAATTGAAGCCGCCGGCAACATAATGAACCAAAAATTAACGCTGTCTTTGGTCCAAGGTGAAAACATAATGAACCAAAAGACAGCGGCAATAGTAAATCCATATAATACCTGCCTCATAAAAAGACGTTGAGCAAGATACCAATGATAAACAATAACCCGAACTGCATATGCAATTGTGCAGTCTGCACGTCAAGCATCGCAATTTCCTTAGGATTTTCGAGACTTGCTTTTGAAAATTGTTTGATATTCTTAACTGCGGCGGGCAAACTTAATACTACAAGTAAAACATACCAACCGACAACGCCTGTTAGAACTAATAACACTGTCGCCAAATATGCCCCGATAACAAGAAAGTAGTATTCAAATTTTGCACCCTTAATACCAATAATACTTGCAAAGGTTCTTATGTGTGCTTCTCTATCGAACTTCATATCACGAGTATTATTGGCATGCAAAATACCGACAACCAAAAATCCAATTGGGAACGAAAGCCAAATTATATTCCAATCCATATTTCCCGTCAGCGCAAAATACGAACCGAGTACCAGCAGAGGACCGAAAGCAAGAAAAATCAAAACATCACCGAGAGCAATATACTTGAATTGAAAAGGTTTAACCGTATAGAAAATTCCGGCGATTAAGCCGAACAAACCGAGATAAAGTATATCCGTACCCCTTACCCAGACCAAAATCAAACCAAGCAAAAACCCCACTACAAAAGTAAGAATCCCGGCATTCAATATTTGCTTTGGCGATAACATTTCATCAACTAAAATTCTGCTGCCGCCAAGTGTTTCCTTGCGGTCAATATCGTTTTTATAATCGAAATACTCTGAAATCAAATTGCCACCCGTATGGAATAATATAGCGGCAAAAATCAAAACAGGCAACAAATACCATGCGATATGTCCCGGGAAATAGAGCATTGCCCCAACTGCACCAAGCAGAACGGGAATAATTGATGCTGAAAATGCGAAAGGTCTTATAGCCTGCACCCATAAACTCATTTTACTTCTTGGTGTTGAAACTATGTTACTTGTCATTTTAAATAACTCCAATAATTTAATATCATATAAATAATAAAAACCAAATTTAAGAAATATTAGTTTTACTTAAAAATTGATTTTTAAATATTAAGTTCATTAGTTAATTTGTTTTTTTATACTTAGCAATAATGGGTATTAAATTGAGAAAAATACTTTTAAATTTTGTACTGGCACTATTACTCATTGCCTCCACGGAAAATGCAACGAGTAAGGAGAATTATAATTCAAAAAACCAATGGCCCAAAAATCGAATCGGCTTGTCTGCTTCTACATTTACAGGTTTCGGACTGACATATTACAGGCATTTCGGAGAAGACTTTGTCGGAAAAATTAATTTATATGCTTTTGGTGAATCAAGGAGAGACGGTTCGTATTCAAAAGATTTTTTTAGTACGATTGGTACCGAACTCCAATATAACATGCACAAAACCAAATACACACGTTTACATATTTTTACTGCATTAAGCCTGTGGTATGACGAAAGAGAGTATAGCTATGAAAGAGAAAATCGACAAAAAATTACTTCGATAACAATAAGAAGAACTTATGTAACTGGCTTTGGGTTTGGTTTTGAGTTCCTTGCTTGGGGAATTATTTCTTTTAATATTGAGACAGGACTGATGGGTAGATTTGGCGTTAAAACATATAAAAATAACGACCTCGACCCGAAGAATAAGACCACATATCCTCAGAGTTACGGATTTGGTATCGGTGGCGGTATTTCTTATGCTTTCTGATTTTCGTTTCGGTTAATTTGCTTAAACATAAATAAGTTTGTATTTTTAAATTTTACAAAAAGAACAAAATCCAATTGGTGTAAATATGGCGTTCAATATAAAAACAGTCTCGGAAGCCGAGCATATATACAAAATAAGACAGAATAAAATCATTAAAGAGTTAAATGACAAAGATGTCAGTTTGCTATTTGACGACCCGCTCGAAAATGACTTGGTGCTAAATATGGGACCACAGCATCCAGCTACACACGGCGTATTGCGTGTGCTGTTGCGTCTTGACGGCGAAACTATTGCAAAATGTGTTCCCGAACTCGGATATCTGCATAGAGGATACGAAAAAATTGCCGAGAATATGACCTATCATGATTTTATCCCATATTCGGACAGGCTGGATTATTTATCACCATTGGGTAATAACGTCGCTCTGGCACTTGCTATAGACAATGCTTTGGGTATCGAAGCACCACCGAGAGCGCAATGGATTAGGACATTGGTTACCGAACTTGCCCGAATTTCATCACATCTAATGGCAATGGGTTCCACTGCTATGGATATTGGTGCTTTGACATTATTCCTATGGACATTTGTAGAAAGAGAAAAACTATACGATATTTTCGAGAACTTTACCGGCGCCAGATTTACTACCAGTTATTCCCGTATAGGCGGGGTTGCCAATGATATTGATGAGCAAACATTCAAGATGTTGAAAGACTGGGCTGATAACTTCTTGGGCGAACTGGAAAAAATGGGTAAACTAGCCCACAGGAATAGAATTTTTATTGACAGAATGGCGGGTATTGGAGTTATTGATACCGATAAATGTATTAAACTCGGCTTAACCGGTCCGATACTTCGTGCTACCGGTATGCCTAAGGATTTAAGAAAGGATAATCCCTATTTAATTTATAACGAGCTGGACTTCGATGTTGTTACCTATAATGATGGTGATGTATGGTCTCGATATATGGTTCGTGTTGATGAGATGAAAGAAAGTCTCAAGATGGTTTATCAAATTATGGAAAAAATGCCTGATGGGGACATTAAACTAAAAAATTCAAAAACCACGCTTCCGCATAAGAAAGATGTTTATACCAAGATGGAAGAATTAATCACAGATTTTATGCTGATTAATTTCGGTGCGGCACCCGAACCCGGCGAGACATACACAGCAGTTGAAGCCACAAAAGGCGAACTCGGCTTCTTCATTGTTTCGGATGGGACAGGACAGCCTTGGCGAATGAAGATACGCTCGCCTTCGACATCTAATTTGCAAGGTCTTTCGTTTATGGCGGAAGGTTCTATGATTGCCGATATAGTTGCAATTATCGGAACAATAGACCCGATTATGGGCGAGGCGGATAAATAATATTTTACGAACAAGATATAAAGGGCATTCATATCGAATGTCCTTATTTTTTATGAAAAGATTTGTACCTGAATTTAGAACCGAAAGACGCAAGGAGAAACTTAGAAACGTCCTCGAAAAGCGTCAGCCGGAAATTACAATTGTGCTGGAAAATGTACACGACCCGCATAATGTTTCCGCAGTAATTCGCAGCTGCGATGCAGTCGGTCTATTAGATGTAAATTTCATTTATTATGGCGGACAGGAATTTCCTAAACTAGCAGAAAAAAGTTCTGCTTCTGCACGCAAATGGATTAATGTTAAAAAATTCGATACAATAGAGGAATGCTATAATAAATTAAGAGCTGAAAAAAAGAAAATATATACTACAAATATGGCGATTGATTCGGTATCTTTATACGATTTGGATTTGACACAACCCATAGCACTTGTTTTCGGCAATGAGCATAAGGGCGTAAGCCCCGAAGCAACCGAAGCGGCAGACGGCAACTTTCTTATCCCACAGACCGGCGTAATACAGAGTTTGAATATCTCAGTAGCGGCGGCAGTTACGCTATTCGAAGCGTATAGACAAAGAGAAAGAGCCGGTTTATATCAAAATAGACAGCTCGAAGACGCAGAATTTGACAGAATCCTAAAAGAATGGCTGAGTAAATAAATAAAATTTAATTTGGCTATCTCCCAAAAAACCAATATCTTTGTATTCTTTGTTAATGTAAAACAGTAAAAATCAGGAGTTTAAGGTGAATTTGACCTCCAAAATCACAAAATCGTTGCGTAAAGAAGACGCACAGAGCGATTGGTGGATAGTAGATGCCGAAGGCAAAACGCTTGGGCGCTTAGCCACACAGGTAGCCGGATTAATACGCGGCAAACACAAACCGACATTTACGCCACACGTTGACGGCGGCGATTTTGTCATAATATTAAATGCAGAAAAAATTCAGCTTCACAGCAGAAGAGCCGAGAAAAAAGAATATTTCCATCATACCGGCTATCCGGGTGGTGGGAAAATGGAATCTTTCAAATCGGTCATCAACGAAAAGCCGGAATTTGCAATCAGGCATGCAGTGAGGGGAATGCTTCCCAAAACAAAACTTGGGAACAAAATGATTAACAAACTGAAGGTATATCGTGGCACGGAACATCCGCATGCCGCCCAGATGCCAAAAGTTTTTGAATTGAATTACAAATAAATTTAAAAATAAATTACGGAGATTTGAATGAAAGCAACCTGGGCTACGGGACGAAGGAAAACCGCAGTGGCACAAGTTCGCATTCTTCCGGGAAACGGTAAAGTCAGCATCAATGGTTCTGACATCAACGAATATTTTCCGGTTGAATTATATCGCATCAATGCACTGAAACCACTATCCGTTACAAAGAACGAAAGCAAGTACGATTGCTTGATTAGGGTTAAAGGCGGTGGCAAAAGCGGTCAGACAGGTGCTGTGCAGTTAGCAATTGCAAGAGCTATCGGGAAAATTGACGAAGAATTTCACAACGCTCTTCGCGATGCCGGTTTGCTGACACGCGACCCCAGAATGGTCGAACGTAAAAAATACGGTCAGAAGAAAGCGCGTAAACGTTTCCAGTTCTCGAAACGTTAATAGTTTTTTTAGAAGCATGTTGTCGGATTGCCTGTGTGTGGGAAACTGAGCAGGCAAGATGATGACAACAGAAGTTTAACACAATTTATTACATAGGAGATTTTATGGCTCACGCTATCCAAATCGAGCAATTGCTCGAATCCGGTGCTCATTTCGGGCATCTTACTCGCAGATGGAATCCCAAAATGGCAAAGTTTATCTTTACCGAAAAGAACGGGATTCACTTTATAGACCTTAGAAAAACTCAAATCCTTATTGATATTGCTAATGAAGCTATTCATCGTATTGCTTCATCAGGCAGAGGTATCCTCTTTGTAGGAACCAAAGGACAGATTAAGGATATTATCGAAGAACAAGCAAAAAAATGCAATCAGCCTTATGTTTGCGAACGTTGGCTGGGCGGTATGCTCACTAACTTTGCCACTATCAGAAAATCAATCAAAAGATTGAATGCAATTGACAAAATGGAAGTGGACGGTACTTTTGAAAAAATTACTAAGAAAGAGCGTTTGTTGCTTACACGCGAGAAAGACAGACTTCGCAAGGTATTTGGCGGTATTGAAGATATGACAAGACTTCCTGGGGCGCTTTTTATCGTTGATATTAAGAAAGAACATATTGCTGTTAAGGAAGCTAAAATTCTCGGTATTCCCGTTATTGCACTTATTGATACTAATGTTGACCCCGAAGAGGTTGATATTCCCATACCGGCTAATGATGATTCTTCAAAGACTGTTGAACTTATTGCAGGTTTATTTGCAAAGACAATTGAGGAAGGCGCCGCTATTGCAAAAACTCATGCCGCAGACCGTAGAAAAGAAGCTCCGGCAGATGCAGGCGATGTTCAGGGCGATGCCGCTGTTGTTAAGAGAAAACTGAGAAAAAGAAAAACAAGAAAGCCGGCTGAACGCAATGATGAAGTGAAAACAGATGCAAAAGAAGAGAAAAAAGAAGAAGTAAAAGCCGAAGCAAATGAAGAAGTGAAACAGGAAGCGCAGCCCGAAGTAAAAGCTGATACGGAAAAAACCGAAAACACAGAAGAAAAAGAAAATTAATTTTAAAATAATAAATTGTAGAGATTTTTATGGCACAAATAACACCAAAAATGGTCAAGGAGCTTAGAGATAAAACAGGAGCCGGTATGGGCGACTGCAAAAAAGCTCTGACCGAAACTGATGGCGATATGACCGCCGCTATTGACTATTTGAGAAAGAAAGGCGCCGCTTCGGCTTCGAAACGTGCTGATAGAGACGCAAACGAAGGTGCAATCGGTACAATGACCAGCGACGACCATAAAACAGGCGTACTGGTTGCCGTTACTTCCGAAACGGATTTCGTTTCGCGTAACGAAGGTTTTCAGTCTTTCGTCAAAGAAGCAACGACTACATTTCTAAACAGCGATGCAGATTCCATTGAAACACTATTGGCTTTGAAAGTCGGTAACGATAATGTTCAGGATTTATTCAATGAATTGCTTGCTAAGTTCAGCGAAAGAATTGAAATCAAATTAGCTGATAAAATTAGAACAGACGGCTATCTCTCCGCTTATGTTCATGCCGGAAATAAACTCTCGGTTATGGTCGAAATCTCGGCACCCGAACCTAACGAAACCGCCGCTTCTTTGGTTAGAGATATTGCTATGCAGATTGCCGCAATGAATCCGCTTTATATCAGCAGAGATGATGTGGACAAAGAAGTAGTTGATAAAGAAGTTGAGATTTACAAGGAAATGGCTGTTAAGGAAGGCAAGCCTGCCGATATAGCCGAAAGAATTGCAACAGGTAAATTGGAAAAATTCTTCCAAGATAATTGCCTACTCGAACAATCTTTTGTAAAAGATTCCTCAAAAGTAGTCAAAGACGTTGTCGCCGAAATTTCTAAAGAAATGGGACAAGACGTTTCGATTAAATCATTCAGACGAATCTATCTCGGCGAATAATCCAAGCCATTTGATTATAAAAAAAATCCCCTCTTTGCAGGGGATTTTTTCATTAATATCTACAATGAAAAATATTGAATAGTGATATTCGACTTATTATATTGAATTAGTGATTTGCCGGAATAGATAAGGCACTAAATTTATAACTCTTTACACTCATACGATAACATAAATAATAATGGAAAAAAGTCATAAAAAACTAAATCAACTCTCAGCAACAGCAATATGCGGAAATGACATTAGCTCGTCTGTTTTGTACGTATCCGCTTTGGCAATTGCATTTGCCGGACAATATGCTTGGGTAACATTACTCATCGTTTCTTTTGTATTATTTTTATTCCGAAAAATATATGGCGAAGTAGTCGGTGCATTACCTTTGAATGGTGGTGCATACAATGCCTTGCTGAATACGACCAGCAAATCAACAGCCTCATTTGCCGCTACGCTAACAATATTATCTTATATGGCAACAGCGGTTATTTCTGCCAATGAAGCCATTCACTATTTGCATCATATTATTTCGGCAATGCCCATAATACCGGTAACGATATTGCTTCTTGCTATTTTTGCACTATTGGCTATTGGTGGTATTTCCGAATCCGCAAAAGTTGCTATTGGGATATTTATTTTTCATTTGAGTTCATTACTGATATTGTCAGGCTTTATTATTTACTATTTATTGCAAACAGGTGTATCCACGTTTATTGCAAATTGGCATCTGCCACTATCGGGGAACGGCTCAATTATTAATGCTATATTCTTGGGTTTTGCCGCTTCTATGTTAGGTGTTTCCGGTTTTGAGAGTTCTGCGAATTTTGTTGAAGAACAAGAAAAAGGCGTATTCCCGAAGACCTTAAAAAATATGTGGGCAATCGTTAGTATTATCAATCCACTAATGGCGGTTTTTGCATTGGCATTATTTGCTATTCCGCTCTTACAGAGTAACGAATATCAAAATACTTTACTAATTGAGATGGGTAAACACGTTGGCGGTGAAGGCGTTGCCTTCCTAATTGCTATTGATGCCTTTTTAGTACTTAGCGGTGCTGTACTCACGAGCTTTGTCGGTGTAACCGGATTACTCGAAAGAATGACACTGGATAGAATTATGCCTCCGTTTTTTCTTAAAAAGAATAAAAGGGGAAGCTCGTACAGAATTATTATAATGTTTTTCCTGCTTTCCGTTTCTGTTTTATTGATAACAAACGGTAATGTAAAACTACTTGCAGGAGTTTATACAATTTCATTTCTATCAGTAATGGCTCTATTTGGAATTGGCAATATACTGCTGAAAATAAAAAGAAATAAATTGCCAAGACCCGAAAAAGCATCTTGGATTGCTGTAATAATCGCCATAAGTGCCGTGTTTATCGCACTTATCGGTAATATTGTAATGCCGGCAAAAGACGGCTTACCAAGTAACTTGACTGTCTTTTTGTACTATTTTATTCCTTCGATACTATTTATTATTATTATGCTGAATAGGACGCTATTACTGAAATTGGTGTTAAAAACCATAGACGCAATATTTGACCCGATTCGCAGGTATATCACAAGACTTGATAATAATATTTTGCAGACTATTGACAATATCAATGCCCAAGAATTTGTATTCTTCACCAAAGGCGACAACATTGCTACACTAAATAAAGTGATGTTATATATTTCCAAAAATGAGCATACTAAAAAGATAAAGATTGTTAACGTCTCAAACGAAAGTAATAAAGTGCCTGAAAAATTAGCACAAGAGATTGATTTTTTAGATAGAGAGTATCCCGAAATAGATATAGAATTTTTAATTGAAAAAGGTGTATTTACCCCCGAATTAATTAAGGAATTATCAGCAAAATGGAACATACCTATCAATTTTATGTTTATCGGTTCTCCGAGCGACAAGTTCCCATTTAAGATTGAAGAATTAGGTGGAGTACGCTTAATAATATAATTTGTCAACTGCGGCATATACATATAGGGACAAAGTATATCAATATCCGTCAAATAAAAATTTTTCAGACTTGGAAATAATATATACCTAATAAACCTGACAGCATCGAATAAAAAAAATAATATATATTTTTTTCCTGTGTTTTTCGTCTAAAATTTATTAGTCAAATTAAAATTGAGTAAAGTCATTAAGCAATATAAGTATTTAGATAAAATAGAATATCCGTCCGATTTACGGCAGTTGCCCGAATCCGCATTGCCCGAACTTTGTGATGAAGTAAGGGATTTTATGATAGAGACAATTACCAAGACAGGCGGACATTTTGGAGCAGGTCTTGGAGTAGTCGAACTTACCGTAGCTATGCACTATGTGTTCGATACACCAAACGACAAAATCGTTTGGGACGTAGGTCATCAGGGTTATCCGCATAAAATTCTCACAGGCAGAAAAAATCAACTCCATACAATAAGGCATAAGAACGGTTTGTCGGGATTTCTGAAACGCAATGAAAGCGAATATGATGCTTTTGGTGCCGGTCATGCCAGTACAAGTATTTCTGCGGCTCTCGGTATTGCCGCCGCACGGGATTTTAATAATGATGATTTTAAAGTTGTTGCATTAATCGGGGACGGTTCCCTAACCGGTGGGCTGGCTTTCGAAGCAATGAATAACTGTGGTGTACAGAAACGTGATATTATAGTTGTCCTCAATGATAATAATATTTCGATAGACCCGAATGTATCTGCAATTTCTAATTATTTTAATGAAGTATTTGCATCACCGGCAGTAAATAAATTGCGTGGTAAGGCTTGGGACTTTGCCGGTAAATTCCAAAGTATTGGCGATAGACTTCGCACAATAGGTTCACGTGTGGAAGGCGGACTGAAATCAATTATGACACCCGGTATGCTTTTCGAGGCTTTTGGCTTCAACTACTTTGGTCCGCTTAACGGACATAATATCGTAAAACTTGTCAAAATGTTTCGTCTGATTAAAAATTTGAAGGGACCGATATTACTTCATGTAATGACTGAGAAGGGCAAAGGCTATGCACCTGCCGAGCATGATTTTCGCAAGTTTCACGCTATCGGTAAAATTGACCGCGAAACAGGAAAATCAGTAACACAGCCAAGTGAGCAACCGTCTCCGGCGCCATATTATAAGGTTTTCGGAGAAGCAATGCTTGAACTTGCTCGTAAAGATGATAAAATAATCGGTGTAACGGCGGCGATGATGGACGGTACAGGCTTGGATATTCTATATCGTGAGTTTCCTTCACGAGTTATTGATGTCGGTATTGCCGAAGGACATGCGGTTACTTTTGCTTCGGGTATGGCTACGCTTGGAGTTAAGCCGGTTGTAGCTATATATTCTACATTTCTGCAAAGGGCTTATGACCATATAATTCACGATTGCGCCTTGCAGAATTTACACTGTGTCTTTACGCTTGATAGGGCGGGCGTTGTCGGCGAAGACGGTCCCACTCATCATGGCGTTATGGATTTAGCATATTTGCGGACAATACCCAATATGAAGATAATGGCACCAAAGGACGAAACGGAATTGCGAAATTTGCTCTATTCGGCTTTATATGATTATACTGACGGGCCCTCTGCTATACGTTACCCTCGCGGTAGAGCTTTGGGACTGGGAAAAAGCGAATTCAAGAGTATTCCTCTCGGTTCTTGGGAAAAATTAAGTAGCGGTAAAGACATTGTTGTAATTGCGGTCGGAAAGATGGTGGAAGAATCCAAAAATGCCGCTCAGATACTTGAAACTGACGGAATTTCCGCAACTATAATTAATGCACGTTTTATTAAGCCAATTGACGGAAAAATGCTGAAAGAACTATTGTCCTCATTTGAAAATATTATTACTATCGAAGAGGGACAAATAAGTGGTGGATTCGGCTCGGCTGTTCTCGAATATGCCGCCGCTAATTCTATAAATAATAGGAATATTCTGCTACATGGAATACCGGATAAATATGTTGAGCATGGTACACAAGCGGAACTCCTTAGTGATTTGAAACTTGATGCAGAAGGTATTGCCGAAACTATTAAATTGTTTTTGAATGTACAAAAATAATATTCGGAAAAATTATTTTGAAAAATAATCGAAGAATATTTTTTTAAATCGGAAAAAACACTTATTTTTGTAATCTATTTTTTAGGGAGATCTCGTAGCTCAGGGGTAGAGCATCTGACTTTTAATCAGAGGGCCGTAGGTTCAAATCCTACCGGGATCACAAAAAAAGTTGCCTTTGCGGGCAACTTTTTTTTATGCTT
>CAZOOR010000011.1:0-45466 GCA_964581505.1 uncultured Hyphomicrobiales bacterium
CAGATATACTATCATTCTATATATAATCCATCGCATTAAGTGGCAGTGAATAAAATAAACCCCTTGCAATAATAAATATGCGAGGGGTTTGTCTTATCATTTGTACTCGGAGAGGGACTTGAACCCTCACGGGATTGCTCCCACAGGATTTTAAGTCCTGTGCGTCTACCGATTCCGCCATCCGAGCAACAGTTTCGGACTGCAAAATTAATACTTTATTAATTCAAAAAAAAATGTTTTTTTTCATTCTTATTTCATTTTGTTTCGCTATATTAACCATAGAAAACGTGTGCAAGCGTTTATTTAATTGATATTTTGAACAATCACGAGAAAGGGGCGATTATAATGAAACGTACAATCTACACATTGCTGATAGTGGCAATTGGGAGCTTAATACTTACCGGTTGCGTAAGTACCGGTTCGCGTGATGACTATTTCGGCTACAACAATCACCCGAAGTTTAACGAAAACAACGGCTGGTCTGATATAGATGAGGACAATGACGAATGGCAAAATCCTCTTGCAGGTGATTATCGTGGCAGGGATAATTTTACCGTTGTATATAATTACAGCAATATGCCACCATCTTATATTCCGGTAGTTGTACCTTGGTATGCCGGTTATAACTCTTGGTATAATTCTCCGTTCAGCGGTTTCTATGTGGGATACGGCTGTTCGCCATATCCGTATTATGATTGGTATTCACCTTTCTATCGCCATTGCCCTTATTATTATGACCCCTATGTATATTATGGTGGTAACCGTTGGTGGGATTGGTATCCATATTCAGGCGGCGGCATTGCTTCTGCCGACCGACCCAAGAAGACATATAAAATTAGGGATTTCGGACCGCATCGCGGCACTTATACATCTTTGGATAAGCCCTATGCAGGTGGTACAAGTGCAAGCACAGCCCGAACAGGTGAACGTTCTCGTAATACTATTAGCAAGAGAGCCACCCGCTCCGGTATGAGCCCTCAAAAAAGCATTAAGTATAAGCCTGTAAAACGTACATTTTCCGGCTTTGGCAAGAGCCGCTCTGCGAGTAGCAGTAGGAAATTGCCGCATTATAATAAGAATGCAACAACACATTCACCGGCTCGTAAATCAAGTGGCTTCGGCAGTAGTTCGTCCGGTAGTTTCGGCGGTTCGTCTTCCGGTAGTAGCAGTGGCAGTTCGAGTAGCGGCTCATCGTCCGGCAGTAGTAGTAGTGGCAGTAGCAGTAGTTCACCAAGAAGTTCAGGCAGAGGAAGGTAGGATATGATTATGCGTATTAAGAGATTATTGTTATTTGTAATAATTATTGCATTCGGAGCTATTACGGCTAATGCACAGTTTATTGAAGATGCCCTTCGTTTCAGTCAGCCCAACGGTATTGTAACGCCACGTTCGGCAAGTTTGGGTATATCCTATCTGGGCATTGCGGACGATTTCGCGGCGACTTTGTACAATCCGGCAGGACTTTCTCTGGTTACTAATACGGAATTAAGTGTAGGTTTGGGATTTCAGCGAAATAGCAATACCGTCAAATTCTCTAACTTTCTAACAGATTTTCATAAAAACGATGCATACTTTTCGCATCTTGGTCTGGTGGCGCCATTCAAGACAAAATTGGGTAATGCCGCTATTGGCTTGGGTTATATACTCGAAAGTAATTATAAGAACACTTATGAATATTCCGGTTTCAATGCAAAGAATACGATGATTGCACATCAGGCACAGTTTGGCACACGGAATTACGAGGATAACTGGGCATATCATATTTGGCTAGCAAATAAGGATTTGAAAACACCAATTACGGATAGCTTAACTCAGCAAGCATTTATTACGGAAAGCGGAGGTTTGCATAATATAATCGGTGGTGCGGGATTTGACGTCAGCCCGTCAATATCAGCCGGATTGAATATCATTGCTAAGTTTGGTGAATACAATTATCTCAGAAATTATTCGGAGTTCGATTCAAAGAATAAATATAACAAATTCGATACTAATACTTGGAACAATCTGGATTTCAAAAGTTTAGTCCTTGACGAAGCAATAAATCAACAAATTTTCGGAATTACCGCTTCACTTGGTATTCAGGCACGTATAGCAGAGTTTATGCGGGTTGGTGCAACGATTAAATTCCCGACATTCTATCATGTGAATGAGGAGTATTCCATTTATGCACGGTCGGAATTTGATGATGGCTGGAAGCCAAATCCTTATGACCCCAAAGAGCCTTCTGATATGGCATATAATATCACATCACCATTTATTTATTCCGCCGGATTTTCCTTTAATGCAAATGGTTTGACATTAACGGCGGGTGTAGAATATTTCGATGCAACACAGCTCAGTTTCTCCGATGCCAATGGGGAGCAAGTAACAAATATAAATGAAATTCGTAGGTATTTCAATAGATTAAATATTAATATTGCAAAAGAATTAGTCGGTCAGGTACGTTGGGGTGTAGGTGTAGAGTGGGATTTGCGAACGATTCCCGTTGTTGTTCGCGGCAGTTTGCAATCAACTACTTCGCCATATACACTTGACATACCGGAAGCAACCGATATGGCTTTTGCTCTGGGTGCTGGTGTATATATTGCTAAGAATATTAGGGTTGACGGCATGTTCCGCTGGAATAAGTTTAATCAAATAAGAACAAACTATGGAACATCCGAAAACGGTTCGTTATACGAATTGTCTATCAATCCCCTGAATATCGGACTGCAGCTTACTTTTAGATTCTAACATTTTAATATTGAATAATTAAAAATGCCCATTGCAATCAAGTATGCGGTGGGCATTTCTATTTATTATTCTTCACAAACTTATACATTTGCCCGCCGACACGGACAAAATACACACCCGCCGCCAAGTCCGACACATCAAGCCTTACGCTTTCCCCCTCTCGGGAGGGGGAAAGGGGGTGGGTTAGAACGCACACACCCAGCACATCATATACTTTTACACTAAGGAATGGCTCCTTCGCTTCGCTCAGCATGACATCGTTTGTATTTATATCTATGTAGTTCGTAGCGGGGTTGGGTGTAATATGTAAATAATCTTCAATTTCATTATTTTCAATCGCGCTAATTTCTTTCATAGTCCATAGTGAAATTTGCTTGCCATTATATCCGCCGCTTTTACCTGCAAGATAGAGATTTGTAAATTCCGGTGTTTTCAGACTTCCGGCATCTATTTTCTTTCTCCATTCATTGTCATTATAGGCAAAGAAATTATCGCTTATATTTTCGTAATAACTCATTACAAATCCGGTATATGCAGTATTATTAAAGCTGACAACAGCAGTATTCGGATATCCTGTGCCGCAATGCAGAACTTTTCCGCTCACTTTTCCGCTCTCGTCTGTCGGCTGGGTGTGGACATCGGCAACGGTAATATCAACGGTGGTTTTTAAAGTCATTTCATTTGGTTGAAAATCATTGTATCCGTAATATAGTCCCGTGTACCAACCGCCAAGCGTTTTTACGCACCCATTAGGAACATCGGAAACCATATTATTAATAAATTTAATATCATTTGTATCCAATTCCTGTTTATGTAATTCCTTATTTGATATTTCAGTTAATCTTTCAGTTGCAAATAAAAATGAACCAAGAACATTTTTTATTAATTGAGTTTTATTATGATTCCCATATCTGTTATCTGGATAAATTACTTCGTATTCCTTGAACAATGCCAGGAGTTTTTCGGCAAATGAATGTATTGATTGATATAACTCCGGTACGGGTTCGACAAAACCCTTAGGAAATACACAGGTAACACCTGCCGAATAAGGTTTTTTAACAGATAGAATGAAATCGTGCCTCAGTTGCGACCAAGATGCAAGTTGTGTATTCATTGTTTTTTGCCACCAAGCGGCAGTTTGCATAAATTTCGGTAATTGCTCCCTGTTCTTCGGCGGGTTCAATTTCATAATACTATTGAGCCAAATATTATATAAGGAACTTTGCCAAAAGTCATCATTATATGAATTAATTAAGTATCTTAAAGACGCAAGATTAGAGGAGTATTTATATTCCGTCAGGTCGTTTTCAAGCAATTGGATTGCCGCATCGTTTTTCAATGCGAATAAAATATCAAGTGTATTTGGCAGACCTCTGAAAACCTTCTTTTCGTTATATTTAATTCTATCAAAGACTACATTACTTGTGATAAATCCATCAATAACCGGTCTTTGCCCGAATAATTTAAATACGGTCGGCGGCTTTACTTGTTCGGGATTGAATATATCCGAGAATAATATTTGTGAGCTGTATAATTGTTTGGAATTTGACAACTGACTAACGCGATATCTGATAAAATTTGACCAACCCTTATCGGCAAAATCAACAGGATTACCCAAACCGTATTTATCAAGCAATTCAATGAAATCAAAGCAAGTAATATTATCTTGTTTACCAGCGATTTCAGTCTGGAATTTCTCTATCCTTTCAATTACTTCAATAGCATTAGACCTTTTTGCAGATAGAGAAACCAATATCGCAAGCAAAGTTTGTCTTCTTAAATCAATTTCTTTTTGCTGATATTTCGGGTTATCTCCATTGGAATCATTAATTAATATTTCAATATATCCGAGCCACATCATAGTTCTGAAATATGCTTTTAATCTTTTTGTATCAGTATAATGTCCCCTCGGCTTAAATTCGGAAAATACAATAAGTCTGGGGGTATAAGAAAAAAGTTTTAATTCCGACACTTGCTGTGCATAAATCTTTTTGAGAATTTCAACGACAGCAGAATTATCTTCATATATTGCCGGATGTATCATAGATGATTCGTTAAAGACTCCATCTGTATTACTTAATAGATTAATTCCCACAGTTAGAAATATATCCAAATCTTTAACAGCCCTCGTATATACAGTATCTTTACTTAAACCTGCGTAATATTTAACTTCCTTTCTCATTTGAGAGAACATTATATTTAAATCATTATAAAAGAATTTTCCCTCAATGTATTGATATATTTTATTAAATGAATAGTGCATAGCATGCAGAATCGCATCTGATGAAATATAAACGGGCAAGTCATGATTATACAACTTGAAATATGCCGACAGAAAAGACAGGTTTTTCATTCTTGACGTAACCATAAATCCGTTTTTCTCAATAAGTTCAATTTCATAGTCAGTCAAATTCAAATATTTATTTGTTTCACTTGAATATTCCAGATTTTCAAAATCAACATGTGTTCCATCAAGAAATCTACCGGCAGGATATTCCGCAAGCAATTGCTCGTAAGTCATATTCTTATGATTAGCGAGATATTTTGAATACTCATCAACAGAGAATTGGGCAAATAATGATATTGGTAATACAATACTCAAAACGATGGTTAATAGTAACTTCATGACAACTCCTAATATTATAATTTTCATTTTACAAACAAACTTTTTCTAAAAATGCACCTTGCCCTTATTATATAGACACTTTAACTCGAAATCTGTCTCAAATTTTTTTTTCCTTTTATTACTTCTCTTGACACACACTTGCACCGAACACTCCGCGTCCTGCTACTTTATAATTTCACAAACTTATACATTTGCCCGCCGACACGGACAAAATACACACCCGCCGCCAAGCCTGACACATCAATTCTTACGCTTTCCCTCTCTCGGGAGGGGGCTATGGGGTGTGTTAGCACGCAGGTACCCAGCACATCATAAACTTTTAAATTAAGGAATGGATGCTTCACTTCGTTCAGCATGACATCTTTTGTTGTTATGTCTATAAAGTCGGTAGCAGGGTTAGGAGAAACAATCGCGTTATCAATTAGATTATTCTCAATATCATTTTCGACAGAAGTTGATTTAACCTCCCAAATTTTGATAATCCCAATATCTTTACGCAAGCCAATTCCGACATCGGAATAGGCAAGCTTTGTACCGTCAGGACTCCAATCAAAAACTGACAGATGTCCCGTTATTTTTTCTACAATTTTGCCTTCTAATACATCAATAAGATAAATCATGCCATTGTAAACGGCTAAAATGTTATTAACTGGATTCCATTTTAAATAAACATTAGAATTACTCTCTAGAAAGGAGAATTTGTTTATGATTCGCTTGTTAAATGTATCAATAATATAAATATTCCCATAATGATAAATAAGAAATTGAGAACCATTATAATTTAATAATAAATTTACACCGCGAGAAAAATCTGTTAAAGAAGAAAAATCTGAAACATTAAGTATATTAAATTCTTCCATATCATCGCTATGAAAGAATTCAACTTTTTCTGGTTTAATAAGAGCAATAACTTTCCGGTCACCTGAAATAATATAGTCAGCGATTCCTGTAAATGTCTTAAAAGGTAAGCCCGTATCTACATCCCATATATAAACATTATTTTCATCATCAATTGTGAGTATCTTATTGTCATATAAATAATCCATTTTTTCAATCCTGTTGAATCCAGGAAAAAGGTTAATAATATTTGAATCAGCCGAATATAATTTTACTCCGTCGTTTGTTCCGAATAGTATTTCTGAACCATCCTCCTTAATGGAAATAGAAGGAATGAAGGTTTTATAACTTATACTGATTGTTTTGATTTCGTCCGTATTTAAATTCCATAATTTATTACCAAACACAATAGTATTTTTGACCGTATTATATTCTATAGGCAGGGATTTATTAATATTAATTGTTTTTATTTCTTTGCCGGTTTCAACATCCCAAGAAATTAAATAATCTTTATAAGAGGAATTATAATTAATAAAACAGCTTATTAATTTTTTATCATTATTAGTCCATAATAGGTATGATGCATTAATGTATGGAATTTTAATTGTTTTTTCAAAGTCATTTTTTTCTAAATCATAGATTATTAAAGTATTATATGAGGAAATCGCAATTTTATTTTCATCGCTATTCCAAGTCATAGATTCAATTGAATGATACGTATTATCAATAGGAGGTAATCCTTTTGATTTTAATAGCTCATTATTTTCAATATCGTATATTTTTATTTGCGAGCCACCGCCAATCACTAAAATATTTTTTTTCCACGAAATGAGAGTTGAGTGTGAATAGACTTTTTCAGAAAAAACTTTTTTTCGAGAGTTTATATCCCAAATATTTATATAATTCGATTTATAAAAAAGTTTTTTACAGTCCGGACTCCATTTTATTTTACCGTATATGTTTTCTTCTTCTTTTATTGTAAATAGAAGTGAATCTGATGCATAGTCCCAAATTAAAATATATTTGTTTTGTACTGCGGCAATTTTATTGCCGTCCGGACTCCAAGCAAAATCAGAATATATGCCGGGAAGTTTTTTTAGAAATTGTCTTGTTTTTGAATTAAAGAAAGTTATTACACTTCTGCTACGACTGGCAAAAACATCGTTGCTGTGTGGTCTCCATTTGACTGTCATTCCGGGTAAAGTTATATCTTTTTCAATTTTATAATTATTAAGGTTAATAATATTGAAATCTTGTATATCATCTTGACGATCTATATATACAGCTAAATTTTTTTTATCAGGGCTGAATGTAAACTTTTTATATTTTCGAGATAAAGGAATGACCGGTTCTCCTGATTTTTCATCCCATACCGTTAGTCTTGAATCAACAGCAGCTATAAATTTTCCATCAGGCGAATATTTTATTTTTTTTATTAAATTTTGCATTTCTAAAATTTGTTTTTCCAACTTTCCTGTTAATGGATCCCAAACTTCAATAATAGCAGGATCCCTTATAAGGATAATCCTGTCTTGAATTGACCAATACACTGTACCAACCACACTTAATGTGTGGAATTTTTGTTCAATTGTACCATTGGAACAGTTAAATATTTCGAAATATAATTTCCAGAAGATATCCGGTAAAAAACCAATCAATAACCTTTTACTATCAGGACTAAATAAAATATTATTTATCAAATAATTGTTGTTATCTATTGTTAAAATGTTGTCATTGTAATAGTTGACTATTTCTTGACCTGTATTAATATCATATATTTTTATTAAACCCCTTATTTCACCAACTGCTATTTTACTTCCGTCCGGGCTCAGAGCAACACGCGAAACACCAATACCAATATTAATATTCAAAATTTGTTTGAAAGGATAAATTTGATATATATATACATCTTTTTTATTATTGGTTTGAACTATGTATTTATTATTTTGAGTAATAAACACACGGTCATATAAGTATTTATAGAATATTTGACTATTGCTATTCATATCCCATATCTGTAATCTGTTATAATTGTATATTCTACCGTTTTCATAAGTTGCATAATCTATTATAAAAGCTATGTTTTGCTTGTCCTCCATCCATTTTACAGAAACAGCTCTCAACATGAACTTTTCACCTAATACTAGTGCACTGATTTCTTCATTGCTTAAATATTGCCCATCAGATATGTATCTCTGCCTGTTAATATCGTAGATTTTAAATGTACCATATTTAAATATTAATACTACTTTATTGCCGGAAGGCGCAATAGCAACATCAATACAGTTGATTTCATTTAATGCAAGTAAAGTGTCGTGTGTATCAATATCCCAAATAGTGATATTTCTGGTTAGTGATACCATTTTATAACTGCCTTGATAAGTAATAATCCTAAAATCCGGTCCGTAACCGAATTCCTTAATTATTTCGGTTCTTGCATACTGAGTAATTATTGAAAGAAGAATTACTGTTATTCCCAAAACGATAAAGAATGTATTTTTTCTCATTTTTGTTCTCCTGAAGAAAAACTTTTTCTAAAATTTACACTTCGCCCTTATTATATAGACACTTTAACTCGAAATCTGTCTCAAAAAAAATAAAGAATATATTTAGACAAACCGAGATATTCATTCTATCGATGCACATAATTACTTATAATACATACTGTTACATCTCTTGTTATTTAAATGTGGTGATTCTATCGAAATTCTAAAAATTTGCAAAATTTGGATTATTGTATTATTTGTGGAGTATTAAATATAGATAAATATAATAAAAGAGGTCGCCCAAAAAAATAGGCAACCTCTTAATTAAGTGTATTTTCGTGAAAAATTATTTCTTAAAATTCATTCTCTTCGGTCCGGCTTGCTTGACTTTGTCAGGCACGCCTTCCTCGAACAGTTTGAAATTCTCAATATACATAGATGCGAGAGCATCGTATTTTTTCCAATATTCATCTTTATTGCCCCAAGCGTTTTCCGGTTGGAATACATCATCGGGAACGCCCGGACAGGTGCGAGGAACTTCAAAGCCGAATACTTCGTCTTTGCGATATTCAACATCGTCTAATTTGCCTTCGAGTGCGGCATTCAGCATATTTCTAGTGTGGCGAATGGAGATACGTTTCCCAACGCCGAATTTGCCGCCGACCCAACCTGTATTGACCAACCAAACTTTCGAGCCGTGTTTCTCCATTTTCTTACGGAGCAAGTCGGCATAATAGAAAGGATGATGAACCATAAACGGAGCGCCGAAGCAAGCCGAAAATGCAATTTCCGGTTCAATTCCGAGACCGATTTCCGTACCGGCAATTTTCGATGTATAACCACTGATAAAATGATACATTGCTTGATTCATATCAAGGCGTGCAATCGGAGGCAAGACACCCGTAGCATCAGCCGTAAGGAATATAACATTTTGGGGGTGTTCGCGTGCCATTTTTTCGGGCATTGCATTTGGAATGAAATCCAATGGATATGATGCGCGCGTGTTCTCGGTAAGTCCGTCATCGTCAAGGTCAATATTGCGTGATGTCGGGTCCCAAACAACATTTTCGAGAATTGTACCGAATTGTTGAGTACACTGATAAATCTCGGGTTCGTGTTCGGCAGATAGACGAATAACCTTAGCATAGCAACCGCCTTCAAAGTTGAAAACACCTTCGTCGCTCCAGCCGTGTTCGTCATCACCAATCAGTTTACGTTTCGGGTCTGCCGAAAGAGTTGTTTTACCTGTACCGCTAAGCCCGAAGAAAAGGGCAACATCGCCTTTTTCGCCAACATTAGCCGAGCAGTGCATAGCCATAACACCTTCGAGCGGTTTCAGATAATTCATCACCGTAAACATAGTTTTCTTGATTTCGCCACCATAGGAAGAACCCATAACAAGAGCAATTCTATCGGGAATATTAATAATCATTGCGGTCTCCGTACGCGTGCCGTCAATTCTCGGGTCTGCCTTGAATGAGGGCGAAGCAATAAGAGTAAACTCGGGAACATGTTTTTTCAGTTCGTCTTGATTATTAATAGGAATAAACATATTGCGGGCAAAATGACTTTGCCAAGCACTATCCGTAATTATTCTAATTGGCATACGATAGTTCGGGTCTGCACCGATATAGCAATCCTGAACAAAAAGTTCTTCGCCCTGCAAAAAAGCAAGCATACGTGAGAGTAAGCCGTTAAATTTTTCCCTGCTATACGGACGATTGTAAACCCCCCACCAGATTTTATCTTCGGTAGTCGGGTCTTTTACTAGAAATTTATCATCGGCGGCACGGGCAGACCATTTGCCGGTATTGACAACCAAAGCACCGCCCTTTGTCATGTGAGCTTCGCCGCGGAAGACCGCTTCTTCAATTAATGCGGGAGTCGGCAAGTTCCAATAAACTCTATCCAAAAATTGTAAGCCGTGATTTTTCAATTTAAAATCGGCGGCTAAATCGCCTGCATGTCCTTGAGTCGGAGTAGGAAATTCTAAATATTTCATAACCAATCCCTCACTAATTTTCTTTCACCAATATATAGTTCATTGGGCGAATCGGGGTCGAGCGCCCATTTAATTCTTTCGATACCTTCGGTAATATCTTTTACGGAACCACAAGTAGAGAGCCGCAAATAGCCGTCCATTCCGAATTCAATTCCGGGAACAGTAACCACTCTCACCTTGTCCAACAAGAAATTGGCAAGTTCCGTAGAATTTTTATTATAAACACTGAAATCGGCAAATGTATAGAAAGTGCCGTCCGGTTTAGTTGTTTTAATACCGTTAAATGCGTTTAGCCGCTCCATCATTATATCACGATTATTCTGCAATGTAAGTACAAGGGATTCGACTTGCGATTGCACACCGTTAATTGCCGCCGCGGCGGCAACTTGTGTAACAACCGACGGACCGGAAGTCTGATGAGCCTGTATGTTTACCATTACCTCTATAAGTTTTCTATTGGCAACAGCCCAGCCAATTCTGAAGCCGGTCATAGCATATTGCTTCGAGACGCCGTTAATTACAATGAGTTTTGAATTTTCATCTTTAATTTTTGTGTAATCATAAGGATTGATAATTTTACGATTATCAAAAATAAGACGATGATAAATATCATCCATAATTAAATAGATGTCGCGTTTTTCACAGAATTCTACTATTTCCGCAATAAATTCCTCGGAATACATCACACCGGAGGGATTGTTCGGACTATTGATAATGATTGCTTTCGTATATGAAGTAACACGTTGTTCAATATCAATAAGACGTGGGTGGAATGTACCGTCTTCCGAATAAACGGGAACAGGGATTGCGCCGCAGAGTTTTACCATTTCCGTGTAGCTAACCCAATAGGGTGCAGGGAAAATAACTTCTTCCTGCGGATTTAAAATCGCCTGCAATGCAACCATAAGCGATTGCTTGGCACCACTGGAAGCAATAATATTTTCAGGTGCAACAAGGCGACCGTAAAACTGTTCCATATATCTGTTAATTGCCTTCTTCAAGGCAGGTATGCCGTCAGCCGGCGTATATCGGACTTCGCCCGAATTAATCACACCACTTGCGGCAATAAGTGCGTCAATAGGTGCCTTCGATTTGGGTTCGCCGCCACCAAGATGTATGACGGGTTCGCCTTTTTCGCGAAGAATAGCCGCTGTTTCATTCAACTTTAACGTTGCTGATTCGGCTATTGAACGACCAATTAAACTCAAGCTCATTGAATTTCCTCAAATCATCAATAAATAAACTTCAAAAATCAACAAAAAAAATCTTTTTTCAAAATTTTCTTTATCTTTATTCTTCCATTTTCTTATATTTATGTGCTTAATATATATATTTTTGATTTTTATTAATTTTGTAAAGAATAATATGATGTTGGAAACAGCTAATAATGCAAGTTTAATAACATATAAGGGAATTAGTCCAAAAATTCATCAGTCGGTATTTCTCTGCGAAGGTGTCAGGATTATCGGCGATGTAGTAATTGGCGAAAACAGTTCAGTATGGTACAATACAGTTATACGTGGCGATGTGAATTATATCAGAATTGGCTCGGGTACAAATATTCAAGATATGTCGATGCTACACGTTACGATTAAAAAACACCCCTTGATTATCGGTAATAATGTTACAATTGCTCACTCGGTTACTCTGCACGGTTGCACAGTCAGGGATAATGCAATGATTGGAATTGGTGCGATTTGCCTTGACGGTTCAGTTATTGAAAGTAATTCAATTGTTGCTGCGGGTGCGGTCGTACTCGAAGGGTTTGTAGTCCCCGAGGGCACACTTGTTGCAGGTGTTCCCGCAAAAGTCGTAAAAAAGCTAAATAGCGAGGAGATAGAACATCTAAACGATATCGCAAAGCGTTATATCGGATACGTAAATGAGTATCGCAATCAATCACAATAGATTTTTTATTATTGAGATTGTCTGATATTTACTAATTTTGAAAGTTATTTTTTTTAAAATATCGGATAGCCGAATATGCTTTCCGAATTAATTTGTTCGTATTAAATATGTTGAAGAAAATATTAATTTTTATAATTTTGTTGTTAGTCTTACTCATTGCCGGTGCATTATATTTCACCGCAAGATTGAATGATAGTATTGGAAGCGAAAAAATAATCAAGATGCCAAAGAATGCCTCTGTCTCCTTAGTGGTCGATACATTTAACGATAATGATATGCTGGAGCCGGGTTGGCTGTTCACCGTTTGGCTGAAGGTATATACAATGCTCTATGATGATTTGCGCATTCACTCCGGCGTATATAAATTTACTGCTGACAACACAAATATTGATGTTATTAAGGCGGTATTTTCCGGACAGCAACGCTATGTTGTAAAAATCACATATCCCGAAGGTATAACTATAGCTAATTTTGCGGCAATTACTGCACGTTATCTTGATATAGATTCTACCGATTTCGTTAACAACTGCAATTCCCCGCAAACATTGAAAAAATACGGTATAAAGGCGAAAACGGCTGAGGGATATTTATTCCCCGATACGTATAATTTCTATTTCAATGCAAGTGCTGTGCAGGTCTGCGACAAGTTGTTCAAGCAAGGCAATAAGGTATGGAATGATATTGCCACAAAATATAAGAACAAATTGAAGATGACTAAGCATAGAATATTGACTTTAGCTTCAATAGTCGAAGCGGAAACCCCTGTGCCCAATGAAAGAGCCATTGTTGCAGGATTATATCTAAATCGTTTACGAATCGGTATGAAACTTGATGCAGACCCAACCGTACAATATGCACTTTCGGGGAAAAGGAAATTAACATATAGAGACTTGAAAGTCAATAGTCCGTATAATACCTATGTGTATAAAGGTTTGCCACCTGGTCCTATCTGCTCACCCGGACGAACGGCTATTGAAGCCGTATTTAACTACAAAAAACATAATTATTTGTATTTTGTTGCAAAGGGTAACGGAAGTGGAGAGCATTATTTTACTTCCAGTTATAGTCGCCATTTGAACAACAGAACTCTCTATAAACGCAACAAAAGAATGAATTAATTTACCGACAAAATCGTTGAAGAAAACGAGAGGAGTGAATTATGAAAGAAATATTATCAAATAAATATTTACAGTTAGCGGCGCGTTTGATTGTAGGCTTTATTTTCGTTTATGCGGGAATAGGTAAAATAGCCGAACCCGAGACATTTGCCAATGAAATTTTTAAATACCATATTTTGCCGGATTTTCCTATAAATATTATTGCCCTCGTCTTGCCTTGGCTGGAACTTGTTATCGGGATATTTCTAATTGCCGGTATTCGCATTCGGGCATCTGCAACGATTGCAAGTATTTCAATGCTCGTATTTCTTATTGCTATTCTTTCTGCTATGTTCAGAGGACTTGATATTAATTGCGGTTGCTTTGCCGACAAAGTAGTAATAGTTGGTTGGCACAAAGTGCTGGAAGATTTGGGAATACTTGTTGCGGCATTATTGCCTGCAATATTTACACAAAATTCATTTACTCTCGAAGAACAAATATCCGATTAAATAGGAGGCGGCAGTCAAATTCTTTCGCGAAATATATGACTCGCTGGTAGAGTTCCTTGCACCAAAACACTGTCTTGTTTGCGGCGAACCATACGAAGGCACAGATGGTAGTTATGAGTTTATTTGCAAAAAATGCGAACTGCTATTACCGGCACCTCCCGAACAAGCAAATGCTTTCAATAGATTTATACAAAATTTTGCTCGTGATGAAATATCTGTTAATAATATCTTCGGTTTGTTCTCAGTTGCAGAAGATGACGATTATCTTAGAATTATTCACGGATTAAAGTATAATGGTTTTATGCGCGTTGGTAGGGAATTCGGCAGAGAACTTGGCTTTGAAATTAAACGGCGTGGCAAAGAAGAATACGGCGGTATTGTTCCGGTACCTATTCATCACGCACGACTACGGGAGCGTGGTTTCAATCAATCGCTGATTATTGCACAAGCTGTTTCGGAAGTATTAGATGTCCCGCTTGTTCCGGCACTCAAACGCATTAAATATACAACAACACAGACACAACTTTCTAAATCCGAGCGAACTAAGAACATTCGCAATACAATAGTAGTAAAGAAAAATTTTGCGACTCTGAACGGAGCATATTTGCTTATTGATGATGTACTAACTACCGGCTCGACTATGAACGCAGCAGCTACGGCACTGCTCAACGCCGGTGCCTCGCGCGTTGATTGCGGAGTGCTTGCTGTGGTGTGAGATTTTTCTCCCCTCAATATCCTTAGTATCGTTTATATGGTTGGAACCAAATATCGCCAATAGAAAGTGATATGGTTAATCTTCCGAAATTCTCTCTGATTAAGCCCTTGTCTATAGTACCGCGAACACCCAACGTAATAGCGGCGTCAAGACGAGCAAAACCAATTAATGGCGCGGAAATACCAAAAGAACCATAGTATTCGTCAATAGGTGTCCCTTGAACGGAAAGATACTTCTGCTTATATCCTGCACCCAGCATTAATGTTGCTCTATCCAAGAATGTCTTTTTATATCCGAACTGACCAAGTCTGGCAAAACCAAAAGAAATATTAGAGTATTTTCTAAACCTTGCATTACCATTGTTATAAGTGAAATTCGTATAGTCCCGCTGAATGTAATCGGCGGCAATCATAAATTTGTTAAAAGAATACGAAAAGCCAAATCCAAATAGCGAAGGATAATCAAAAATATTTGTGCTTGTAATAGTACTATCCTTAGCATAAGCGCTTTGAAAGACAAGTTCTCTATCAGCCGTTAATGTAGGATTTATTTCCGTATATGCACCCAAAAACAAATTGTGAGTCGGTTCAAGTAATAAGCCAAAACGAAAACCCAGAGAAGAATAAACATCACGCATATATGTTCTGCTTGGGACAGAATTCCTACCATAAAGTATTGTTGCGGCTGACTTCTCAATATTGCCAAATAAAGTGAAAACAGAAGCACCGATTGAAGCCCATTTAAGGGGTTTGACGGCGGCACCGAGCCAAGCCTGCGAGATACCACCCTGTCCTTGATAAATAGTCTTACCTGTTTTCTTAATACCACATTCATCAATTGTAATCGGTAATGCTATTAAATAATTAACCGAACTATATGCAGAAAAACCCAAATTAATATTTGCGGCTAATGCAGTATCAAGACAGAAATTAATCAGCATACCGTCTATTTTGCCGTTGTTCTGCCAGAGAATGTTTTTATCATTTTCGACACGCTGTTGATTAAATCTATAGCCGGTTTGCAAGCGTGTAGTTTTCAAGAATGACCACTGTGCAGGATTCCCATTGGATATTGCGCCATCGAAAGGAACGGCAATTGATGTGCCTGCAAGGGCATCATAAGCGGCACCGATACCATGATGTAATTCACCAATACCAAAAGCAGAATAATTTGAACCGCCCTGAGCATTTAACATAATCGTAGAGATTATGAAAACCGACAATATATATTTAAAAGATTTTCTCATCATTTTTTAACAAATCCGGACGAATAAACAATTCTTAATTTTGGTCTAAAATCAGCATTTTTTTCTTTAATCCCATAAAACGGCATTCTGTCTAAACGAGACATCAAACTATATGGCGAAGGTTTGATATAGAGCTTAGCCTTGCCGCCATTTCGATTAATCTTCTCAATAATTCTAACAATATTCGGAAATCTAAATTTATTTGTTTTTTTGACCCTATATCCCGTAACAATTCGAGAAGTAATGGAATCCGCATAAACGTCAGAATACATAGAAAGATTTAATAAAGAATCAAGAGCCATATTCCCTTTTTTTACAAGAAATGTGTCTAATGTCAATTCAAGTTCTGCACTTAGGATACCTGCTTGGCGTGGTATAGAACTTATATCTATGCCCATCACTCCCTTGCTGACAGTAGCTCCTTGGACAATCATATCGTCTGTTTTCGGAGGAATATTGCAAATAACAGCGGCTTCAATAGCGGCATCAATTTTTAATGTATCCGGTTTATTATTTTTATTTATATAAATCATTGTTATTTCGGCATGTTTATTATCTTTACGGACTTGCTGAGCGGAAAGCTGACGCAAGACATCAGTATTTTCGTCTGATAAAATGGCAATACCCCAATTAATAACAGTTTTATCTTTAATTTTCTTTTTTGCCATTTCAAACCAATCAAGCAATAATTGCTTATTCAAATCTATTTTAATTGGTTCAATTTTATCTTTGTACTTATATGGGATTGGTTTATCGTAATGCCCTTGCGAGACATTCTCGAAATAATCGGAGTTGCCGTTTCTATCAAACAAAGAATCGCAAATAGTTTTATTTGTCCATCTTTTCGATATTTTATAAACGCCAAATGAAAGTTTATTTGAAATCGTATCGCCAATAGCATACGGTCTCGGATACAATTCCATATAGCATTCGCTAATCTTATCTTTTGCCAATCCGTCTAATGAATCGGGAATATGTTGAAATCGAAGCATTGAAACCGCAGTTATACTATCGGTTTTTCCGATATAAACGGAGCCGGAATTGAAAATAACAATAGGTGAAACTTCCGTTCCGGTAGAAGTAATAAGCGGTAATTTTTCGGAACAAACCGTTTTCACCGAACTTGTATCGTTCAGCAAAAGAAAACCTAAATCCGTAGGCTGTTCATTGCATGCTTGGAATTGGAGAGCAGACCAAGCAACAAACAACAGCAATAATAAACGTTTAAATCTCATTAACTGTCTTTTTTAATATCTCTGTAAATCGTATCATACTTCTTGACGGATTCCTTCCAACCATAGTTTCCGTTAAGAGCATTATCAATTAAACGATTCCAATTTTCAACCTCATTATAAAGGGCAAGAGCCTCCTTAGTTGTTTTCAGTAGGTCGGCGGCTTTGTAAGTATTGAACATAAAGCCGTTCCCTTCTTGCGTCTTCGGGTCGAAATTCGAGACGATATCTTTTAGAGCGCCAACATTGCTGACAATAGGAATAGTACCACAGTTCAAAGCATACAAAGCATTTAGCCCTGTCGGTGCATATTTATTTGTCATCAAAATAAAATCGGCACCTGCATTAATTTGGTGTGCAAACCTTTCGTTGAATTCATCACGAATTGAAAATTGTGTCGAATGCTTTTTCTCAACTTTTTTCAATTTTTTCATCATTTCTTTATCGCCACTTGCCAGCATAACTATTTGCACATTCTCTTTTAATAGTTTTTCTACGACTTCGATAAATAGAGGAATGCCTTTATTTTCAGTTAATTTTGTGATGATGCCGATAACGGGAGTATTTTGATTGAACGGCAACCCCGCTTCTTTTAGTAGATGCCTCTTATTCTCAAATTTGAAGCCATTGAAATCAACTTCTAATTTTTTGTAAATATCCGTATCGTGTTTTGGATTCCATTGGTAGGGGTCAATACCGATAGGAATACCAACAAATTTGTCTTTATGCAGAGCTAATACTTTGTTCAATCCATCTGAATATTTAATATCTTTAAGTATATCTTCCGCATAGGCAGGACTATCAGTCGTTATATAATCTGCATTTTCGATTGCGGCTTTCATAAAATTGAATTTTCTTTTATGAATGAACATTGCCTTAAATTCTTTGTCTATTCCGGTTTTAGCAAACGTCGCCGCCGGATAAACTCCCTGCCGATTGAAATTGTGAATAGTCAAAACAATTTTTGTATTCTTGAATTTGTCGGGATATTTCCTTTTGACATAAGCGCCAATCAACCCTGCTTGCCAATCGTTACAATGGATAATATCAGGTTCCCAACCGAGAAGCATACAGGTTTCCACAACAGATTTGTTAAAGAAAATGAACCTTTCATCATTGTCGGGATATTCCTCGCCGGTTTTCGGGTCATAATATAATGACTTCTTTTGGTCAAAATATGTACCGTTTGTTGTGATATATGCTTGTACTTTTGTGCGTGTATTAGTCAATGAAGAAGACTTAACCGTTGCGGGTTCGGTTACTTTACCAACATCAATGGGCATATCTTTGAGACGATTGATTTCGTGAATTTTATTCTTTCTCTCAGAGACGTGTCCGTATTTGGGAACCATAACGCGTATGTCATGCCCCGAATCTTTCACAGCCATCGAAAAAGCAAAACTTGTGTCGGCTATTCCACCGTTTTTTATAAACGGATAAATCTCCGGTGTAACATATAATATACTCAAATTCTTTGCCATAAGATAAATGTTCTTTTTATTAAACAATAAGTCAATGAATTACAAAATTAACTAAAAAAAACCGTATATTAAAGTAATTAGCAGATTATTAATTATATTTGAGTGTACTCTTACAAACATTAATAGGAAAATATATGCAAGTCGGCAAACATAAATTTACAACTATTTGGCTTGCGCCCGAAAACCAAAGAATTATCAGGGTAATTGACCAGAGAAAACTACCTTTTGAATTTGAAATTTTGCAATTAGCTAAAAGCGAAGATTATTTCACTGCAATCAGGGATATGGTTGTTCGGGGGGCGCCACTTATTGGCGTTACTGCCGCCTATTCCGTTTATTGTGCCGCTCTCGAAGCCAAAGAAGAAGGGTTATCTCTTGATAGTATTTACGCAAAAGCCGAATATATCAAAACGGCACGTCCGACCGCAGTTAATTTGGAGATTGCAATTTCTCGACAGCTTAAAGCAATTCAAAATATTGATTCAATTGATGAAATAATCAAGATAAGTTTAGCTGTCGCCGAGGAAATGCGTCTGGAGGACATCGAAACAAACAAAGCGATTGGTAGAAACGGGAGCGGATTAATCGAAATAATTGCAGAAAACAAAAATGGCGCTCCGGTCAATATTCTTACACATTGCAATGCCGGCTGGTTAGCTACTGTGGACTATGGTACTGCACTTGCCCCTATTTTTGAGGCACACAATCGAGGTATCAATGTGCATATATGGGTAGATGAAACCCGCCCTCGCGGGCAGGGTGCTAAATTAACCGCTTGGGAACTACTGAATGAAAATATCAAACATACGGTTATCCCCGATAATACGGGCGGTCATCTGATGCAGAACGGTATGGTGGATATTGTAATTGTAGGAACTGACAGAACTTCGGTGAACGGCGATGTAGCCAATAAAATCGGAACATATTTAAAAGCCCTTGCCGCTTATGATAACGGAATTCCATTTTATGTTGCCGCCCCGTCAATGTCCATTGATTTTAATCTCGATACCGAAAAAGAGCCAATCCCGATTGAACAACGTAATGACAGAGAAGTAAGATATATTGACGGCTTATTGAATGGCAAAGTAAAGGAGATTTTGTATGTTCCCGAAGGTTCACCGGTTGCCAATTATGCTTTTGACGTTACGCCATCAAAATACATAAGCGGACTAATTACGGAGCGCGGTATTTGCAAGGCAAATAAAGAGAAAATTTTGGAATTATTCCCCGAAAAGAAATGACAACAGATAAGGGCATAATCAAATTTCGATGTAGATTTGCAACTGCGGCGGCACCACCGGCAGGTAAAATTCTACAGATGAATAATATCCGCCATAAACTCTACAAACGCAAATTTATTGGAGTAGATGAAAACGGGATTGGATTCGGAAATATTAGTATCAGATATGATGATAGTGAACAATTTATTATTACCGGAACACAAACCGGAAGCAAAGCAAACCTTGTTCATCAGGACTATTCATTTGTCAGCGATTACGAGATAAAACAGAATACAATATTTTGTCAAGGCAAAATCAAAGCATCATCGGAGAGTATGAGCCATGCCGCTATATATAAAGCAAGAAATGATATTAATGCTGTCATTCATATTCACAGTAACAAAATATGGAGAGAATTACTCAATAAGGAGCCAACTACTTCCCCCGAGTTCGAGTATGGCACAGCTGAACTTGCAGAGGCAATTGGCAAATTATGTTTAGATACATTTGAAAATATTATTATTCTTGGTGGTCATCAAGATGGAATATTGATTTATGGTAAAAATATTCAAGAGGCATACGTAACTATTTTAAAAACGGAAGAAAAAATAAAATAAATAAGAATTTATGTTGAAAATTCGATTATATTATTATAAATTAAAATTCACAGCTGATGGATTTCGGCGATTAATTATGATGTTCAACAATACTCTAATGTTATGACCAAACAAATACAGATTAAAACAAAATTATTATTACTTCTTATTCTTGTTATCACCAGCTTTTTGGCTTCCTGTTCATCTCATAAAGAAATGATACAATGGAATGTGGAATTGAAAGAAAGCAATATGCCGATAACAGACAGATGCAATCCGAATAACAAACTGACTTCAATAAAATCACCCGAAAAGCCGAAACTCATTCCCGAAACGGAAGCAAGAGAAGCGCGTATTCAAGTACAGGGTGTTCCCTGTTCTAAGAATGAAGAACCGCCTCTCTATGATATACCCGTAAATAGGGTTAAGAGAATTACTTATGTGAGCGACCCGTTGGAACCACCGATGGCGATATCCATAAATGATTTACTTCCATTAGAGGGCTGCTGCCGTGTTAGGGACGGTTGGTTTATTTTCGATAAATTTGAAATTAAAGGTTCGCTCGGTTATCGCGGAGGCAAGGATTCTATCGAATACTCTACTCCGGGCGGCAGGGAAATGTATCGCTCCTCTTTATTCGGTACTGACCGCGGCGGCTCGTCATTGGTTTTCGGATTAGAATTTGATGGCTTGTGGAATTTAACTTTTTTGGATAAGACAAAGCGACTTCAAGCCGGTTTCATTTTAGGTATTCTTCCGGTTGATGAGGCTATGTTTATTCCATTAGGACTTAATGTACGATACACATTCAATCAGTTCCCGCCCAAATATTCAGGCAATTGTAATTCATGGTATTTTTACGGCAATATCGGTATTCCTTTTGATTTTCAGTCGGGCGCTCCTATGTTCGGCAACTCACGGAAATTCCAAAGACTATTTGCCGGTGGCGGACTTGGCTATGACATAGCTCTTTCGTGTAAGATGGATTTATCAATTGATTTGGGTTATAGGTATATGAATTTGCCTCTGCCCGAAATCACATGTTGCCCGAATGTGCCGAGTGGCGAACGCAATCCATTCCGCTCGTCAAATGTTTTATTATTGCGTTTTGGACTTACTTTCTAAATGAATGTTCAACAAATAACTAAAAAAATATTATGAAAACCGTTCAACAAATTAGTAATAACACGCTCAGAAGCATCTTAATAATTCTACTTGCAGGCATCTTACTGCTTCCGGCGTGTATGGAGACATCATCTCCATCGGATAATAATGAAAGAGAAATAACCGTATTGGTTTATAATTCGTCATCAGGAATAAAATCCGGCAAAACGCCTATTCGCGGTGCCGAAGTAAGAGTCTTCCAAGGTGCAACAAATAATCCTTTGCGAACATATACAAACAGCAAGGGTGCGGCAAAGTTTATATTGAAAGTGCCTGTAGCAGGAAAGAATTATAATTTTACGGCTACATACAACAATCGCAGTCAGAGTAAAAACTCTACATTAATATGTGTGGATACAACACTGATTTTTATTTTTGATACAACACAAGTAAAGGAACTGAATTGCGATGAATTAGACAGAATGGAAACGTTAGTTTTCACGGACGGAAATGGCAGCAGTCAGTTGAAATTGAATACACCGAGCAATATATCTCGTTATGAGAAATGTTCGGCTGGATTGTATAATTCGGGAACTCAGGCTATTGTAATGACACTTCCGACTGTTCGGCAACCGTTCCGCCGTGAATCCGTCCTACTCGACGGCAGTCCTGCAACAATAGAGCATAATCAAGTAACAATTAAACCCGGCGAAACCCTGACTATGTGTTTTTCAGTAAGCACTAAGGAACTCGGTGAGTTTTCGCAAACGCTCTCAATGCCTTTAGAGTGCGTTGACGGACGGCATGGTACATATAGAATAACTCTACTTGCTGTTGTTGTAGCACCGACTTGCGATTGTGATGAATTTGCAGACGGGTTTAATTTTATCTTGACGGACAGAGTGGAAGTAGGCAAATCCAAAGATGTTAAACAAGTAATCTTTACAAATACATCACCCTGTAATGTGAGCGTAAATAGAATATCATTCAACGGGAACAAAGGTTGGACTATCCTTGCTCCTAAGTTTCCCGTAACCGTAAATGCAGGCAGAACACTTGAAATTACTGCACGCTTCAAAGCATTATACTCGGGAACACATTATGACACATTGTCATTGGAACTCACACCGGAAGGAACCGACAACAAATGTTCCTACTATGTAAATTTTGAAGGAGACGGTTGTTCGAGTTCTTGCCCCTTCATTAGTCTTGACGGATTTATTTTTGACCAATACTCTTCAGCCCCATTAATAGATACGATATCGGACAGAACAGATAAAAGGGTGTTTTTCTCAATGTCAAATGCAGAACCGCCAATCAATACAACAGTATCAAAAATGTACTACTTTATGAATCCCGACAGTGCTTGTACGGAAATCAAATTGAATGTATCACTATCTTATCAGCGAAATGACATATATTCTCCCAAATATTTTACTGTCAGTCCGCAAGAACTATCATTGGCACCCGGGGAAGTCGGAGTAGTGCAGGTAACTTTTGTATCACCTGATATTGAAGAACTTGATAAAATCGTTGCGGCAAGAGGCAATACGGGACGTACTGCGGACAGTGCTTTCAATGTTTACTTGCAAGTAAATTCACCACATTGCTCGCAGAGAATAAATGCAACAACTGTCGTTACAGTATTCCCTGACATTAGTCCGATTATTAATCTACGTGCATATTCACAGAGGACAAGATTGGCTCCCGAACCTGAGAATGAAGTATATTATTTCGGAGCAAATGCCAGAACTATACTAAAAGGCAGAGGTAATACTCCCGGAGCATATCCACCGCAAAAGGGGCAAATTTGGATTGATGTAATTGATACATTGCCTACTGCAACTCCACCACAGCAACCGATACTCAAGTCTATAAGCGGAACTCTCGGAATGAAAATATGGCGTACAAGTATGTTAGAATCTGATTTTACAAATGTAGGTGCTACATATATGGCTTTTGTTAGCGACCCGAGTTATTCTACCGGTTACACAGCGGGACCGTTGACAAATCTTGCACCCGGGAATGTTGTTGCATTCAAAATCAACCGTTATATGTATTCACTTGTTTATATACGCAGTATTTATAACGGAACGGAGAACAACACTAACTTGCAATCGGGAATTGAGTTCAGAGCAATATATCCAATTTATATTCCATAAATCGAAGAGTAACAACAATGAGAAAATTCATATTTATAACGTTAATAGCATTAATCATATTTAGTACGGCTTATGCTAAGGACAACAAAGTTCAAGGCTCAATCTTGGACGGCAAAGTAAACGGGAACTATGAAGATTATAACGCTTTTATAATCTATGGTGCCGTAGAGGACACCCTATTCTTTACCTCATCACGACCTGTACCCAATAGGCGTCCGATAGCTCTCTCGGCGGAGATGTTTTATTCTACACGTCCGGCGGCACATAGATTAAATAAAAAACCGATTGATGAAGGCTGGAGCAAAGCAAAACAAATCAAAGCGGAGGGAAAGCGTATTGCAATGTTCACACGTGGTACGCAAACACTTGCTCCCGACAGAATAATATTTGCCGCAGAGCGTGATATGTCCACAATTGATGCCAGCGGCACAAGTTATTTATTTGATTTATGGGAAATGACCAGACGCAAAGATGGTTTTTCACTCCCCAAGCCGATAGATGAAGTAAATGACCCTGACGCTTGGGATTCGCAACCTGCATTATCACTTGACGGGAAGATACTTGTCTTTACAACAAATCGAGCCGGTGGCAAAGGTGGATTAGACCTGTGGTATTCAGTAAGAAATATCAACGGCAAGTGGACAAGACCCAAACTTGTTCCAAATATTAACACTCCTGGGAACGAGACTTCACCGCACTTCGGTGCAGACGGGAAGTTCTATTTCTCTACCGATTGGGATTATAAAACGAACAAAAAAGGAACTAACAGGAAAGATATTTTCAGAGCGGATTTTGTCGGTATTAATGGTTTACAAATGCCGTCCCACCCCGTTAATCTTGACGAAGCGCTTAGAAATGATGCTAAAAAGTTTGATGTGGAAATACCGGAGAATTTAAAATTCAATTCTGCCGCTGATGATGAATTTCCGTTTATCACACCGGACAGAGCCGCTATTTTCATTACTTCAAATAGAGATGCCGATTTCGATAAGCGAAACATTTTTGCCTATTCCCTGCCGAAATCTAAAATTCGCCTTCTAGTGAATGTTACGGAAAAAATACTTGATTCAAAAGGTGGGTTACTGGTACCGCCGACAAAGAAATACGGACTTGAATTAAATCTGAGCGAGCAAAATACCGGTAAAACATCCTTATTCAAATCGGGCATACCCTACGAGGTCGAAGCCAATAAAACATATAAGGTAAGTTTCAACAAATTTGTTGAGGAAGAATGCTATCAAAATAAAGTGGAAGGTGATAACAATTTAATCGTAAGCATTCCAAAGCCATTCGGACTTGACACAATGATTGTTCGCAATATATCAATAACAAGACAGAAAGTCGAAATACCACCAATTATTTTCCATTCGACCGATACTCTTCCATATTTTATCACGGGATACTGGTATCCGAATACTACTGATAACCTAAAAGAATACAGGAACAGAGAAGCGAATGGATTCTTCGACAATACGGGCTTTGTCGATTCTACCGGACATAATTATGACTATGCCGCTAAGATAATTGACCAAAAGTTTTATAAGCAAATTTACAAACCTCTGCTTGACAAACTACCGGCATTTCAGGATTTCTGCCGTGATACACTTTATTTGAAAATCACAATTCATGGCTATACGGACCCACGCGGCTTATCGGCAGGCGAATCTCACCCATATAGAAGTGCATCAAGAAATAAGAGGAATTACACCGACAAATCAGTACAAGTCGGAGTTGATGCAAACGGACAACCATTAACAATCCCGCAAGGATTGGATATGTGGAAATCGGGCTGGCCCATTAATCCGGAAGATAGAAACGGCAGATGGGCTAAACTTGCAGACAAAGGACAGAACGGAAATATTGTTCTATCTAAACTTCGTGCATATTTTACATTTGTAACATTTGATAAAAAAATGCAAGAAATTTCCCCGATATATAAACAGATGCGTAATGAGGGTAGGATTATAATTGATGCTGAAGGTTTTGGTATTGATAAAAAAGGATTCGAGCAACGCAGTTTACGAGATGACCCGCAAAGCAGACGAATTGAAATCTATATTGATATTCTAAGACCCGAGGAGATTAAGCATCATCATCGGGAAGCCGGAGGAAAATTATCTGGATTCACACCATTTGTTTCGCGTGGTTTACCACCTACATCCGTATCACAAAAAAGATATAATGCACCAAGAGCAGACTTGGACCCGAAAGCGACAAGACAACCGAATATACCGGAAATAAAAGATAATGGTCTGCAAGAATTAAGACTTGTTAATGACGAAATGACAATGAATAAAAGAGTTCTTGCACCGCTTGAACCGGAGGTGGAACAACCAAGTCCCGAACTATATAGTCGTTCGCTGACATCTTGTTATACACTTCAATTTGCTACATTCACAGAGCATTCCAAAGCCTTAGCGGCACTAAATATGATGAAGAGAGACGGTCTGGACAATGTGCAATTAAATCAATATATAGACCCATTCGGCAATCCGATATATCGCTTACGATACGGATGCTTCGAAACTGCCGAAGATGCTGTTTTCGAAATGAAAAATCTGCGCTGGGTAAGTAAAAAACTGCATACAAATAGGAAACCGGCTATCATCAAGGAAAGAAGATAAAGCACACGGTACTTAATTACAAAAAAGACTGCTTTCGGGCAGTCTTTTTTTATTTAAATATATTACGATTTCCAATTTAATATCTACTGATATTAAAATCGGATACGCCTCCGTCAAGATTAATTTCAATTTTATTAACTGCGGCGGAATAGTTTGCAGTTTGCCAAGAATTATTGATTTGGGTAAAACCGTCAATATCAATATCGGAAAGAAAAATATTCGAGACAATACGACAACCGGCATTTTTCGGTAATGCAATTGAAATATCGGAAGCTCCCGCTTTGATGTCAATTTCCTGCATTTTACAGAGCATTCCGAGTTTGAGGCTTAGGTCGCAAGCACCACAGTCTATTTTGAGCAAATGAGTTTTTAGATTGGAAAAATCCAAATCCGCTTCGGCGGCACCAATATTGGCATCAATATACCAATCCAAATATTTTGGCAAATAAACATTGATTTCATAGTCGTTGTCAAATTTATCAAGAAAATGTCCATCGCTTGCCGAACTAAGTATAAGTTCGGTTCTGTTTGCATTTCCGGGGATACTATTCCGTTCAAGTTCAAAATACTCTCCATTAACTGCTAATACACTATCATCAGCATCGGCTATTGATAAAGAGCCGACACCGAAGTTAATATTCAAATCCGCCGCAACGATATTTTTCTCAAAATTTAATTTCTCATCTTTTGCTCTTTCAACAGTTCTAGATGAATGATGTTTCTTCCAACGAAGAAAATGTCCCTTTGTATAATGTAAGCCGTTAGCTAGGACAGCAAAAATAAACAGAGCAAGAAAAAGTGCCGAGAGAAATGTCAAGATTTTGCGAATTTGTTCGGGGAAATGAATGATTGACAAACCCCAGAAAATTAAGAAAAGGGGCCAGAGACTAATAAAAACGGAAAATTCCGGTGCAATTGTATTGAACTTATTGAATAGCAACAATGTGCCGATTGTAATAAGAAAAGTTCCCCAATATATAGCAGATTTACTCATAATGAAATGTCCTTTTTATTTGATAAAAGGAATATAGCAACACCGCCGGCAATTAGTAAAATAGGAGCAATGAACTTAGCAAAGCCGGCATCAGCCAGATTATCTGTCAGAATGATAATGCCAAGACCTACAAGTATAGCACCCGCTATATTTTGCAACGTTTTTGATTTATTTTCTTCTTTTTGAATTGGGGACATATTCCTTGTAAAGCTACTGTTAGTCTCTCTATCAGCTGAAGATTGCTGTTCATTATTAGGTGGCGGTGTAGTAAAATACGGCTTTGCTCCGATTTCATAATCATAAGGAAGCACAATCCACAGAATGATATAAATGAGAATACCCGCACCACCACTGACAATTACAACAACTAATATTACCCTGATAATTACAGGGTCAATACTAAAATACTCGGCAATGCCGCCGCAGACCCCGGCAATTCTTTTGTTCGTAGAAGAACGATATAGTCTTTTATTTGTATTCATAAGCATAATGTATTCTTAAAATTTATAAAACTTAATGAATATTACGAGAAAAAAATTTTATTGTTTCAATAATTTAAGTTAAATTATATTATTGTAGTAGTTCATACTACAAGATGAATTGCAAAACTACTACATAAAAATCAAATAAACAGTTATTTTTATTTATAGATAAGAGAACTATTTTGTAACCTTGAAAATTAGCAAAACAAAAATTAAAATATATTTTACATATTTGGAGCATATAGAAAATGGCTAAATCAACATTAACACAAAAGGAATCCGGACAGAGACTGAAATTGGGTTTCCCGCAAATAATAATCGCATTGGTTATGGTGGTCGTTCTATTCTTTTTCTATCAGATGCAGTTGATACCTCTTGGAACTGCAAAGTTTGTTATACCTTTGTTCAAACCAAGTCCTGAGAAATTAGAAAAAGTAGGATTCGTGAGATTCAACGGTCTTGTTTGGGCTTCTACCAGCAAGGAAAAAGCATCGAAAATTGAAGCGCAGGGTTCAATGGAAATCCAGAAAGATTTAATTGACAAGGAATATATTTTCGATTTCACTTTTAACAAGAGAACTTATAAAGAACACGGATATGTTAAGAGCTCATCGGAATTTTATGCCAAATCAGAAACTCTTGGTGAACATCCGATTTATCTTGAACCTTGGGTAGGTTTTTGGATTCTCGCTCTTGTGCTTGCCATTATAACAATGTTATTGGTAACTATGATGCTTCCGACAAGCATTGGATTTATGGCTGTACTTTTCGATAGACAGATTGACGAGACCAAAACAAAGATTAGACTTCAAACAGGTATTGCAGATGAGAATATTATTGATATTCTGACGATGCCCGATGATAAATTAATTGAAAAAGACAGACTAGAAGTAGAAAGAGCCTTCCGCGAAGTTTGGGATAAAACTACTTCCGAAGAAGTTGGCGACCCGAAACAAACTTTCCGCTTTGAGGATATTTTTGATGACAACACTGACGTTGTGCAATTCAGAAATGAATATCTCTACAACAGAATTAAAGAATATTTCTCCGACTTCCTCTTAAAAGAAATCGAAGATACAAAAGACGGCTTACTCTGGAGAAGAAATCACTTCCAGATAATGAAAGGTCTCAGACTTTATATGGCACATCACTTTACGGAAAAATACGCAAACAATGTTACAGGTCTTGCTTATGGTGGTGCGGCATTCTTGATTGTTGCCGTTGGTATTCGCGGTCTTAAATTTATTCCGCCACAACGTCCGTCATTCATTCTCTTGGCTATCTTCCTTGAGTTTACTATGCTTTCGATGTTGGCTGTTACACTTATGTACACAGAAGAAGAAGAACGTATGGATAAAATGCTTAAGAAAATGGAAGATGCCAATCGTTCACAGCTCGAGGTACTTCGCAGTCAGCAGTATGATATTCATCAGCTTTCAGGTGTACTTGTCGGTCAGTCTGCCGAGATTATTAAGAGCAGAGTAGAAAGAGCCATTGCCGAGTATATGACCAGTGATGACAATATCAAGAAAGTCGTTGCCGAAGAAATTAGCGAAAAAATCCTTGTAGGACTTCGCGAATCTTTCAGCGACTCCGGTGGCAATGAAAGACGTTTGAGAAGATAAAAAATACTATCAAATAGTATTAATATAAAAAAGCCGCACAGCAAGAATGTGCGGCTTTTTTATGAGACTGTAAACTGAAATATCTAATTGCTTTCAATATGAATTCTTCTGTATAGTACATTTTCCCTCCTTTTGTGTCAACTGTTTTTAGCGTTTGACACAAAGGGGAGGCTTTAATCTATTGATGTAGATAGTCTTGACAGCTCCTCCGTTGGTTGGGTTGGGGTGGTCGGCTGTTTACTTTAACAATAAATTAATTTAGATTTTATTCCACACACTCACCGCTCCTATCCTAAGAGCGGAAGAAAATAAATATTAATATGACATAGTGAAAGCAAAAAAAAAGAGCGGCTCTAAATGAGTCCGCTCTTTTTTTTATTTCGGAATATCCTATTTAATGAATATCACCTGCTTGACGGATTGATTTCCATCTACCGATAATATAATAAGATATGTACCTTGTTCTATTCCTTTCGGTTGATACTCTAATGTATGTGTCCCGGCAGGAAGTGTACCGTTTTCGAGTGTCGCAATTGTACGTCCGTTTATATCACTCAATTTTACGTTGATTTGCGAAGCATAGCTCAAGTTGAACTCAAGTGATAATTTTGAAGCGAAAGGATTAGGATAAACCCTGAATTCTACCATACCGGGAATTGCTTCATAATCAACACCGGAACTTTCTTGTGTAGTAAATTCACGCGTTTCCGACCATTCACCCTCACCTTTTGAATATTTACCTTTAATGCGGAAATAATACTTTTGGTTGTTGTCAAGTTTATTTACTGCAATTTGTGTCTTGGTAATTTCAGACTGTTTTGTAACAGTCGAAAAATCCGAACTCTTAGAAAGCTGGAATATATATGTATCGGCACCTTTCAGCATTTCCCAATTAAATGTCATATCGGTCGGTTGCTTTGTTGCACCATTGCTTGGTGATGTAATGACCACCTGCCCCAAACCTGTAACAAATGTCCAAACATCAGACCACAATCCGGGAACACCATTTTTATACTTACGAACACGCCAATAATAATTTGTAAAATGCTCAAAACTATTATGTCGGATAGAATCTGCCTTTAGCGTTGAATCTTGAAAAACAATATCTGTAAATCCACCATTCTTTGAGATTTGAATATGATAGTGGGTGGCTTCGCTTGCGGCTTTCCATTTGAATAGAATATCAGTATTTAAATCCTCGCTTTTATTTTCGGGACTGATTAATTCGGCGGCGGTCAAAGTTGTGGTAAATTTCCAAGCAGTTGACCAATCGCTTTGTCCATCATCGTTTAGTCCCCGTATCCGCCACCAATAAGTCTTGTTATATTCAAGAATTCTTGTGTGCTGCGAGGTGTTTGTCTCTGTCAAACTCTCGAATACCATATCAACAAATAAAGAATCGCGAGCAAGCTGAACTTCGTATTTTGTACCACCCTCGGTCTCGAACCATTCGAGCAGGACAACTGTTTTCATTCCCGTTGATTTATCCGGTGGTGATTTTAAGACCGGAGGACGCAGTTTTGTATAGAAATCCCAAACTTCCGACCAAGGTCCGTCCGCTTTAAATGTTCTGCCCCTGACACGCCAATAATATTTTGTATATAAGTTCAAATTTTCGACAACTACTGTTGTATCTGCTACTTCCTGTGAAGAAACAATATTGGCAAATCGCGCATCTGTGGCAAGCTCGAATTTATACAAACTTGCACTATCAACCTGATGCCAAATAAATGAAAGATTTTTAACGCTGTTACTACCGGAATGATTTTCGGGACTGATTAGTTCGGGCGGCTCAATAACCGTCATAAATACCATCAGGTCTGACCACGCACTCATTGCACTGTTTGTACGGGAGCGTACCCTCCAGAAATATCTTTTGGCAGGCTTCAAAGTATAATTGAGTTTGTGCGATGTTCCGCTGACCGTTAATTTTTCACCGACAATAAAGAAATCGGGAGAATCAGAGATTTGGAATTCATACATATCGGTTTTGTCATTTCCTCGCCAAGTGAATGTAGCGTTCCTGTCAATACCTTCTGCATTGTTTGCAGGAGCGGCAGGAATAGGTGCCGGTAGTGAAGGCGGCTCAATACCACGATACATTGTATTAGTGGCTATATAAATAAAGCCGTCCCGGGACTGGGACATTGACCACAAATAAGAATGAATGAAGCCCCTGTTTATTTCATAAAATTTATCGCCGTCTGCACTACATAAAAAGCCTTCCTGATATGCTAAACCTACAATTACTTGGTCGTGCATTGTAACAATAATTTTCTTTACATCAGGACCTGAAATACCAAAGTCGTTAGTAGTCCAATTCTGTCCGTCATTTGTAGATTTAAACAAACCGAGATTGGTAGCACAATAAACATCACCGATAGACGAGAAACCTATTGATGCAACCTGTGCTACATTTTCATTTAGCATTCTCGTCCAGTTGGCTCCGGCGTCTTCGGATTTAAATAGTCCGCCATTAAGATTGACATAAATATCGTCATTATAATTAATTCCGATAAATTCGAATCCTTGATTAGTGGGGTTTGCATTAATATGCGCCCAATTTACACCGGTATTTGTGGACACAAATAATTCGCCTATTATTGCATTCGGGTCTTTCGGGTCTGCGGGCGGGAATGAAAGTCCACAATATATATGACCCTGCGTATTAACCGCTATTGCAACAACACTAGTGTCCCTCTTTGCCCAGAGCGGCACCCAATTCTCTCCATGGTCAACGGAACGATATAAATATCCTGTTGGTGGATTTACGATTGAAACTGCACCGACAAGAAAAGCACCGGTCGAATCTAACCCGAAGGCTGTAATCTTATGATTAGGTAATTTGTTGCCTGTCCAAGTAACTCCATAGTCGGAACTAATCAATAAATTAGTATCATTTTTTGTGGACATAACCCAGCCGTCCTTTGCACCGAATACTTCCAGACGAGCAAAAGTTTTTGTAAAACTGACGTTTGTCCAATTGGCTCCGTTATTTGTACTTTTATATAATCCCATCAGGGGAATAGCCGCCCAAAGTGTGTTATCCCTTGTGCGAGCCAAGGCAGTAATACCCGTGCTTCGCATACTCGTAAGGCGCCATTGCTCCCAAATGCGGTCATCAAATCGGACAATACCTTTTTGAGCAAGACCTGCAACAGGTTCGTTGGCATCAGCAAAGACCACTGCTGTTACATTAACACATTTGTCGTCTTTATGGTAAACAGTCCAGCCGCCGCCACCATCAATGGAAAAGCAAACGCCTCCACCTAAAGTACCAACGACAAGTTCACCAATTGCATTCTTTGCAAATGAGGTAATATTTCTACTTGAAATACTTCCGTTTCCTCTACCCCAAGTTTTCGCTTCATCTGTTGAACGCCAGACGCCTTCATTTGGAGTGCCGACAACAACCGCTCCCTGTTCGCTGAGTATCATTGCGGTAATATGAGGAAATTTTAGTCCCATATTGCTTTGCACCCAAGCACGTCCACCGTTAGTGGATTTATAGACGCCACCACCGATTGTGCCAACATACATCGGACCCCCTCGAAATATTTTCAGAGCAGTAACTCGTTTGTTGGTTAACCCGCTATTGACAGCAGACCAACTATTGCCGTTATTAGTCGAAACGAATACACCGCCGCCCAAAGTACCGAGAAATATTTTGCCGGTCGAATCGAATTCAATAGCAGTAATATTAGGAAAAGGTAAGTCGTGCGTAATATCTGTCCAGGAAGTTCCCGCATTTGTAGAACGCATTAGTCCTTCGCCCCAAATACTAACATAAATAAACCCGCTCGAATCTACCGAGATGGTTTTAATATCACCGTTGCTAATACCGCTGATGGGACTCCAAAAATTGCCTAATGTGTCCAAGGCACTTTGTGCTGACGAAGAGACCGAAATTGAGAAAACACCGACTATTATCAAAATAAATAAATGAGATAATAGCGTATTTTTGAATAGTTTAATATTTTTCATATAACAACCTAATAAATTAAAATTACTATCAAAGTGAATAATACATCATAAGATATACACAAAGAACTTAATTTTGTTAAAAAAGTTACCTAATTATTCTTTAATATATCAAAAAATATTATTAAAAGAAAGAAACAGCGATTGAAAATTTTGATTAATCATTATTCAAACCTCAATGTAAAGTCCCATAATAATTTGAAGAATCAATCTATCAAGAACATAATCCGTATTTTTCAATAGATTTATGTTTAGAAATTAACAAATAAAATGATTTCTATTGCAAATTATTTGCAACACATCTTACTACATATTTATGAAACTTTCTTGTTTTTTCTAATCCTTATGCTATTTTTTCCATTATCAAATTGTAAAAATTGATGTTGAAATTTATTCGACAAAATAAGAGAGGATAGCTGATATGTTTAAAGAAAAATTTGAAAAGCCGGAAATTCCTCCGATGGACTATATAATTGAAAAACCGCCGAAAGGCGACAGGGTAAAAATGTTCCTCGAAATATTTGCGGCTATTCTGAAAAACAGTAATTATCGCGGTGCTTTGGAGCATTATATCAAAGTGTCCGCCAAGTGTTCACGATGCTCAACTGCTTGTCATGTATTCCAAACTACACGCGAAGTTAAGGATATTCCATGCTATCGTTCGGAATTATTGCTGAGTATTTATAGGAGATATTTTTCATTCGAAGGCAGTCTCTATGGCAGATTCTTTGGCGGCTTCGAACTTACAGAAGAGCATATTGACCAAATGGCACATTCATTTTGGAATTGTACTGCCTGCCGTAAATGTATTTTGGAATGTCCTTCCGGTATTGACCACGGCTTGCTTACGCACTTAGCAAGATATATACTTGCCGAGATGAATCTTGTTCCACGGGCTTTGCTTATTTCAACGCGTGAACAACTCGAAGGCGAGTCCGGCAATACTTCCGGCATACCGTTTATTGCTCTTCAGGATTCTTTGGAATTTCTCGAAGAGGAACTTGTTGATATGACAGGGGTTGATGTAAAATTCCCATTAGATGTTGAGAATGCTGAATATATCTTTTTTGCTCCTGTTTCCGACTATATGATGGAGGCGGAGACCTTGATGGGTATTGCCGCAGTTCTGCATTCGGCAGGTGTTAGTTGGACTATCGGCACTAAGTATTTCGATGCTATTAACTATGGTTTGTTTTATAGTGATTTGGTTCTGGGTAGAGTGCTTAGGAAAATGCAACAAGAGGTAGAACGATTGAATGCAAAAAAAATACTTATAGGCGAATGCGGGCATGCAAGCCGCAGTGCTACATTCCTGAAAACATATTGGCAAGGCGATAATCCGCCAGAAATTGTTAATATTCTGGAATTGACCTACGACTTGCTGAAACAAGGGAAAGTGAAGTTAGACCCGAACAAGATTAGCGAACGTGTTACATATCATGACCCCTGCAATCTGGCACGTCAGAATTGGGTTGTGGAGCGTCCCCGTAAGATTCTAAAAGAATTTTGTAAAGATTTTGTGGAGATGACACCAAACCGTACTGAGAACTATTGCTGTGGTGGCGGTGGCGGCACTGTCTCAATTGATGAGATTCGTAAGTACAGAACTCTTATCGCAGGCAAAAAGAAAGCGGAACAAATTGAGGCAACAGGTGCGCATTATATCGTTGCCCCCTGTGCCAATTGCAAAAAACAAATCCGTGAAACAATGGAAGACAACAAGGTTGATGGCGAACTCTTGGGTCTTCATGATTTAATTCTCAAAGCTATTATCCTTGATAAGTAGTTGTTTCAGATTATAATAAAAACAGTGTAAACAAAGCAGTGATGATTATGGAAGAATTATTAAATTTTGCGAAAGGACCTTTATTCAGGTTATCATTCGCTATATTGGTTTTAGGTTTATTCAGATTGGTTTTCCTGACCGTTTTCAACGGTCTGGAAGCCAAGAAAAAAGGCAAAGACAAAGCCATACCCAAAGAGTTTGTCAGAAAATTGACAATTGGTTATGTGTTGCCAATTAGGGCATTTAGAACAAAACCCCTATATAGTTTAGTGTCAATTGTTTTTCATATTGGCTTGCTAATAACGCCGCTCTTCTTGTTCGACCATGCTTTATTGATTGATAATTCAATCGGTTTCAGCTGGCTCGGGCTATCCTTGGGAAAGGATATTGCAGACATATTTACAATCGCAACGATTATAACGGCTGTCCTACTGTTGCTTATGCGTGCCGGCAATCGCTATTCGAGATTTCTCAGCCGCAAGCAAGATTTTTTGTGGTTAATTCTGCTACTATTGCCTTTTGTAAGCGGGCTAATTTGCGCCCAGTTTGCAATCAATCCCACAATGTACCAATTTTTTATATTGGTACACATATTGAGCGGATGTTTAATTTTCATTTTAATACCGTTTACTAAAATTGCACATTGTGTCTTGTTGCCGTTCGGTCAGTGGATTTCCGCAAGAGCGTGGAAGTTCGAATCCGAAGGTGGCGAGAATGCTCTAATTGCACTTGGAAAGGAAGATGAAACATTATGAAAGGAATTCTGACTGATGTTACTCGATGTATAGGTTGCAATGAATGCGTCAAGGGTTGCAAGACAATCAATAAATTACCGGCGGGTAAACCGCGCGAATGGCAAAAGAATGACGGTCTTTCTGCTACGAATTGGACATCGGTATTGCACAACGGCAAATATAATCTCCGCAAACAATGCCGCCATTGTATCGAACCGGCTTGTGTATCGGTTTGTCCGGTCGGCGCTTTGCATAAGACCGAATCCGGTGCAGTTGTATATGACAGTGAAAAATGCCTCGGCTGCCGCTACTGTATGATGGCTTGTCCTTTCGGTATTCCCAGATATGATTGGGATAAACCGGTTCCATATATTAAAAAATGTATTTTATGTTATGATAATATTAAAGCCGGGAAAATTTCCGAACCTGCCTGCACGGCGGCTTGTCCGGTCGAAGCCACAATTTACGGTGAACGCAAGGAATTGCTGAAAGAAGCCCGCAAACGCATCAAAGCAGAACCAAATAAATATATAAATAAAGTTTACGGCGAACACGATGTAGGCGGAACAAATGTAATGTATGTTACTGCAAAAGATTGCCCGCTTGATTTTATGATTTATTATAACAATCGTATTGGTAAGGATATAAAATTAAAGGGACTACCGGACCCGAACAAGCCTATTCCGTTAACAACCAAATGGGCAATGGGTGCTGTGCCGTTTGCATTTCTCGGTATGGGGGCGATAATGTCTGGTTTATATTGGGTTATAAATCGAAGACGGAATGTTGCAACAGACGTGAATGACAATAAGGAAAGTACAAGTGAGGAGGCTGACAATGGAAAGAATTAGTAGAACAAAACTTGTCCTTTGGTTTATACTCGGTGTAACAGCCGCAATTGCCCTCACTCGATTTATTTATGGCTTGGGGGTAACGACAAATTTAACGGACAACACTCCTTGGGGTTTTTGGATTGGTTTTGACGTAATGGGTGGTGTTGCTCTTGCCGCCGGTGGATTTGTCATTGCCGCTTTCAATTATATTTTTGGACGAAAGAAAATGCACGCCGTTGCTCGTGCGGCAATTTTAACGGCATTCTTGGGCTATCTTGCCGTAGCTATCGGTCTGCTATTTGACTTGGGCTTACCGTGGAATATATGGCATATGGTTATTTTCTGGAATCCTCATTCACCTCTGTTCGAGGTCGGTTGGTGCGTTATGCTCTACCTATCAGTATTGACTATGGAGTTTGCACCGGTAGTTCTGGAAAAATATCCGAAGATACCTCTACTGGCAAAGATTAATAAAGCCTTGGTTAAAGTAAGAATACCTATTGTGATATTGGGTATTATGCTATCTACATTGCATCAGTCATCGCTCGGTAGTTTATTCCTTGCAATGCCCTACAAGCTGCACCCGCTTTGGTATTCACCGATTATTCCGATTATTTTCTTCTTCTCTGCTATTTGTCTCGGTTTGATGATGGTAATGGTCGAAAGTATGACAAGTGCATATTTATATAGAAAAGAGCAGGAAGAGTCAATACTCGAAGATTTGAAAAAATATGCGTCTTGGATGTTGCTTTTCTATTTACTACTGAGATTTGCAGATATTTTTTACAGAGGTGCAAACGTATTCCTGTTTGACGGCTCGGTCGTAAGCTGGCTGTTTTGGATTGAAATACTACTCTCGGTTGTTATTCCGATTATTATTTTCCGTATTCCGTTTAAGAAATTACACATTAATATTTTGTACTTTGGAGCATTAACAGGCGTTATCGGAATTGTATTCAATAGATTGAATGTCGGCGGATTGACGCATCTGAATAACATCTCCGGCATCGGCGAGTTTTATTTTCCGTCATTGATGGAATTTGTAGTATCCGCCGGCGTTGTTTCGGCGGCTATGTTATGCTTTTTCTTCTTTGTTGAGAACTTCAAAGTATGGGAAAAAACACCCGAATACGAGGACTGCAAACCGAAAGTAAAGCCGCGACTTAATTCATACAATGTTTACTTAGGCAATACGAAAATCGTAAACAGGACTAAGTTCAGTTTTGCTTTTGTAATGGCATTTGCATTTTCATTCTTCTTTATTTCGGGAACAACAATTGAGAACAAAGGCTTGGAACATGTTGCCGTTAAACGTGCCAGAGGTGGTGATACACTTCTAATTAACGGCAATAGAGACGAATATGTTGTTAAGTTCAAGCATGTTTTTCATCAGAAGGAATTAGGAATACAATGTGGTTATTGCCACCATTTGAATAAACCGGACGACAAAGCCACAGGTTGCTATGAATGTCATAGTGATATGTATGTGGAGGGCGATGGATTTCGCCACGATTGGCATAGCTCACCGGAGGGTGCAAATTTAGATTGCTTTAAATGCCATGACAAGTCTGTCAGCAAAGGTGCTATGTTCAGGAATAAAGAATTTGATTTTGGCAATATGTGTGAGAAATGTCATGAGACAATGCTTCCTGCTGATTCCAGAACTTTGCAGGTAAAGACATATAAGACATTATCATATACAGATGCAATGCACAATCTTTGTATTAAGTGCCACGAAGAGAGATTGGCAAGCGACACTCTGGTAGCGGCACGCAAACCAGACATAGCGAAGTGCGGCTCTTGTCATCAAAATTTCAAGCCCTATATGCCAAATAAAAAATTGATTCGCCGCAGAAATGACAACAAATGGGTCGTTGTCCCATTCAATTGAGCAATTAATATTTTTGGAGAGTAATGTAAAAAACCTTACGAATTAACAATTAAATTCGTAAGGTTTTTTTAATAAGGATATATTGAACTTAATATCATTTATTCTGCGAAAGGAGTCTCCAATAATTATACGCCTTTTTTGCTTTGCCCGTTCTTGTTTTCAAGCCTATGTGAGCGTTATTATTCAAGTCGTGAAGCCAAGCCCAAGCAAATAGTTTCAAGTTGATACCTTGATTTCTTGTCAATTTCTTTGCCGCCAGCTCCAAAAATTGTTTTTGTCCTTCTTCACCACCGAAGAAATTTAAGGAACTCCACCCGAGTTCACTAAATCCGAATGGCTTATTTGGCATCTTGTTTGCCGCTTTAGTATAATAATTTTGTGGAATATCACTTGGTTTATTTATACCTTTTATAGCATAAGGATAACTTGTGAAGATGAGGTAATCCATTTTATCGGGAGGAAACATTGAAATAACGGATAAATCGGCTTCCCTATGTTCGGCTACAATCTCGCGTGCAAATGTACAAAATACGTTTGTTTTAGGTGATATTTGTTTTACCGTATCATAAATCTCAATATATAGACTTATATAATATCTAAAAGCATTCGGGGAGTTTTCATTATCGCCATATTTCTCATACCATCTATTTACTTCATTGCCAATTGAAATGTATAAAGGTTTAGCAACTTTGATTACATTAATGACGGCATTTTTATATGTTTTCCGCCATTCCGGATTTTGCAAAGTGGGATTATTCAGCCCTGGTGGCGAAACGAGGCTAAGATTTGGTCCGAGAAAAGAAAAATGAATCAAAGGAAACATACCGTTTTTTCTAATATAATTTTCAACAAATATATTCCCCCAGTTGTTTTTTAATACAGTTGCAAGCTCGTAGAAAGGCGTAGGTTTGCCCCAGACAGGTGCAAATTCAATATCAGTCGCAACCTTATGATATACATCTTCGAATGACTGTTCATCGGCAGGTGTTGGTAGTAATCCCATATAAAATCCTCTTGCAGGAATTGAAACAGTGTCTTTTGGGATAATTTCTTTATCATTGTTCCCATTTACGGAATTATCACTACAAGCTACCAATAATGCCGAAACAAAAATAATAATCAAAACAATAATTATCTTTTTCATATTCATTCCCTTCTAATATTTTTTTTACATTATTATTAGAGTTTATTCTTGAAAACCTCTTTTTATGCAATTCAAATTAATATTCGTAATTTAGTAAAAATAATAATATTTAGCAAGATTATTGAAGAATCAATCAATAATATGTATAAATTGGGAAATATAGAATAATCGAAATTATCGATAAAAAAGAAAAACCCGCAAACTCTGCGGGTTGAAATGGTACAAGAGGTGGGAGTCGAACCCACACGGGTGTTAAGCCCACTGGATTTTGTTTATAATGTGTGTTTGAGAAAAAAAATTTATTTGAACAAATAATATTTTTAATATCGCAACTTTCTGCTACACAGACAATAATGATATTAATGGCTTTTATTTTGGAGTTACTTTAATATAAGTCCCTTTTCCATTTTGATTTTCAATTAATTTAATGCAATTTGTTACTTCAATGGTAACAATAGACGAGTGAAAAACTGATAACACTTTTTCTTGAAGAATTTGGTCGTCTTCTAATTCTATGATTTTCAAACCCTCTGCTTTGGCAATTTTAAATGGTATAGGTCTTCCATGTGTTTTATGATTTGACGCTGTTCCCAACCATTTTGCAATTTTCTTAGCCTTCTTTTTTCCATCCTTGGCACCTTTAAACATATATGAAGATAACCAAAGTTCAACTTTATCAATAGATAAATCAGTAGTATTTTTACAAATGTCTAAAATACCATGAGGCAGATTATTTAACTTACTAACCCATAAAGGAGCTATATTGGGATTTGCAATAATTTCAGATTTGGCTTGTTCAAATTCGCTTAATAAAGATTGAGCCGGCGCAGTGAAAGAACCTGTTGGTGTCGGAAAAGTAATTTGCGGATCAATTGGTCCAATTGCAGAATGTTTTCCCATAATAATCTCATCACAAGCACAAGCAATCATCGTAGCGGCGGACATTGCGCTTTGGGGTATAATTGCTCTAATATGTTTATATTTAGCTCTTAAATAATTAACAATTTGTTCTGCGGCTTCTGCTGAACCACCAGGGCTATGAATTATCAAATCAAGTTTATCATTCTTCAATTCGTTGAGAGCTGACATAAAACCATGAATATCGTCATTCATAACCGACACAAGGGCAGGTGGAATATTAGCCATTTTTACTGTTGTATATGCAGTAATGTATATAATTGTATCTCTTTCTGTATAATCAGAAAGTTCTTTAATATACTTTCTTCTAACATTATCTTGGGCAGTATTTTTTGCAGATATTATTTCGTTCTGTATATCATTCCTCGCCGGCATAAAAAGCCCCTTTGTTATTAACAGTTAAGGTATATTCAAATTTTTCTTTTTTTTTCACGAGTTGGATTTCAGATAGAACACTGTCTAATTTTTCGAAATAAATTTTTCCAAAATGTTCTTCTGCAACTTGCAGCACTTCTTGTTTTTGCTTTTCATATTTTAAATCTTTTTTTGTTTCCATTATTCCACCTTTTATCTATTTTTTTGTAATAATATAAAAACCGTCTAATATCAACTCACATATATTTATACGAAATTTACAAATATATATTGAAAAAAACAAAATCTATTTCATATATAGTTGGAATATATAGTATAATAATAATCGAAATTATCGCTAAAAAAGAAAAACCCGCAAACTCTGCGGGTTGAAATGGTACAAGAGGTGGGAGTCGAACCCACACGGGTGTTAAGCCCACTGGATTTTGAATCCAGCGCGTCTGCCAATTCCGCCACTCCTGCATTGCTTTGTACTTATTGTGGGCGAGGAGAGATTTGAACTCCCGACATCCTGCTTGTAAGGCAGGCGCTCTGGACCAACTGAGCTACTCGCCCTTTTTTGACACGTGCCAATAAAGAACTACAAAAATATGAAGAATATTTGAAAAAACAAATTTTATTTTACTTGCTCTATACGAAAAATCTCTTCAATTTCTGATTTGACGTATCTTTCGATGCCTGCACGCAAGGTCATTATTGAAAACGGACACTCCGCACAACTGCCAGTTAGCCGAACATATAGCACTCCTGTGCTATCGTCATATCCGACAAATTCCACATTTCCTCCATCTTCCTGCAGGTATCCGCGTATGTCGTCAAGAGATTTTTCTATGCGTTCTTCGATATTTTGTTCGATTTTTTGCAAGTTTTGTTATCTTTGTTTTTACTATAAGTTGCAAATTTATATAGTATGTTTTACTTTTACTAATTAAAAATCAATATAATTGAATCAATGCCGCTGAAAAATAAAGATAAGGACAGAAAAATTGACAACTCATCGGCTCCGCAGACGCCCGAAAATGATGAAGAAATGGGCTTTCTCGAACATCTGGGAGACCTGCGAAGCAAACTTATTTGGGCAGTTGTCGGGATAATTGTTGCTAGTATATTAGCCGGTATTTTTATTCAGGAAATAATAGATTTCGTACTACTGCAACCGGCAGTTACTTATGGATTAAAGTTGCAAAACCTGCGTCCCTTCGGTCAGCCTATATTGTATTTCAAATTAGTATTCATTATTGGCTTTATTGTTTCGTTCCCTTTTACTCTCTATCAATTATGGCGTTTTGTCGTGCCTGGTCTATATGTCAATGAAAGGCGTTGGGCAAGGCTCATCACGCTATTCACATCACTTTGTTTTCTTACAGGTGTAGCATTTTCGTATTTTGTAATGATACCCTCAATGCTGAATTTCGCCGCTCATTTCGGCAGTGAGAAAATCGTAAACAATATTGATATAAACGAATATTTAAGTTTTATTACTTTGATAATACTTGCAGCGGGCTTGCTGTTTGAATTGCCGATGTTGATTTTTATTCTCTCGCGTTTCGGACTGATGACACCGCAATTTCTGAAAAAATACAGGCGACATGCAATTATTGTGATACTAATACTTGCCGCAATAATTACACCGACACCGGACCCGATAAGCCAATTGATTTTTGCGGCACCATTATTCGTACTATATGAATTGAGTATTATTATATCAAAATTTGCTGTCAAAAAGTATGAAGAAACAAAATCTAAACCGTTGTAGATTAATATCGTGAAAGAAGCATTATGAAATACGAAGTTTATAGCGACGAAAGTTGTATTGAAGCACTATCCGATAGCTCCGCTCATAAATATATCGGTATCGGAAGTATTTGGTTGCAAGCGTCAGAAAGAGCGGTTTTAAAAAGAGATATTGCAAAAATTAAACGCGATTATAGTTTCAATGGTGAATTAAAATGGAAAAAGGTTTCACCATCCAGTTACAATTTTTATAAAAGAATATTAGATTATTTTTTTAATGCCGATTACCTTCGTGCAAGAGTGATAGTAATTGAATCTTCAAAAGTTAATAATTATAAATTCCATGAATCTGATGCAGAGTTGAGTTTTTATAAATTTTATTACCAATTAATTAAACATTGGATTTTTGATTTCAATGAATACTCAATATTTTTAGACTATAAGGTAAATAGAGATAAATCTAGATTAAAAACTTTAAAAAGAGTATTAAATTACTCAAATCTTACTTCTGTAATCAATAATGTTCAGGCACTTCCATCGGAACAGTCAGCGGGTATTCAACTTGCCGATGTTGTGACAGGTTTAGTAACTGCAAAATTTAATTCAAAAAATACGAGTAAAGCAAAATTAGGTTTAATTGAACATATTGAAACGAATTATTTATCAAAAAATATTTCACAAACTTCAAAAGCAGAAGAAAAGTTTAACATTTTTAAAATTAATCTGAATGGTGGTTGGTAATGCCATATCCGCTTTTGGATATAAGTAAAAAGAATGAAAAATATTACAGAAAGATTTGGAAAGAAAATTACTGTAATAGTGAGAATTTGATTTATACTTTCGATAATATTAGGGTCAAATTTTATGAAGATATGTTTGACCACGCATTTTTTGAAAGCGCAAATAGAAAAATGAAAGATAAATCTATTTTGTCATTTAAAAGATTAAAAAAAATGCTATGGATAAAAGATGTTTTGAATGATGCAAATGCAATTGTAAAGCAAGGCTGGATGAGAGATAAAAAGAAATATACAAGAAGTAGGCGAGTAGCATTAGTAAAAGATAATTATATCGTTATCATAAGAATAATTAATCTAAATACTGCTAAATTTTTAACCGCTTATGAAATCGATAATAATGAAAACTTGAATAAAATTCTCAATAGTCCGGATTGGAAATAAAAAAAAACGCTGTTTCGGGTACAGCGTTTGAAACCTTTGTAAATCCCGAACCGTTGGTAAAGGATAAAACAAATATAAGAAAATTTGTTTAAATTACAAACTATTTGACGAAATAATTAAATAAATAGTTCTGGAATTATTACGCTTATGAAAGATTACAAGACTCATTATAATAAATTGTTGCGGCAAGTGGAAGATTTGCTAGATAAATATATCCCCGACAGAGAACCGAATATTCTTTACGAACCGTTTCGTTATATTGTTTCGGGTGGCGGCAAACGCATTCGTCCCGTGCTGACGATGCTTAGTTGCGGGGCTGTCGGCGGAGATGCACACGATGCCATATATGCCGGCGCGGCTATTGAAATTATGCACAACTTCACACTTGTTCACGATGATATAATGGACGAATCTCCTATCCGCCGCGGCAAAAAGACAATCCATCTGAAATGGGACGAACCGACCGCAATCTTGACCGGCGATGTTATGGTCGGCTATTCGTATAAATTACTTGAAAATTACTCCTCCCGAGCACAAGTTGCAAAGATGTACGAAACCTTGACTCATGGCTTAATTGAGGTGTGCGAAGGACAGGTCTTCGATATGATGTTCAATGAAAAAAAAGACGTTTCCGTTGATGATTACCTGCTGACGATTAGAAAAAAAACTGCAAAAATACTTGAAACGTGCGTTGTGCTGGGTGCCTATGCGGGTAATGCGACTGAAAAGCAAATTGCTGCTTTGAAAGAATATGCACTCTATCTCGGTATTGCTTTTCAGATGCAGGACGATGTCTTAGATTTAACCGCCGATGAGGCGGCACTCGGTAAGCACATCGGACAGGATATTATTGAAGGTAAAAAAACCTGGCTGATGATTGAAGCACGGAAAAGGGTCGCAAAGCCGGAAGATAAAGAATTGATTGACAGATTTTTTACTAATAACGGACTTGACGAAAGCGATATTGATAATGTTCGTAACATTTTATTCGATTTGAATATTATCGAAGACGCCACAAACGAAGCACAGCAATACTTTGAGAAAGCCAAGTTGGCACTATCGCCGCTCGAACACAATGATTATACGGAAATGCTCCTTTGGCTGGCTGATACATTAAATAAAAGAAAATATTAAACAGATGTAAACAGCGACACAGTGATACGCAGAACGAATTAAATTGAACTTATGACAAATGAACAAGAAATAT
>CAZOOR010000012.1:0-43858 GCA_964581505.1 uncultured Hyphomicrobiales bacterium
CTCTTTATCCCAATCCTGCAACGGATTATATAGATATTGCCGTGACGGACAACCGCACCCTGAAGGATGCGGTTAAAGTGTATGATGTGCTGGGGAATGTGGTTTTATCCTCCCCCGCCTGCTCCGCAGGCACCCCCTCCGAAGGGGGACATATTCGGTTCGATGTATCGGACTTGGCGGCGGGCGTGTATTTTGTCCGTGTGGGAGGTAAGATGTATAAGTTTGTGAAGATGTAAAGGCAAACAGCCAACATCTCTGTCGCTTCGCGACATCTCTCCTTAGCAAGGAGAAAAAAAATGTTCGTCATTCTGAGCCAAAGGCAGCGGCGAAGCCAATCCATAAGGAAGGTAGCGGCGGGGTGGTAAGTTTCCAAACAGGGAAACAGTCGCTCCTCACTCCGGCACTCTTCCAATGGACAATGGGCGAGGGAGAAACAGCCAAATAAAAAACCGCATCCTAAAAGATGCGGTTTAATGTAAAGATATATAAGTACTCGTTAAGGTACTATCCGATAAATCATTCTCGGAAATGGGATAGTCTCACGAATATGCGATGCTCCGGTTAACCATTTGACCGTGCGTTCCAGTCCTAAGCCGAAACCGCTGTGGGGTACCGAGCCATATTTACGTAAATCAAGATACCATTTGTATTCTTCTTCGGATAAATCCTCGGCTTTTACTCTCTCGAGCAATAAATCAAAATTATCTTCGCGCTGACTGCCGCCGATTAATTCGCCGGCTCTTTCGGGACCTAACATATCCATTGCAAGAACAACTTTTTCGTTCTCGGGGTCGCGTTTCATATAGAATGCTTTCACTTCGGTAGGATAGCGATGAACAATTAACGGTTTATCAAACTGTTCCATAATGGCTTCTTCCTGAATAGTACCGAAATCTTCACCCCAAGGGAATTCCATTTCGACGTCTTTTCCATCAATCTTTTTAATCAAAGGGACATTATTCTTTTGCAACCAATCCACAGCTTCCGTGTAGCTCATACGATAGAACGGCCTTTTGATTTTTTCAAGTTTTGTAACATCTCTCTCCAAAACGGCAAGTTCGCGCTGATTTGTTTTCAAGACATATTGAACGATATACTCGACTAAATCTTCTGCCAAATCCATATCATCATTCAAATCGAAAAACGCCGCCTCAGGCTCGACCATCCAGAACTCAGTTAAATGTTTACGTGTCTTGGAGCGTTCCGCACGGAATGTAGGACCGAATGTGTAAACTTTGCCGAGAGCCATTGCCGTAGCTTCGGCATAGAGCTGACCGGACTGCGATAGATAAGCCTTGCCGAGGTCAAAATATGGTGTCTCGAATAATGTTGAAGTACCTTCGCAAGCGTTAGGTGTCAAAATGGGTGAATCCATTAATTTGAAACCGTTGCCATCAAAGAAATCGCGAATGGCTTTGACAACTGATGAACGAATCCGCATAATTGCATGCTGACGCGATGAGCGTAGCCACAAATGGCGATGTTCGATTAGGAAGGCATCACCGTGTTCCTTAGGCGTTATCGGATAATCCTTTGCAAGTCCGTATATTTTTAATTCTTTGACATCAATCTCGTATCCGCCCGGCGCTTTGTCCGTTGCAACTACTTTGCCCGTAACGGAAATCGAAGATTCCTGCGTCAATTTCTTTGTGTCTTCAAATACTTCTTCGGAAACATTGCCCTTGAAAACAACACACTGACAAATGCCGGAACCGTCCCTGAGAATAATAAAATGAAGTTTCCCCTTGCCGCGTTTATTATAGACCCAACCTTTAAGAGTTATTTCTTCGCCGGCGTGTTTTGCCAAATCTTCAATTGTATGATAAGATTTATATGCGGATAATGACATTTTAAACCTGATTTATTAACAATAATGATATAAAATACAAAAATACGAACTTGCTATGAATATATTTATATAAATATCTTGTGAAAATTAAAACTTTTACTTTATTTTGAATAATTATTATTTAACAAACAGTTGGAGATATTAAATGACTATTTACAGAGGACATACTAATATATGGTTCGCTCGTATAATTTTATTATTATTTTCTGCTGTTTTGCAAAGTGCATTGCTATCGGCGGCAAGCAATATTACAATGAGCCAACCCAATGGTGGTGAAGAAATATGCGCTGGTAAGAATATGCTTATTCGTTGGACATCGAACGAAGTTAGCTCGGTTAGGATTGAACTTAGTGATGATGGCGGTCTCAGTTTCCCTTATCTGCTAATTGCGGCGACTGATGCTTTGTCAGGTCGTTGGCTCTGGGAAATACCGAATTCACAAGCATCGGGCGAACAATATCGCATTCGGGTAATTGACGAATTGAATTATGATACAGGCGACACAAGCGAAAGCGATTTTACTATTCACGCAAGGACAGGTATTTCCTTGCAACCCGAGAGTTACTCTTTCTGTGCCGGTGGTACTGCTATTTTCAGAGTTAGTGCTTCCGGTCAGAACCTCGAATACCAATGGGAAAAAGACGGGAATATGATACCGAATGCTACTTTACCCACACTATATATAAACAATGCACAAAAAGAAGACGAAGGAGAATATCGCTGTTTCGTCAAGGGATTATGCGATTCGGTTTTCTCCGATGCCGGAAGACTTACTATAAAAGATAGTCCTAAAGTTACTTCCGACCCGCAGGGCGATACTTTATGCAAAGGTGATAATATTACATTGTCAATTAAGGCGAGTGGGGTTGGGCTGAACTATGCTTGGACATTAAACGGAAGACATATTATCGGCTCGAACAGTTATGAACTTCGTTTGCAAAACGTAACAAAAAAGGATAGTGGTGCTTATCGCTGTATTGTTTCAGGTGCTTGTCAGCCAAAGGATACAAGCGAGACCGCTTATGTACTTGTATATGATTATCCGCATATAATAAAAATGCCGAATAGCCAAACTGTTACGGAAGGCAATAAAGCCGTGTTTGTTTTGGAAGCAGGTGGGGACGGACTGCATTATCAATGGCAAAAAGACGGCAAAGACATTGAAGGCAAAACCGCAAATATATTGACAATTCCATCAGTGGTAATGGCTGATAGCGGTAGTTACGTATGCTTAATTGAGAATAAATGCGGAAAGATGAAAACAAAAGAGGCATTATTGAAAGTAGTTGAACCGGACAAACCCGTGATTGAACTAACAATGAATAGTGTTGATTTCGGGAATGTAGGCGTTGGCAAAACAAAAGACACTTTGCTTGCCCATATTATTCATAATAATTCACAGGTACCGCTTACAATCAATTCGATTAAGATAATCGGAAGTGATGCAGGCGATTTCAATATATTCGGTATCAGTTTTCCGGTGTCAATTCCTGCGGAACAATACAAAGATATTAATATTGAATTTGTTCCGGCATCTCTCGGCGTAAAAGCGGCTACTGTTACATTTAATACTAATGCCGATAATATTGTTTCAATCAGTTTGATTGGCTTTGGCATAAAAATTAATAATGAATTAACCGTGAACAATTGGGATTTCGGTGATGTACTAATTGGTTCTACAAATCAAATATCACATAACTTTATAAAAAATATCGGTACAAATACAATTACAATTCAGCAACCGAAAGTAAAAAGTTATGACAGCCTCAATTTCCGTTTGCTAGATGAAGAAGATTATCCCAAGACAATCAATGCCGGCGATTCTGCGGAAAGCAAATTTATGTTTATTCCGACAATTGCCAAATCCTACGAAGTGCAGGTATTAGTAAAAAATTCTACAAATAATGATTTGTGGTTTAGGCTAAAAGGCAAAGGATTGCTCACAGATGTACCAACACGGAATAAGAACGGAGAAATAAATATTTTTCCAAATCCTGCTATTGATTATTGCGAATTTCGTTTGGGCAAATCTGATGAAGCAACGATTATTATTTGTGATATATATGGCAATCGTATTATCCAACTAAATAATATCAACGGCGATTACAAATGGAATTTGAGTGGTACTAACAATGCACGATGTTCAACAGGCGTATATCTGATTAAAATTATTACAAAAGAAAAAGTATTTATGGAAAAATTGATTATTCTATAATTACTTTTTGTTAGATATTTTTACTAATTTGCAGATAGAACTTGACAAATAAATTGTGTTTTAATAATATATACAGGGATTAAAGATGCGAAATGTCAGATTAGTTATTTCTCTTTTATTGCTTGCGATAATAATATCGTCTTGTAGCCAATTCGGACAATTAAAACAAATATTAGGCGAAGACCCCGACCCACCGGACGGTTATGAACCTACATTCATCAGTACTCAAAAACCGTTCAATGCAAACGAACAGGCTAAAAGAACGCTACAACTAAGTAGAACCGACCCGTACAAATCGGATAAAGTAAGACTATATTTGCACTTTATTCAGAGTGATACGATTTTCCTGACTGATGCCGCCACACCGGCGAACAGGAAGTACTGGTGCGAGGTAACGGACGAAGTGAACGGCAAAACGTACAAAATCAAAGATTTTACAATTCGCCAATCGACTAAATTAGACCGCAAACCTCAGGCTATTGCATTAGTTATGGATTTGAGCGGTTCTATGGGAGATAATAGGACTATTGCAGTTGAAAAAGCCGTCTATAACTTCATCAGAGAAATGAAGGGACCAAACGATATGGTTTCATTAATAATGTATGACGATAGTGTTGGGGTTGAATGCGCATTAACGAAAGACAGAAGCGAGTTACTAAGCAAACTAAGAACAGACGGCTTGGGAACTTATGGAAAGCAAACCGCTACTCTTGATGCTATTGCCGTAGGTATTGACGAACTCTCTAATGCTCCTCAGAATTTGGAGCGTGTTGTGATGGTTTTCACAGACGGACAAGACAATAACTCACACCATACTAAAAATGAAATAATTAAAAAAGCACGTAGTGCAAATACAATGGTTTGTACTATTGACTACGGTGTGATGATTCAAGAATTTTTCTTGGAAGATATTGCTAATCAAACAAATGGCACATACAATCATATATATATGTCGAAGGAATTCGATATGGTGTTCAAGGATATTTATCATCGTTTGAACGATTTCTATATTTTGGAATACGAACCGCCTACATTCGGCGAACACACTGTTACGGTAAAACTATGTTTGCCTGATGACGAAAAAGTAGTGCAAGGTACATACAATAATGTCCCCTATGCCGGTATGACAAAATTGATAAATGTATATTTTGATACAGGCAAATCAATTCTAAAACCGGAATCGAAAAAGGCAATCAATATTGTTTACAATATGCTTGTAGCCAGTCCTTCGATGGTCATTGAACTTCAAGGACATACGGATTCAAGAGGTGATGCCGATAAAAATCAAGGGCTATCGGAGAGAAGGGCAAATGCTGTTCGAGATGCTTTAATCAAGCGTGGCATTAATGGTTCAAGAATCATTGCTAAAGGTTATGGTGAAACACAGCCCATAGCAAACAACAATACAGCCGCCGGTAGAGCAAAAAATAGAAGAACCGTATTTGTAGTTATTTCCGAATAAAAGATGTTATAACTATTATTCAAAAAGAGGCTGTTTCAAATAAATGAGACAGCCTCTTTTTTTCAGCACTGTAGGTGCGGCATTCTGAGAAGCAAATAGCACCGAGTTTCAATTCTAGTTTTAAAAATTTACCTCACCGCTCACGTATTGCCCAACGCATTGTCCTTTGCATAATGAGAGTCCTGCTGTCGCTGGAATGATATTGATGCGTAAAATGCAAAAGGCATTATGTGGTTGTTTTTTCCTCTCCTTAATCAAGGAGAGGTGGCAAAGCGAAGCTTTGACGGAGAGGTGAGTTTCCAAACAGCCGCTCCTTACCCCAGCCATCTCCCAAAAGACGAGGTGCAAAAAGCCGGAATATAAATTAACCGCACCTTGAAGGATGCGGTTAATTTTTGCAATGTTAAAATATATGCCCTGTGTTTCGGCTTGGGATAGAGTGATAAAGCGATAAAAAATATATCTGTTAAGAATAGTTATAATATAAACTTACTCAAATCGCTATTCTTTGCGATGTCGCCAAGTCGTTTGTCCACAAGTTTGGAATCAACTGTAATTTCGCTTTCTTCCAAATTGTCGGGCGCATTGAAAAGCAGGTCTTCCAGCAATGTCGTTAATATAGTATGTAGCCGCCTTGCGCCAATGTTTGTAACTTCTGCATTGACTTCCGCCGCAGTTTTTGCAATTGCACTTATAGCAGATTCATCGAAATTCAATTTAATTTTTTCTGATTCCATAAGCGCTGAATACTGCTTGATTAGGGCATTCTCGGGTAAGGTCAATATTTTAATAAAATCTTCTTCCGTCAAACTCCGTAATTCAACGCGAATAGGAAAACGTCCCTGAAGTTCGGGGATTAAGTCCGATGGTTTAGAAACGTGAAATGCGCCGGAAGCAATAAATAATATATGGTCTGTATTTATCTGTCCGTAACGAGTATTGACAGAAGTACCTTCGACAATGGGGAGTAAGTCCCGCTGCACACCCTCGCGTGAAACTTCGGGACCGCTACCGGCACCGCTGCCGCTACGAGAAGCAATTTTATCAATCTCGTCAACAAAGACTATTCCGTTGTTTTCCGCTCTCTGCACAGCTTCTTTTACGACTGCGTCCATATCAATCAGTTTCTCTGCTTCTTCTTTTTCCAGATAAATGCGTGCTTCCTTCACTTTCATTTTTCTTTTTTTACTTTTCTTGGGCATAATGGAACTCATCATATCCTGAATATTAATACCCATATCGTCCATACCAAAAGGTCCCATAATCTGCATTGAAGCACCGGAATCTACCGTAACGTCTAATTCAATTGTTTTATCGTTAAGTTTGCCGTCTCGTAGCATCTGCCTAAATTTTTCGCGGGTACGCTTGTTGTTTTCCATTTCTTCACTCGTTTCCGTATCAAAAGATGGCGATGGCATAACCGGAGGAATCAGAATATCCAGAAGGCGTTCCTCTGCATGCACCTTTGCTTTCTCTTCAATCGCTTCCGTTTCTTCGTCCCGAACCATCTGCACTGAACGCTCGACCAAGTCGCGAATCATTGATTCAACATCACGTCCTACATATCCAACTTCCGTAAATTTTGTAGCTTCTACTTTTGTAAACGGTGCTTTTGCAAGACGAGCAAGACGGCGTGCAATTTCCGTTTTACCGACACCGGTAGGACCAATCATAATAATATTATTCGGCATTATCTCCTCGCGAAGTAATTCCTCATCGACTTGCTGTCGCCGCCATCTGTTACGCAGAGCGATAGCAACTGCTTTCTTTGCGGCACTCTGTCCTATAATATATTTATCAAGTTCATTTACAATCTGCGAGGGAGTTAGCGGTTCATCTGTTTTGCGTTCACTTTTGACAACGCTTACAAGCATTTCCTTTTGTTCCTCGGTTAATATAATTTCGTTATTATCCATATTCTATAATTCTTCTATTGTTATTGAATTGTTAGTGTATATACATATATCGGCGGCAATATTAAGAGATTCTTTTACTATTTCCTTAGGACTTAAATCGCTGTGTTTTAGCATAGCTCTTCCGGCAGATAGCGCATAAGGACCTCCCGAACCTATGGCAATTATATTATCATCGGGTTCTATTACATCACCCGTACCGCTGATTAGTAACATTTTCTCGCTGTTCATCACAATCATCATTGCTTCGAGACGCCGAAGATACCTGTCTGTACGCCAGTCCTTTGCAAGGTCTATTGATGCACGATATAGGTTCCCATTGTGTTCTTCCAGCTTTGCTTCGAACCTTTGCAAAAGCGTAAAAGCATCTGCTGTGGCACCGGCAAATCCGGTTATAATTTTATCGTGGTACAGGCGGCGTACTTTACGAGCCGTGTGTTTCAGTACCGTATTCCCGAATGACACCTGTCCGTCCGCACCCATTGCGGCTTTTCCGTCTTTTAGTATTCCTACAACCGTTGTGGAACGTACTTTCGGATACATTGATTTTGTCTTACTCATTCTTTCTCTTCCATATTAAAACTAGAATAAATAAGACTTATTAAATATAATTAAATTGTGAGTTGTATAATACAAAAATATCGAATACAGGCGTTGATTAAAGCATTAATCAATAGCCGAATCGGCAATAGCCAATTGCATTGCGGCAAGTAGAACGGCGGGTTCAAGCTCTGAATAGTCCTGATTGAGTAATGATATATTGATATTTGAATATAAGGAAGAAGTTGCTTCGCGTCCGACAACAAGACTTGATAAATACTTATCATCGCTATGTATGAAGATTATTTCGTCAGGTTCAAATACAATAAAGCGGCTTATATTATGCAATTCCAGATAGCCGTGTATGGACTGAACCGAGACCAAAGCGCCGCTATTACCGTCTGTAAAGTCCACATTGTTATAAAGCGAAATAATGATTTTTTGTTCTGTCTGCGAATTTTTAATATCCCAAACCCATGAATGCTCGCCGCTCTTTGGTTCGGCACCGAGCGTTTCGCTTATTTTTTTAATATCGTCTATTTGAAATTGAAAATTCATATACAAAGCCGTTCATTTTATCAGTTCTAATATAAGAAAATTTCACTTTGATTAATAATTAAACTTTAGAATTTTTTAACAAACATATTTTTGTAAAAATACTTCATCATCAATTTGTGCCTGAAATGATGCACTATCAGGAAGATAATAGCCGCCGGCAACAATGTAACCAGCAGATAGAACCATTCTTCCGGCGATGTAGTTTTTAATTCATAGAATGTACGCAACCAGTTCAATGGTACGACATTCATTCGGAATACTGTGAACAAGAGAAATATACTAAATAACAAGAAAGCATAGAAACCGTATCGCATTCTATTGTCCGGGTCATCATAGTTCACAGCCGTAAAGAAATTAAAAATCATTAGTATTACGAGTGAGACAAGCATTAGTTTCGAGGCGGTATCTCCGCTTATTCCGAACAATATATTTGTCGAATAATATGCACCGAATGCCGCTCCAATTATCATAAGCGAGGAAACGCCCACATAGATAAACAAGTCGCGGAAAAAACTCGGATAGGCATGACTATTCTTATTATATAGGGCTATCAAATAGCAGGGAATACCAACGCCCAATACACTGATTAAGGAACTGCGGCGGGGAGTTAACGGATAAACAAATGCAAAGAACCATGATAAAAGACTTAATATAAATATCACATTATTCTTTGTTAAATAGAGACGACCAACAAATTTTACTGTGTTGATTATCTTATTTCCCTCAGTGAAAATATTTGGCAATATGGAAAATTTATTGTCAAGCAAAACAATATCGGACACCTGCTTTGTTATTGTACTACCGTTTTCCATAGTAATCCCTAAGTCCGCTTCCTTGATTGCAGGTAGGTCATTTACTCCGTCCCCGATAACTGCCGTTTGAATATGTTGTTTGCGTAGCGAGCGGACGATTCTTAATTTATGTTCGGGCTTCAATCTTGTAAAGATAGTTCGCTCTCTGACAATACTATCAAAATGATTATCATCAATTTGCTCAAGTTCGGAACCGTTAATTACATCATTATCGTTTACCTGCCAATTTATTTCTTTGAGTGTGGAAAGCACGGAATCAGATGAGTCGCCGGATACGATTTTCACTTTAATATGATTTTTTTCAAAAAGTCGGAGAGCATCAGCGGCATCTTCACGTGCTTCGTCCTTCATCGAAATAATGCAAAGCGGGGTTATCTCTTTATTGATAATTTTTTCCGGTTCTAATTTTGTCGCATCTCCTGTATCAATCAGCCCGAAAAGCAAATTCCTATATCCTGTCAAATGCTTTTCGGCAAATAATAGATTAGCTTTTTTATTATTTTCGGTAGATAATTTTGATAACAATATATCATAAGCGCCCAGAACATAAGTCTTTATTTCGCCGTTAATTTTAATTTTCTGCACACTCATTTTCAAATCCGAACGAAATGGCATTTCATCAATCATATCATAATCGGCGGCGACTTTGTATTCTTCGAGTGCTTTTATGGTTGCGTTCTGTTCGGAGCTTAGTTTGGCATAAGTGCCGATAGACGTTTCCAAATCTTTGACATCTAAAAATAAAGGAGAAATCTCGGCAACTTTTATATTATTCTTAGTGATTGTACCGGTTTTATCCATACATACAACCTTAATCGTAGAGAAAGAATCAATTGCATTGATTTTCTGCACGATGGCACCCATCTTGGAAATACGGAAAATCCCAACTGTAAACGTAACTGTTGCAAAGAAAACGAGACCCTCAGGAATAAGCGAAAAAGCGATTGTAGATATTTTCCGTATTTCGCTGACAGAAATATTGCCCGCCATATCCGAGATAATAAATTCAATCACAACCATAATAATTGTTACAACAAACGATATAAAGAAAATCCAATTGATTTTCTTCATTAACGGTGAAGTGATTAATTTATATTTCTTTGCCAGATGTGTAATTTGTGTTGCCATATTTTCATCGCCGACTTTTTCCGCCCGCATATAGCCATTACCATAAACGCAGAAACTGCCCGAAAATACTTCATCACCTTTCGATTTGTCATTTGCCAACGATTCGCCTGTTAGTAGGGATTCATCAATCTGCAAATGATGAGTTTGCAGCATCACGCCATCAACAGGTATTTGGTCGCCTTTTTCAATAAATATAATATCATCTTTTACTATTTCTTCGGTTTGAATTTCCTGTTTACTGCTGTCCCGAATAGCGGTAATTGTGTCGCGTTGCATCAGTTCAACTTTTTCGAGCGCCCGTGCCGCTTTTATTTTTTGGAAAATACCGGCGGCAGTATTAAATATTGTAACTGATATTACACCAATGGAATCGTAGAGTAATTTATAGTCTCCGGTTTTCAGATAATAAAATAATAAAAATCCCAGAATCATAATATTAATCAGATTGAACGCCGTCAGCGAGTTCTCAATAACAATTTTAACAACTGAATATTTGGATTTATCATTGCTTTTGTTAACGAGACCGCAAGCGTTACGCTCTGCAACTTCTTCACGGGATAGACCTGTTTTAATGGATTCTGTATTCATATAAACAATAGAGGCTCTAAATCATCTTCAATAACATTCAAAAAATCAATTGGTAAAATAGGATATTAATTTGATTTACTCAAATTTTTTTATATTTTGTTACCTTGTTAAATAAATAATTCCGCTTCGATGTTTAATTATATTCTAATTTCAGTATTCGCATATCTGCTCGGCTCTATTCCATTTGCATATATTTTAGTTAAGCGAGCCTTAGACAAAGACATTTCGAAAATAGGCACAGGCAATATCGGGGCTATGAATAGTTACGAAACTACAAAGAGTAGAACGCTTGGTATTTCCGTATTGATACTAGATGCACTGAAAGGCATCGTTGCCGTTTTAGTTGCTTATGTATTTGTTTCTACTCATTGGGCGCTTGCGCTTGCTGGAATATTTGTGGTTGCCGGACATGATTTCAGTATTTATATGAAGTTCAAAGGAGGCAGAGGTTTAGCAACAGCCGCGGGCGTTTTTGCAATAGTCAATCCAATGTTTCTTGGTATTTGGGGTTTGCTGTTTCTTGCCGTTTGGTTTACTATAAAGAAAAATGTACACATTGCAAGTGCAAGTGCTACAATGCTTTCACCGCTAATGCTATACTATCTGCCGCAGAGTGCATTGGATAGTACATCATTATTGCTCCAATTTCCAAAATCGGATTTTCTTATTTTCGGTTCAATCGTTTGCTTTGTTATTCTTGTGAAGCATATTGAACCGCTTATGGAATTATCAAAGAATACTAATAATTTTGATAAATAGACAAGTTTTTGACTATTGTTTGCTTATCTTTTGATAAATTGCATTTAAAGGTCTAACGGAATAAACTTTTTTAGATATGGTGTTATGATAAGTTTATTATTTCAACCGGAAATAAAGGATTTAATCGAATCGCGAGATTTCGGAACACTGCGGGAGGTTCTTATCGAATGGGACCCCGCAGATATTGCCGAATTGATTGATTCGCTCGAAGAGAGCGAAAGGGCGGTTCTATTCAGACTGCTACCGAAAGACCTTGCAACGGAAACTTTCGAACATCTGGACCATGATGTTCAATATGGGTTAATCCATGGACTCGGGCAGGAAGAGGTAGCGACAATTCTAAATGATATGTCTCCTGATGACAGAACGGAATTACTCGAAGAATTACCTGCACCTGTTGTTCGCACCCTGTTTAGTATAATGTCCTCCGAAGAGCGGAAGGTGGCTCAGGTATTGCTGGGTTATCCCGAGAACTCGGTTGGTAGGTTAATGACGGTCGATTATATTGCTATCCCCGAGCATTTTACGGTTCAGGATACACTCGACTATATACGGCAATACGGCAAAGACAGCGAAATTTTGAATATAATTTATGTTGTTGACGAAAAGGGCGTATTACTTGATGACCTGAAAATAAGGGAAATATTACTATCCGAACCGAGTTCGAAAATCAGCGATTTGATGGATAGGCAATATATAGCCTTGAAGGCTGACGAAGACCAGGAAGAAGCTGTTGCAATGTTCAAAAAATATGACCGCTTTGCTCTGCCTGTACTTGATAATTCGGGAATGCTTGTCGGTATCGTTACGGCTGATGACGTCTTGGACGTTGCAGAAGAAGAGGCTACCGAGGATATGTTAAAAATTGCCGCTGTCGAAAACATTGACGAATCCTATGTTGATGTTTCACTTTTCGCATTGGTCAAAAAAAGAGCCGGTTGGCTAATGGTACTATTTGTAGGTGAATTACTGACTGCAACAGCTATGGCGTTTTTTGAACACGAGATTTCGCGGGCTGTTGTTCTTGCTATGTTTATTCCGCTTATTATTTCAAGCGGCGGGAATACGGGTTCGCAGGCAACAACCCTCATCATAAGAGCTTTGGCACTTGGCGAACTGACTTTAAAAGATTGGTGGTTTGTAGTTAAAAGAGAGTTCTTCTCGGGACTTATGCTCGGCTCGATGCTTGGTTTGCTTGGCTTTGCACGTATTGCTTTTTGGGAAATGGCGGGCGGCTCCTTTGGCGAACATTGGTTTTTCATCGCATTGACAGTTGGTACCTCGCTTGTAGGAGTAGTCCTCTGGGGAACAATTGTTGGCTCAATGCTTCCCTTAGTTCTCAAAAAACTCAACTTCGACCCTGCCGTTTCGTCTGCTCCATTCGTAGCCACATTGGTGGACGTTACTGGAATAATTATCTATTTCTCAGTTGCCGCCTTACTGCTTACCGGCAAAATATTATAAACCGAATTTGATATTAGAAGAAAAGTACTTTATATTAAACCCGCACCCCGAAGTGAGCGGTTTTTTATTTGGTTGTTTCTCACTCGCCTTTTTGGTGAGGGCTGGGGCGAGGAGCGGCTGTTTCCCAGTTTGGAAACTCACCACCCCGCCGCTACCTTCCTTATGGATTGGCTTCGCCGCTGCCTTTGGCGGTCTTCGCCTTTGGCTCAGAATGACGAACATTTTTTCTCTCCTTGCTAAGGAGAGATGTCGCGAAGCGACAGAGAGGTTGGTTATTTTCTTACATCTTTACAAACTCATAAATCTTACCACCCACACGGACAAAATACACACCCGCCACCAAGCCCGACACATCAAGCCGAATATGTCCCCCTTCGGAGGGGGTGCCTGCGGAGCAGGCGGGGGAGGATAAAACGACATTCCCCAGCACATCATACACTTTAACCGCATCCTTCAGGTTGCGGTTGCCTGCCACGGCAATATCTATATAGTCAGTAGCAGGATTGGGAGAAAGAACTAAATTATGTGATAGATTATTATTTTCAATATCGCTTGTGATAATACTAAATTTCCAAACAGGAGACCAATCGGCAAGCAGACTGCCGCGTGATGTCTGTACTCGCCAGAAGAAATGCTCGCCAACATTAATTGTTAGCGAATAATGATTTTTACTAATACTCGTATCAATTCTTATGCTTGAAAAATCAGCAGTAGCGGATACTTGTAGTTTATATTTGACATTTATTTGCTCGTTCCAATAGAAAGAAACGATTATTGCCTTGCCTGCTTCACGCGTCAGAACTGAATTATCAGGTGGATAAATAAGAACCGTTGGTGCCGGTGGAGTAATAGCTTTTACACCGTCATTATAAAGAAAACCCAGAGTTCCTTGTTCATTTTGATTTGACAAGTAATCGGTAACAATCGGTTCACCTGCAACAGCAAAATGCTGGTATGTTGCATTGCTCGACCAAGAACCGCCTGCGGAAATGACTTTTGCACTATTGTGGTACTTATCCGCAGATGTGGCTATGCCGAAAAAAGTAAAGAGAAAGACAACTATTAATACTATATATTTCATTTGAACACCTTCGACTATTTATTCAACTGCGATTGGATTTTTAGCACCATTTCTTTTAGTTTCTTCAATTCAGCGGCTAATTTATCATTTTCCGACTGCAAGGCTTTGTTGCGAGCATTTAATTCTTTCATAGCTTCAGCAAGAACAGCAGTCAAGGGAGCATATTGCACCGCATAGCTCTTCCCGTCAAATCGTACAAGTTCCGGAAATACTTTTTTTAGTTCCTGAGCAAGGAAGCCTATTTGTAGCCCGGTTCCGCATTTTTTCTTATCAATCCACTCATATTCAACACCATTCAATCGAATAATTTTATCCAAAGCAGATTCCATCGGTTTGATATTTGTTTTTAGAGTTTCATCAGATGTTTGCCATAATCCCGTAGCATAGGCATCGCCATAAACATAGAGACGATAAGCAGCACTAGGAGCGCCTCCCATTCCTGTATTTCCGTCAATTTGTGCTGTTGTAGTACATAGGAATTTGCCATCAGATTTTAAAGCATAAGTAGTTATGTTGCCTGTTTGAAAAAGTCCACCCATTCCGTTGGCACTAAATCCATACACACCAACTCCATTTATAGTTGCCCTACCTTCCACACCGCGACCTGCATTTGTTGTTCCGGCAACAGCAATCCCGGGACTAAAACTTTTCAAACCATAGCTGGTAAGCGATGGATTATTATTCTGAATATCAACTGCCGCCAAACCGGTATTTGCCTCAAATTTAGCAGCCGGTCCGGTGCCTATTGAAGATGCAAATAATGCCGGAGCAGAACTCGAACTATTATTTACTGAAATCCAAGCACCATAGCCAACACCCTGATTGAAAGCACGTAGTGCCGCAGCATTATTGGCTTGATTTGTAACTGCAAATTCCCCGCCAATTCCACTTGTCGAATTAGCATAAGAACGAAGTGCATTGCCAGGCTGGCTGGCTTCAATATGCAATTTTGCCATCAGATTAGTTGTAATGCCAATTGCTACTTTACCTAGTTCGGAGTAAATCACACTGTTTTGCAGCGTTTTTCCGGTCGTATCCCATTTAGGAACAAAGTTATGTGTCAATACACCAACCTTCGGGTCGGTCTCTACGGTTGATAAAGCAACGGAATTCCCATTGCTAATTGATAAATTGCCACTATTTAATGTCAATGTTTGTTTATACGGTTTCAAGTCAATTTTTGTAGGATTATCATTTTTTGTAATCGTCAATGTGTCATCTGTCAAGTTCAAATCCTGAACATATCGCTTTAAATCAATAGGTGTTGCATTGTCATTGTCGGTAATTGTCAGCGTGTCGGTTGCCCATTGCAAATCCTGAACCGTGCCGCCACCGCCGCCACCACTTAGAGTAACGGTATTCCCATTTGATATGCTCAATTTATTGCCGTCAAGCGATAATGTTTGGAGATAAAAAGTACCGTCTTTCCCATTGAGCATCTCCGCATTTATAGCCCTGTAAGCATAAGGTACAGATAGAAATTTCGTGTCGGGTGATAAATCATTAGCATCAATTTTGATATTGAGTTTAACGTCCGCTTTGTCGAAAACAGTATCGGGTACTGTTAGCTCTACGGAATAAAGTCCGTTAATAACCGGAACATTCATTTGTTCGGACCAACTGCCGATTGTGAATTTCATATTTTTAGTTCCGTTAAACAGTGTCCCGTCAGATGTAAGCAATTTGCCTTGGAAAGTGATTTTTCTTGGTATGTCGGCTTGTGCCGTGCTAAAAATCAGCAAAGCAAATAGGATAATAATAATTGCAGAAATAGTTGATTTTGTTTTCATATCTCACCCTTACAAAAAATTAAGTAAAAATATTTATTGCTTTGTTTTCTTTATCTAGCTGCCCTTGCAAATATAATTAATTATTTTATTACTATTGTTAATTTCTCAATTATTTTTGAAAAATTAATACACACATTTATTAATAATTGATAAAAAATCGTAATTTATACCTTTAAAAACAGCAATTACTATTATTAACAATTAAGGTATGTTTATGTTACGTTTATTATTCATATTTTTTTTCGGGGGTATAATGATTTTTTCAACAAACACTGCTACTGCCGAAAAAAAGATATTTCCTTATCAATCGGAAAAATATGTATTGGATAACGGTTTGACCGCTTATATTATTCCGACACCAGCGGAAGGTATAGTTTCTTATTATACCGTTGTACGGACAGGCTCGCGCGACGAGTTCGAGCAAGGGCATTCAGGCTTTGCACATTTCTTTGAGCATATGATGTTTCGCGGCACCAAGAAATATCCCGGACATGTCTATGACAGCATTACTGTGGTAATGGGTGCCAATGCAAATGCCTATACAACTGACGATTACACTTGCTTTCATATCACAGGCACAAAGGACAATTTGGAAAAAGTGATTGAATTGGAAAGCGACAGATTCCAAAATCTTTTTTACAGCGAAGATGCTTTCAAAACAGAGTCCGGTGCCGTTTACGGTGAATATAGAAAGGGCAAAAGCAATCCTTTCTTTGTTGCTTACGAAAAAATGATGAATACGGCTTTTGCAAGGCACACTTACAAACATACCGTAATTGGCTTCGAGGCTGATATTGCCGCTATGCCGACTATGTATGAATATTCAATTAATTTCTTCAAGCGTTACTACCGTCCTGAAAATGTTATAATCATTGTTACGGGCGATATTGAGTACGGCAATGTCAAAGAAATGATAAAAAAATATTACGCTAATTGGGAACGCGGTTATGTTACACCGAAAATCCCTACGGAGCCGGAACAGAAATCGCCACAAGAAGCTAGTGTCAAATACCCGGGTAAGACATTACCTATTCTTGCTATTGCATACAAGAGTCTTGCTTATGCACCCGAGAGTGTGGAATATTTGGCTTCTTATATTATAGGAGACTTACTCTTTGGCAAAACAAGTGATATTTATAAAAAATTACTAATTAAAGAGCAGAAGGTACAGGTTATTGGAACTGAGTTCAGCAAGAACCGCGACCCCAATCTCAATTCGATATATATTATGCTGAACAGCAAAGATGATATTGATTATGTTCGTTCGGAAATCAATAAACTGATTGAAAAGTATAGGAACGAATTGATTGATGAAAAAAAATTAGAGGATTTAAAAATGAACTTGAAGTATTCGTTTTTGATGTCGCTTGATACACCGGAGAAAGTTGCCGGCGGATTGGCTCGCGAAGTTGCTATTACCGGTACAATAAATACTGTTGATACTTTTTTTGAAACACTGGAAAAAGTCAAACCCGAAGACATTAAAAATGCTTTGAATAAGTATTTTGCACCCGAAAGGAAAACAACAATAACATTATTGGGGGGGAAATAATATGAAAAACAATAAAAATATTACTGCTATTACCTTATTTCTAATTGCTTTTGTTTTACTATTAAACTCTTGCGGAAAAATGAATAATAAAGATAATACCGTTCTGCTCACCATCAAAGACGACCCGACTATATCGTTTAGGATTTGGTTCAAGACCGGTTCTCAGGACGACCCGGACGGCAAAGAAGGCTTGGCGGCACTTACTGCGGCAATGCTTACAGACGGCGCCACTCGCAATAATTCTTACGAACAAATTTTAAACAAACTCTATCGAATTGCCGCTTCTTATTCTGCTTCCGTTGATATGGAAATGACTATTATCAATGGTAGAGTGCATAAGGATAATCTGGAAGAGTACTATAAATTGTTCACCGATGCCATTATGCACCCTGCATTCAACGAGGACGACTTTAATCGCATTAAATCACAGATGTTGAACTATCTGGAAAATACTTTGCGATATTCTTCTGATGAGGAACTCGGCAAAGCGGCACTCTATAATTTCATATTCGATGGCACTCCCTATGGGCATCTTGCTACAGGCACCGTGTATGGATTGAAGCATATTACTCTCCAAGATGTCGAGAATTTTTATAAAAAGCATTACACAAAGAACAATTATGTTATTGGTTTAGGTGGGGGCTTTGATAATGGGTTCACAAACAAACTCAATGATGTACTTGCAAAATTGCCTGACGAAAAACAGATATTAATTCCCAAACCGGAACCGAAAAAAATCGAAGACCTAAATATATTGATTGTGGATAAACCCTGTGATGCAACTGCTATTAGCTTCGGTTTTCCGATTGATGTATTGCGTGGGGACAAAGATTTCTTCGCATTGTTTTTATTCAATTCTTGGTTTGGCGAACATAGAAACCAGTCCAGCCATTTGTATCAAGTTATTCGCGAAAAGCGTGGAATGAACTATGGTGATTATTCTTATATCGAGACATTTCTCAATGGCGGCAACCTAAATTTCCCCCAACCGAATAATCCGCGTCATCAACAGATTTTTGAAGTTTGGCTGCGCCCTGTTCAGCATCAGCATGCTCATTTTGCTTTGCGAGCCGCTATTCGTGAATTGGATAGTGTTATTGCAAACGGTCTGACACAAGAGCAGTTCGAGCTAACAAAGAATTTCTTGTACAACTATGCTCTTTTCTATGCACAGACAACATCGTTGAGACTCGGCTTTCAGATTGACAGTAAATTCTATGGCATTGATGACGGTGGCGATTATATTCAATACTTTAGGAATAAGATAAAGAATCTGACCCTCGAAGAAGTTAATCAAGCAATTAAGAAACATATTCAATCAAAGAATATGAAAATTGCCATTGTAACGACCGGCGGCGATGATTTCAAGGTTGCTCTTGTCAATAACACGCCAAGTCCGGTTACTTATCTGACAGCTCCGAGCAATGAGATTCTCGAAGAGGATAAAATCATTGAAAATTATCATCTTGACATTTTCCCTGAAAAGGTAAATGTAATTAAAGTAGATAGAATGTTTGCGAAATAGTATCATTATACTTCACTCCTTACAAATTACAGTAAGGAGTGAAGTATTTCTTTTCTGCGGCAAAATCCCTTTCCTATCTCCTCTTACTTTGAATAATCCCAATCTCTGTGTATTTTTGATTTTTTGCAAACTGTTCGGAAACGCTTTTGTTTGCTATTGATGAAATATATTTATGGAATGAAAAAAATAATTACATATTTGAAAAACTTTTTGCGTAGCGATTTTTCTGCCGGTTATTACCTAACGGTGCTATTAATACTTGTTGGAGGCTATGTTATTAATTATGGATTTCATTTTAAGCAACTGCAACTTGACGCATACTATGGCACAACGGAACAGTTTTTTCGATTTCTGGTTTTCTTTTCATCTGTTTACTTTTTAATATTACTTGTGCAGGCAATATGGAAAAAAGATTATTCGGCATTCAAAAACAAGTCCTATCTGCTGAAAATATCCATTGCACTTATACTCCTTGCATTCGATAGTTCCTCGCGACATATTTTCCAATGGCTGACATCAACATTCGATTTTCCATGGGAGTTGCAGCGATGGTTTTTCTATCTGTTTACAAGTGCGCATCAATTTATCAATCTCGGTGTGTTAATGTTCATATTAAAATATATATTCGACCGTTATGAAAGCTCCGTGTACGGATTGACGCTCCGAAATTTTGACGTAAAGCCGTATTTTACAATGTTACTCTTTATGTTGCCCTTAATTGTATGGGCATCATTTCAGAGTGATTTTCTGCGGAGCTATCCCATATATAAGGATAATTTCGAATTAGTATCGGAATATATTAGTCCTTGGAAAGCGGTTGCCGGTTTCGAGTTCACTTATGCTTTTCGTTTTGTAGCAGTGGAACTTTTCTTTCGGGGTTTTCTGATAATAGGAATGGTAAAATTAATAGGAGAGCGAGCTATAATGCCTATGGTTGTACTTTATTCCTTCTGGCATTTCGGCAAACCGCTACCGGAAAGCATCGGTGCGGCTTTCGGTGGATATATACTTGCTATCATCGCATTGCGAACACGCTCGGTTTTCGGGGGGATTATTGTCCATATCGGAGTGGCAATGATGATGGAAGCAGGTGCGTATATCAATTTGTATTTGCTTAACGATTAACATATTTTGCAATAATTAATATTTTCTGTAACTTATTTTTTGTTACGGCGTTATTTTTATAAATGGATAAAAACCTTGAAGATATGGACAAAATGTTTGAGGAAATCGACCTCGATTTTCTGGACGAGGATTTGTTAGATGACGAAAGTGAAGAAATGAAGGAAGTAATTGAGTTGCTTCGTAATGAAACTGATAATGATAATTCTGTTCCCTAATAATCTGTAAATAATAATATGCGCATTTTAATTATCGAAGATGAAATAAATCTTGCCGATTCGCTCAAACGTGCTTTCGAGGAGCAACACTATTCCGTTGATGTTTCGAATACAGGTGAAAACGGTGTATTTCTCGGCAATGTAAACGACTATGACTTAATTATTCTTGATATTATGCTTCCCGACATTGAGGGCTGGGAGGTCTGCAAACGCTTACGTAAAGATGGAGTGAAAACACCCGTTATGATGCTGACGGCTCTTGATGCCGTTGATGACAAAATAAGAGGATTGGACGAGGGGGCTGACGATTATATGACAAAACCTTTCGATTTGCGAGAATTGATGGCAAGAGTTCGCTCGCTTATTCGCCGCCAAGCGGAGCAAAAAACGACAAAAATTTACGTTGCCGACCTTGTGATGGATACAAGCGAGCGAACAGTTATTCGTGCCGGTAAGGACATCAATTTATCTGCAAAGGAATTTGCTATGCTTGAATATTTTATCTTGAATAAGAACAAAGTGCTGACACGCGAAATGATTTCCGAACACGTTTGGGATATGAACTTCGACCCGCAATCCAATGTCATCGATTCTTTTGTCAGATTTCTACGGCAGAAAATGGACAAAGGATTTGACAAGCAATTAATTCAAACAATTCGCGGTGCAGGTTACAAGTTGTCTGAATAATTACCGTTTTATTTCAACAGAAGTATTGTTTTTTTTATGAGATTTTCGAATACAATAATAGAAAGCAAAATGATAAAATCGCCATTAAATTATATTGGCGGTAAGTATAAGATTATTACTCAGATAATACCACTTTTCCCGAAAAAAATAAATACATTTGTTGATTTGTTTGCCGGTGGATGTAATGTGGGAATCAATGTAAATGCAAATAAGATTATTTTTAATGACAACCTTATGTATCTTGTTGAATTTTTTAGGATTATACAGGAAAACGAATTAGATTTCACAATTCAACATATTAAAAATAGAATAAAGGAATTTGGTCTGTCAATTACCAATGAGGCAGGATATAAGGAGTTTAGAGACTATTACAACAAAACAAAAAATCCACTTGATATTTTTGTTTTAATAGCGTATTCGTTCAATCATCAAATTAGATTTAATAACAGTCATCAGTTTAATAATCCGTTTGGCAGAAATCGAAGTAGTTTTAATTCTACGATGCAAAGCAATTTGGAAAATTTTATCATCCGTTTAAAAAATATCAATGCTGAATTTCAAAATAATAATTTTGAGAATTTTGATTTCAATATTCTTAATGAAAATGATTTCGTTTATGCCGACCCACCTTATTTAATTACAACGGGTACATATAATGACGGCAAAAGAGGATTTACCGGTTGGAATGAACAAGAAGAAAGGAAATTATTACAATTACTAAATCTACTCAATAATAGAAAAATAAAATTTGCATTATCGAATGTTGTCGAACATAAAGGTAGAACCAATAATATTTTAATTAATTGGATAGAAAAGAATAATTATAAAATAAATTATATTAATAATAATTATTCTAATTCAAATTATCAGACTAAAGTTAAAGAAAAAAATAGTAGCATTGAGGTTTTGATAACTAATTATAAACCGCATATTTATAGACAAAAATCATTATTTGATTGAAGAAGACAGTATGAAACCGAATTTATGGATATTGACAGAAGAAAGACCCAAAATTGAGGTAATTGAAACAATACTAAGAAAATTTGTTTTGGACAATAAATTTACTGCATTTTTTACTGATTTAAAAATATTGCCCATATTACAGAATGACAATTTTACTTTCACATATAAAGTAATTGGTTTTGAGTGTAATAAAGTAAACAACATATTAATTAAAACAATTAGCGGAAAATCAAGTTTTGTTGATTTCTTAATTTTTTATCAGATTAAAGAACCGACATTAGCAGACAAACCATTGTATGCCATAGAAGAAACTAAAACAGACGACAAAGAAAGTCGTAATACCGGAGTATATCAGAGAAGTTCAAAATTTGTTTTTGTTGATTTTTATTATCCGAACGTAAAGAAAATAATGCTTTACAGTTTGCAAATTGAACAAAAAGAGGAGCCTACTGACACATATATATTTGGTACAAGATTATTATTAACCTATGGCGTTGAAATATTAGGAAAAAAACTTAATCCTAAAGTTTTTGTTCCCTTTAAAGATATTGACGAAATTATTGAATTTAAAAAGAATATGCGCAAAGCGCCTAAAGGCAATGTGCCTATTGATTTTAAAAAATATGACGATAAAATTGAAATTTCCGGAAGACTATATAAATCAGGGAGAATATCACACGACCCCAATATTGGTGCTTTAAGTATTATATCAGCAGTATTACGCAAATTTGGTTGGCAAAAGAGAATCGTTATTACCGAACACGGCTTGAAACAAGTAAATATTGGTGCGAGAAATAAGTTTATTCAGATTGCAAACAAATTAAAATTAGAATTAAAAAATTTAACAATTCCCAATGCAGAACTAAATAAAAATTATTGGGGATATGAAACCAAAGGTGAAAAATTAGGAACAATATTTATTCATATCGTTGTAGAAAGTTTTACAACCGGCTATTCAATCTTTGAAAATCATGCTGGCTGCGAAAAGAGTTATTTTATTTCAAAAGATGGGGAACCGATACAACTTAAAAAATATTCCGACAGAGAAAGATACGAAGCCGGAGACAAAACTAAAATAATAAATATTCCTGATTTAATTCTTATTGATTTTGATAGAATGGAAATAATTAATATCGAAGGGAAAAAATACAAATTTAAACAGCAAGGTATCAATGAATTAAATAATTATGGGTTTATCGAAAAGAATTATATTAAAAAGCATTATCCAAAGTTTGACATTATAAGAACTGTTGTCTTGTATGGAAGCGATAACGAGGATATAATTGAAATCCAAGTCGGTTTCTTATTAAATGAAAACGGGAAATTGGTACTTGGCATTCAAGCACCAGCAATATTCAAAGAAGCAATTGTTAATTTAATTGATTTTTGGAATTAATATGCGTTTTATTGGAAACAAAGAAAGATTGGTCAAGTGGATTTATGCCGAGATGAAAAATAACAATATTTCGGGCAACTTGTTTTTTGATTTTTTTTCTGGTACGGGAAATGTCGGTAAATACTTCAAAGAAAAACAGTATCAAATTGTTTCTTCTGATTTAATGTATTTTAGTTACGTTTTACAGAAGGCATATATTGAGAATAGCGAATATCCCGGATTTGAAAAACTTATTGATAAAATAAATATTAAATCAAATAAATTTTTTACTGATAATTATGAACTTGTTATTGAATATTTAAACAATTTAGATGGTATTAACGGTTTTATTTATCAAAACTATACTCCAAATGATGAACAAAAAAGGATGTATTTTATTCCTGAAAACGGAAAAAAAATTGATGCAATACGAGTTAAAATTGAGGAATGGTACACAGGCAATCTAATATCTGATAATGAATATTTTATTCTTTTAGCTTGTTTAATTGAAAGCGTTCCTTTTTATTCAAATATTTTAGGTGTTTATGCCGCATATAAAAAAGATTGGGACAAGAGGGCATTAAAACCTTTTAATTTAAAAATGATTCAAATACTCAAAAGTCAAAAAAATCATTTTGTTTATAATCAAAACAGTATGGAATTATTGAATAAAAATAAATATGATATTATATATCTTGACCCACCCTATAATCAAAGACAATATGCACCAAATTATCATTTATTGGAAACAATTGCAAAATATGATAATCCTGAGATTAAGGGTATTTCCGGTATGAGAGATTACAATAATCAAAAATCGAATTTTTGTAATAGAGATAAAGCACTGTCAGAATTAGAAAAAATTGTTTGTTCAAATAATTACAATTATTTGATTTTAAGTTATAACAATGAAGGTATTATGTCGCAAGACGATATTATGAGCATATTTCAAAAAGCAGGGAATGTAAAACTTATAGAATATGATTATTTGAGATTTAAAAGCAACAGTAATGGATTGGCTTCATCTAAAAAAATGATAAAAGAGCAATTATATTTATTAACTAATTAATGATGAATATTGCAACTCCCAAATTATGCTAAAAATATCGACACGTATATCGTTGCTCTATTTCTTCTCAACTGCTGTAATTATCGGTATTATGGCTTTTTCTATGTACTTCATTTATCACAATCAGCGATTGCAAGCAATTGATGATGAACTGCACGATTACGCCCATTTTTTGACCACGGGACAGGATTTCGGGAACGAGAATACAGAATATATTTTTAAAGAACTAACCGCCCGCCGTGATAAATCCAAACAAAAAATTATTTTTGATTACAACTTTATACTGATTGCAAAAGACTCCGTAATATTTCAGCCGGGTGAGCCATTCTATTTAGAAGATATTATTGATAATATTATGGATTATGATGAGAAAGATATGAAAAACGCTTACGTTACACTTAACGTTAACGAGCAGGATTTCCGAATATATGAGTACAAAATTCAAAGCAATAAACAGAATGGTATTGAAGATGCCGAACTTGATATTATTATGGTTGCATCACTCAATAAATTCAATGAATCCCTGACACAGATTTCTTATATACTATTTGTAGTCAGTCCTCTATTACTGATTATCGCCGCACTAATCGGCTATTTTATTACCAAACGAGCGCTGGCACCGGTACGGCAGATGTCCCGTACAGCCGAATCTATCACCGGTAAAAATCTTGACAGACGAGTGCCTGTACCGAATGCAGATGATGAACTTGCAGAACTTGCCCGTACTTTAAATGATATGATTGAGCGACTGCAAAGCACCATTAATGCACAGAAGCAGTTTGTCGCCGATGCTTCTCACGACTTCCGTACACCATTGGCTATCATTCGTTTGGAGCTGGAAATGCTTGAAGCACGCCACGATATTGCAAATGATATTCGCTATCCAATTGAGAAAAGCATTCGTGAGATTAAGACATTAAGCACTATGGCGGAAAATCTTCTTATTTTGGCACGTGCAGATTCTCGTCAATTGTCCCTAAATAAAACAACATTCCGCTTAGATGAATTAATAATGGAAACTGCGGCGGATTTTAAAAAAATTGCACTTGTTAGAAGTATCAATTTTAATATTAATATTGATGCCGCAACGGAAATATTTGCTGATAAGGATATGCTAAAACGAGTACTCACAAATGCAATTGACAATGCAATTAAATATTCTTCCGAAGATAGACCGATTAAAATTGAACTTCATATTGAAAAGAATAAAAATATAATTACAATAAGCAATGAAGGCAAAACATTGTCCGATAGTGAATTATCAAATATTTTCAGCAGATTCCAAAGGTCGGATAAATCTCGTACAACTAAGGGTTTCGGACTTGGTATGCCTATTATTAAAACAATTATCGAAACGCACGGAGGCAGTGTGCTATTTGAATCGAAGCAGGGATTGAATAAATTATTTATTATTCTCTAAATACACTTTTTTCATATTCCTTTCATTTTATATAATTATATTTACATTCGGATTTTGCGGATTTTATGAAAATGTTTATTATGAAAAGAATAATAATTATAGTAACAACAATACTTTTATCACTGTCGTTTATGACGGCAACTGCCGCAGATTTGCCCCGAGACGGGGATAATAAGAAAAAGAATAAGAAAATTGTCAAGCAAGTTCCCAGAAAACAAAAACCTGTAATCAAAAAATCGAAGCATGATTTCAAGAAGAAGAAGAAAGCCAAAAAGAAGAAGAAAACAGAATAGTTTTTTTCTCTCTTTATGTTGAATATAGTAAAGGCTGCCCTATTTGGACAGCCTTTGTTTTTTGGGGCGAGTTACGGGATTTGAACCCGTGACCCTCAGAGCCACAATCTGATGCTCTACCGACTGAGCTAAACCCGCCGTATTTCCTTCTAAAAGGATTACAAAAATAAGGTTTTATTTGCGAATTTTAAAATTTTTATTGAAAATTATTTATGTTTAGCTTAATGCGTATCAATATCTTCTTGTGTGGGAATTTTCTTGATATTTTCGCGGACAAGGAATATGCCGCCTATGCCTACTTGAATTAAATATCCAACTGTGTGTGTAACCGTTGCATAAGCGAGTGCGGCTTCGGGATTAATACCGTATAGTTTTACCATTGTGTTTTGTATGAAAAAATGGAAAACACCGATTGCGCCCGGTGTCGGTGAAATTGTGAAAGCAATACCCGATATGACAATCAGAAGAATTGCGTCCTCAAAACCAAGATTATACGGAGCATTCTGGAAACCAAAAGAGAAGAACATCAGCCACATCGGTATTGTATAAAGCAACCAAATTGTCAGGGATTCGAGAGTAAGTCTGAGATATTGTGAAGGTGTACGAACTATACTCATTCCTTTTGCAAATTTCTCAAAGAGTTCGCTGATTTTACTATATAATTTTTCTGAGAGAGGTTTAACGGTATATTTCAAAACAATGCGAACCAGTCGGGGCCAGAAGCTCAAAATAAGAACACCGAGAAAAATTAGAACGGGAACAAGCAATTTCTCTGCTTGAAGTGTGGGTAGTGCATCTTTAATTTGTTCGCGGAAAGTAAACCAAACTCCCGCAAGCATAAGGAGAAGAATTAGCACATCGAGAAAACGTTCGACAACTATCGTGGCGAAAGTTGATGTGAATGATACTTTTTCCCTACGTGCAAAGAAATAAGGACGAATAAATTCACCGCCACGAGGTAATACATTATTAACGGCATAGCCCGCCATAACAGCCGAGAACAAGTCCCAAACTTTTGCATTTTTCTTAACAGGTTGTAGCATTGTGCGCCAGCGATAAGCCCTGACCCAGTGCGACAAAATCATAACGGGAACAGATAATATTACCCAAAGATAATCGGCATTGAGAATATAATCCCAGAGCTTGGCAAAGTCAATATCTTTGAGTGTGTAATAAACGGAAACAACTAGGAAAATGAGGGCAATGATAATTCGCAAAGCCTTCTTTGTCCTTTCGGACATACCGTTTTTAACTTTTTTATTATTATTTGCTTCTGCCATAATACAAATATAAAAAGATGCCGCAAATAAATGCGACATCTTTTTAATTTATGTAATTAATCCTTTTTTGCTCTCATTGTGTCCCAGATGAAATAACCCAAGAGGACGAGGAAAGCAAAGAATGCCGTAATCTGTCCACCTATTTCATTTCCTTCCCAAAGTTTAGTATCAAATTTGAACCCGAAGAAAAGGAACATAGCACCAATAACGCCGAAAATTGCGGCTCCGGCAATAAATCCTGATGAAATTAATGTACCTCGTTGATTTCTTGCATCGTTCAAATCATTATCCTGCGAACTCTTATTGATGAAATGAGAGATAAGTCCGCCAACCAAAAGAGGTGTATTCAAATCAAGAGGAATATACATACCGAGTGCGAATGCCAGTGGCGATATTCCAAGCCAATTAATCAGTAGTGCAATCATTGCACCAATAGTATAGAGCATCCAATTAATTTGTGCGCCCGGTTGCATCAGCGGTTCAATAACCGCCGCCATAGCATTTGCCTGCGGTGCAACAAGTGGATTGGGAGTTTCCGGTGTAAGCACAAAACCATAAGCTTCGGCTAAGATATAAATAACAACACCGACAGTCGCCGCCGAAACAATCACCCCGAGGAATTTCCATTTCTCCTGCTTGATTGGTGTGGTTCCAATCCAATAGCCAACCTTCAAATCAGTAATAAAACCACCTGCAACGGACAAAGCCGTGCATACTATTCCGCCAATAATCAAAGCACTTGTGATACCGGTCGAACTGTGAAGCCCAACTGCGGCAAGCACAAATGAGGAGAGAATTAATGTCATCAAAGTCATTCCGCTGACGGGATTAGTACCGACAATTGCAATTGCATTTGCCGCTACTGTCGTAAATAAGAAAGAAATAATTACGATAGTCAATAGAGCAACAACAGATTGCGTAGCATTAATATTAACACCGAAAAGCAAGAATAAGAAAATAGCAATGATGACCAGAAGTGAGAATAACATAATCATAGGCATATTCAAATCAACCTGAGTTCTCTCGGCTTTTTCCTGCGACTTTTTGCCACCTGCACCCGAGAATGCAAGTTTGAAAGCAGAACCAATCACCGATGAAGATTTGATAATACCGATGATGCCTGCCATTGCAATAGCACCAATACCAATCGGACGAACATAAGTTCTAAAAATCTCCTCAGGACTCATTGTTGCAAATAAATTTGCGGCACCATTGACAGCAGTTATATCGCCAATTGCATTAATCAACGGAACAAAGATGAACCAAGATAATAGTGAACCGACAGTAATAATTAATGAGAATTTAAGTCCGACCAAATACCCGAAACTAAATACCAAAGGACTAACACTCATCTTGAATACGATTTTTTGGTTTTCGGCAAGAGATTCACCAATGGGTAATATTCGAGTAGTAAATTGGTCGGCAAACAACCTTAGTGAAGATGAAAGAAACTCGAAGACACCACCGACAAGCCCACTGACAATAAGAATCATTGCTTGTTTGCCGCCTTTTTCGCCGGTTATAAGAATTTCCGTTGTTGCAGTTGCCTCTGGGAACGGGAATTTGCCGTGCATATCCTTTACGAAATATTTCCTGAATGGTATTAAAAACAGAATACCGAGGAAACCACCGAGCAATGACGAAAAGAAAATTTGAAAGAAATTAACTTCTATATCGGGATATTTCGATTGCAAAATATATAAACCCGGTATAGTGAAGATAGCACCGGCAACAATAACACCCGATGCCGCTCCGATAGACTGAATAATAACATTTTGCGATAGGGCGTTCTTTTTCTTAAAGAAAGTCGAAACACCGACCGCAATAATAGAAATCGGAATTGCCGCCTCGAACACCTGCCCGATTTTTAATCCCGAATAAGCCGCTGCTGCCGAGAAAACCACCGCCATTAGCAAGCCCCAAAGGACAGACCAAGTAGTAACTTCGGGAAATTTCTCGTGTGCCGGAAGAATTGGTTTATATTCTTCACCGGGATTTAGTTCCCGATAGGCATTTTCCGGCAATCCGCTTTGTTTATTTGTTGACTGTTCCATAAATCCTCTGCTTAAATTTTAATTTGATTTTTCTACCCAAATTTTAATAAGATTGATAATAGTCTTGACAGTTTGTTCCATAAAATCAACCGAAAGCCATTCCGTTCTACTATGGAAATTCTGTCCGCCTGTATAGATGTTCGGAGTGGGTAAGCCCATCTCGGTAAGACGTGAACCGTCAGTACCACCACGTATAGGCACCCAAGTAGGCGTAATACCCGTTCTTACTGCGGCTTCCCAAAGATTATCCAATACTTCCGGTGCATCTTTTAATTTATCACGCATATTGAGATATTGAATTTTTACTTCCATTTCAATCTTTGCATTGGGGAACATTTCCTGAACTTCTGCAATTATTTTCTCCATATTCTCCTTGTGTACATCAAGTCCGGGGGTTTCAAAATCACGGAATAAAATTTTAACCGTTGATTTAGCTATACTACCCTCCAATACATAAGGATGAAGATATGGCTCATAGTCTTCTGTCGTTTCCGGAGCAACATCTTTTGGCATTTTTGCTATGATTTCGGAAATCACACGAATTGAATTGACCATAATATCCTTGGCAAATCCGGGGTGAATGTCGCGTCCATAAGCAGTAATAGTAGCAAGTGCGGCGCTAAAAGTCTCTTTATTCAGTTCACCCGGCAAATCTCCATCAACAGTGTAGGCATATTTGGCACCGAGTTTTTTGATGTCGAGATATTTTGTTCCCTGACCGATTTCCTCGTCAGGAGTAAAGCAAATAATAATATCGCCGTGCAGTTCATCGGGATTATTGATGAAATGCTGTGCGCTTGTCATTATTGCCGCAATGCCTGATTTGTCATCGGAACCAAGCAAAGTTGTTCCGTCAGTTGTAATAAGAGTATGACCGATACATTTTTGCAAGCCGGGATTTTCGGAAGCTTTAATAACAATAGATGTATCGCCGGGGAGTACTATATCCCCACCTTCATATTTAATCTTCTGTGGCTTGACATTTGCACCCGAGACTTCGGGCGAAGTATCCACATGAGCAATATATGCAACCGGTGGCACCTTGCCGAATTTCTCGTGTCCTTCGGGGATATTTGCCGGGATTCTGCCAATCACATAACCGTATTGGTCTATCTCGGCTGCAATTCCCAAATCTTTGAGTTCACCTAACAGAAAATTCAAAAGTTCAAATTGTTTCTTTGTACTTGGATATGTTTCGGAATTTTCATCTGATTGAGTATCGTACGAAACATATTTTAAAAATCTTTCTAATGCTGTTTTTCCCATTTTTTATTATTTCCCAAATAAAACTAAAAAAATATATGTTAATTAAGATTCCGTTGCATTTTCCAATAATCTCAAAATTGAGAAAATAAAGATAGCCGACAGTAAAGTAAGTGCAACAAGCAATAAGAAGAATTGCCATAATTCCCATTTGTCCCAGAAAGGACCAATGAAACCCGCCATCAAATTACCTATTGCAGTAGCACCTAGCCAACCGCCCTGTGCAAGACCCTTGAACTGTGGGGGAGCAACCTTCGATACGAAAGAAATACCAATCGGACTGAGGAACAGTTCGGCTACAGTCAGCGTAAAATACGTACCTATCAGCCAATAGGGGGAGCGAAGTGCATCGGATATGCCACCGGAGTCGGCAAGGTCATGCGGACTCATCAAGCCCTGCGATGCAAGCACCATAAGGAAGAAACCGATAGCAGTGATAATCATACCTATTCCGATTTTCTTGGGCGAAGACGGTTCCTTGCCCTGCTTACGCAAATAGGCAAAGAAGCCGACAATTATAGGAGTTAGGAATACAATGAATATAGGATTGAATTGTTGGAAAATTTCAGGTGAAATAGGATTGCCGTCCGGTTGCAATTGTCCGATTGAAAAATATGCAACAACAGCCGAAACAACAGCAACAATACCACCGAAAAGTTTGGTTTTGCTCGAACTACCCTTCCCAAAGAAAAGCACGGTTCCCAGCAGAGCCGTAAGCAATGGGAAAAATGTGGACATATTAAATAAAATCGCCGTACCTTGACTGACGGCTGAAACAGTATAATCACGCGCAAAAATTGTTAGTGTAAATCCGTTCTGGTGGAATGCCATCCAGAAGAACATAACAACAATAAACACAAGACCAAGAGCAATTAGTCTGTCCTTAGTCTGTTTGGGAGTAAGTTCGATGACGGAATTGGCTTGCTGAGCCTTCTGCTGTTTGTGAGTTACGTCAGCATGTTTGTAATATTTACGGAAAGCAAGAAAAATCACTAATGATAAAATCATACTTGCGGCAGCAACAGCAAAGCCGGCATTATAAGCAGTACCCAATGCGCCAATATAATGATGAGCGAAGTCCGTTAAATTTGTAAACGCATCTCCCATTTGGGCTTGTGCAAACTGCGTAAGTTTTTCGGTAGATTCCAGTGTGCCGTTTAGGTAGCTGTGTGCAAGTTTAGGAATTGAAGCATCATAGTCCAAATCTTTCATTCCCATAATCCAAGAGCGCATACCGCGGGCGGCACTCGGAGCAAAGAAAGCACCGATATTAATCCCCATATAAAAAATATTAAATGCGGAATCGCGAAGTTTGCTATACTTTGCTTCGTCATATAAATTGCCGACCAAAGCCTGCAGATTACCTTTGAATAATCCGGTACCGAGCGAAATAACGGCAAGAGCGCCGTAGATAAACCATTCCCCCGTGCCGGGCATAGCCAGCAACACATATCCGGCAAACATTATTATTATACCGAGCGTAATTGTTTTGCCGTAGCCGAGTACATTGTCAGCAATATAGCCACCGAGAAGAGGTAGAAAATATATTCCAAACAAAAAGCCACCATAAACATGACCGGCTTGTGTGGCGTCCCAACCGAATTTCGATTGTAGGTAAAGCACAAAAATTGCCAACATAGTATAATAGCCGAAACGCTCGCCCATATTGGCAAAAAATGCTACATATAATCCCTTAGGGTGTCCTTTAAACATAAAACTCCTTTTATATAATTAAGAATATATTTATATGCTTTAATTAAAATAGATATAATATATATCATTTATGATATAGTAAGAAAATACAAAGTTAGTAAAAACGTTCAATTTACAATGAAAAAAAAATAATTTTTTAAAAAAAAAGTGATAAAATTTCATAAAATTCCTTAATTTTGATGAGATTGTTTTATGAAAAGGTTAAATATGACTAAACAGAACATACAAAAAGGCAAACGAGCTAGGACTGTTGCCAAAAAGAAAAAAACTGTCAGCTGGGATTTCCCTCTGCAGAAAAAGAACTTTTACTATTTGGCTGCCGCCTTGGGATTAATTATTCTCGGTTATGCACTGATGGCCACCGGCATAAGCGATGGACCGGCTGTACCGGACGGAAAATGGAATAATCCTATGGCTGTAACAATTGCCCCGATTTTATTATTTGTTGCTTATGTGGTTATTATTCCTTTGGGAATTTATAAATTCTTTGGAAACAAAGATTGAAATTGCAAAATTGTTCTTAACTATTTTTCATTTGCCTTTGAATGTAATTAGCATTTAAGGGCATTTTTATTTGAAACGAATTATGAAAACAAAAGCAGGATTTGTGGCAATTGTGGGCAAACCGAATGCCGGAAAATCAACTTTGATGAACAGCATTTTAGGTACTAAGCTTTCTATTGTTACACGCAAAGCACAGACCACAAGAAAACGCGTAATCGGTATTTATACCGAGAATAATATTCAACTTGTGTTCACAGATACACCCGGATTAATTAATCCGAAGTACGAATTGCAGAAAACAATGATGGAATATGTCGATGAGACCTTGAAGGGTGCCGATGCAATCCTCCTTGTAATTGATGCAACATCATTTGGTTCCGCAGACGAATTCTTTTCGGACGAATCTTTGGAAGCACTACGATTGGCAGAGCAACCCAAGATAGCTGTTCTGAATAAAATTGATATGCTGAACGATATTCACACCATATTACCGATAATAGCGGAACTTGCCAAGTTGAATGTTTTCGATGAAATTGTACCTGTCTCTGCCAAGAAATCGGCGGAAACGGAAAAACTTGTCAAAATACTTGCAAAGTATATCCCCGACCATGAGTATTATTATGACGAGGAATATTTAAGTACACAGCATGACAGATTTTTTGTATCAGAACTGATACGAGAACAAATATTCAAATACTATTCCGAGGAATTACCCTATTCCACCGAAGTTCAAATTACGGAATTCAAGGAAAGGGAAATCGGGAAATGGTTTATTGCCGCTGATATAATTATTGAACGAGATTCACAAAAAAAGATAATTATCGGCGAGAAAGGACAAAAAATCAAGGAACTCGGGGCGCGTTCGCGTAGGAATATCGAAAACTATTTGGATTCGCCGGTCTTTCTCGAATTGTTTGTAAAAGTCAGGGCAAAATGGCGTAAAGACAGAAAACGTCTAAAATCATTCGGTTATTAATTTGTTTTTATACATTTAATTGTTATATTGATTTTATAAATATCAAGGAAATGTAGAAAATGGGCGAACATTTATTTGCACTCCTTCCGGAGGAGTACAGGCAGGAGCATTTCCTGCAAACAATCGGAAGACGTAACCGCTGGCTGATTAAGTTGAGATTCGGCGCTTTTGGGATTTTGTTTGTACTGTCGGCTATTCTATTGCTTCTTGATTATTATACGCCGAGTTTTTCATTCGATTCACTGCCACTTATTATTATCTCGCTTATTATTTTAGGCTATAATATCTTCTTCTACAGAGCAAGCAGTGTATTAGACGAACGCAGACGAAGGACAGCGAAATTTGCCGACTATACAATTAAGTATCGTTTTCATGATTTACATTTCTCTCTCTTGCAAATAGTTGCAGATTTTTTAGCATTAATGTTTTTCATACATTTTACGGGTGGTGTCGAGACGCCACTTTTCGTATTTTTCTTTTTCCATGTGATAATAGGCAGTCTGATTTTACCCGGTTCAATAATGTTTCTCATTGTTTCGCTGACTCTGCTATTAACTGCTTTCGGAGCATGGTTGGAGTATAGCGGAATAGTAGCGCATTATCATTTAAATTTGTTTCCTTTTGAATTATATAACAATTCCGTATATCTTTTTGTATTCTTTATATCGTTTGCAGTCGGTCTGTATTTGGCAACATATCTCGCCAATTCGATAGCTAAGGAATTATATAAACGGGAGAGCAGACTTGCAAAGACATTGCTGGATTTGGAGGAAGCCGAAAAAATAAAATCACAGTACGTGATGACAATAGTTCATGATTTGAAAACACCAATTGCGGCGGCGACAACTTATGTTAATATGATTATTGACGGCACACTCGGCAATATTAATCCTACACAGAAGAAACCGCTTGAACGAATAAAATTCAGATTGGATAATGCCATTAATACGATTAACGATGTATTATATATTTCAAAATTGAAAGCGGAAACAAGCATTGAAGATGTTTCGGAAGTTGATTTAATTGAGGTTTTCAATCAAATATATAATGATATGAGAATACTAATTAAAACGAAAAATCTTAGCTTTGAATTCGAGTATGAGGAAAAATCTAACTTCACTGTACAGGCAGAACCGAAATTGTTAAAACTTGCTCTCGCTAACCTAATATCCAATTCGGTTAAATATACCGAAGAATATGGAAAAATTAACATTGAATTAACCGAACAATCGCAAGAAATACATATTTGTATTGCTGACAACGGTATAGGTATTCCCGAAAAAGAACAGGGAAAAATCTTTACGGATTTCTACCGCTCGTCTATTTCCAAGCTGAAGGGTATCGAAGGAACAGGGCTTGGTTTATCTTTTGTCAAAGAAGTTATTGAACGACACAATGGACAAATAACAATGAAATCACCATCTTATCTAAATGTTCACGGACGCCCCGGCACACAATTCGATATTGTTTTGCAAAAGAATTTTTCTATAATATAATATGCCCGAACTTTTGATTATAATACTAAAATATTTATGATTTCGTTTACTTTATAATAACTTAATAATGTTAAATATTAATGGAAAAGAATAATGATTAAAGAAATAATTGAAAATACAATCAACGAACAAATTGAACGAGAGATGTATTCCTCGAATCTTTATTTAGCTATGTCCGCATATTATCATTCGATTAATCTACCCGGATTTGCAAACTGGATGCGAATTCAAGCACAGGAAGAAATGTTCCATGCAATGAAGTTTTTCGATTATTTAATCGAACGTGGCGGTATGCCCAAGGTCAATGCTTTGGCAGAACCTCAGTCGCAGTGGGATAGTGCTTTTATCGCATTCGAGGCGGCATATAAGCACGAACAGTATATTACGGAAAACATTAATAAATTGATGGATATTGCAGTAAGGGAAAGCGACCATGCTACCCAGATTTTACTTCAATGGTTTGTAACCGAACAGGTAGAGGAAGAAGCAAATGTACTCGAAATTCTTGACAGAATGAAAATGGTCGAAGATTTTAAAGGTGGTTTGTTTATGCTTGATAATGAATTGAAACAACGTCCGGCGTTTACTGCACCTGCGGCGAACTAATAATAATTTTAACTTCCATTATAATATATGAACTTAAGGATAGCAAAATGAACAAGGAAGAATATCAGGAAATAATCAATAATGCCATACAATTGGAAATTGATGCCGCTAATTTTTACAGAGGGTTGCAAGAACAAGTAAAGAATGATTCGAGCAAAGTTCTCCTGAAAGAATTGGAAAATATGGAATGGGGACATAAGCATATTTTAGAGCATCTTGATGTCGAAGGGATAGAGAATTATCAAACGCTTAATATACCCGATTTGAAAATTTCGGAATCATTGCTCGACCCTGCCGATAATTCGTATATGTCGATACAAGATGTATTGGCAACCGCAATAAAACGCGAAGAAGAAGCGATGAAATTATATACTCGATTAGCAGATGAAACGGAAGAGAATCGAATTAAAAATCTATTTGTCAGACTGGCGGACGAGGAAGCAAAACACAAGTTACAGTTGGAAACAATTTACGATACTGAGATACTTTACGAAAATTAATTTAAGTATGTAACTTTTTCATAGCTACTTACGTTTAGTTATATAATTATTTACTAATATTTAGAAAGTATAGTGTATGAAGAAGAACTTACTAATTTTAATTTTAGTTTGCTTTGCTTTTGCTAATATTTATTCACAGAACTCATCAAGTTCGGAATCCTATGGATTAGATAAAAGCGAAGTTTTTTTGCCTGTTTCGGGTATAAATACTCCACCGCTGAAATTAGTTGATAATACAAGCGATAACTTCAAATATAAAAAATTCATCAAAAAATACGGTAACTGGACTTTCCTCATAGATACACGAACAGGGCTTATTCACAGAGCCTTTGGGCAAGCTATTCAATTACTCGGTACGAAAACCGTAAATAAGAATAATATTGAGACAGCATCAATAAAGTTTTTAAAAGACAATTCGGATATTTTCGATATTGACGTCAATACATTGAAATTGACACGCATAACGGAAGTGAACGGACATTGGTATGTAAGCTACAAGCAATATTACCAAGGCATACAGGTAGTTCTTTCGGAAATAGAGTTGAGAATATATAAAAACGGCAAACTATCTAACTTCGGAATGGAATATTTTCCTGTTAATAAAATAAATATCAAACCGAATTTAACAGATGAAGAGGCTATGCAGTTCGCAACAGTCGGCATTCGGTATGACATCAATAATGACAATACAAAATTAGATGATAAAATGTATATCCTTCCCTATACCATTAGGAACAGAACGGAATATAAACTCGTATATAAAGTAGATATTGAGACACATAATCCTATAGCACATTATTTCGCTTTTGTTGATGCCTATGACGGCAGGGTCTTGTGGCGTCATAATACGGTATATACAGCAAATAAGTTAAAAGTAGAGGGGTTGATTAAAGAGAAATTTGCTAACGATACATTTGTAGCGAAACCTTTTAGCGAACAATATATATATATTGACGGCACACAGAAAGCGGCTGACAAAAACGGAGAAATAGAAATAGACTTGAATAAAACTGCAAACTTGCGAGCGAGATTTATAAGTCAGTGGGTCAAAGTAAAGATAAAAAGAGGACATACGGAAACAGATTATACCGGTGAAATACCACCATCGCAGGATTATAAACTTTTATGGAATGATGATATTTCGCATAAAACCGAGCGAATCCTGTTCTATCATGCTAACTTTCTGCATAAGTTTATCAAGGAATTGGATACTGCGCTTAAAGAGATGGATTTCCAATTACAAGTATCAATTGACTTTGGAGGCTCGCGTCCAAACGCTTTCTCGGGCGGTAATTTTATAGGTTTTGTAGGTGTAAATGTAGATTCGATGCGAATGGCAGAAAGTCCACAAGTACTTTATCATGAATATGGTCATTCCGTTAATAAGTATTTATATGAATCGCAGGGAGTAAATGTCGGAATGATTAATATGGCTTGCAATGAAGGTACAGCAGATTTATTTTGCTCAATGATACAAGATGAGCCGCGTATGGGAATTGGGGTTTGGGTCGAAGATGCTTCAAAAATTATCAGAACATTAGATAATAGATTGGTTTATCCCGACGATATTATTATGGAGGGACATCACGATGGTCAAATTTTGGGTGGAGCATTTTGGGATTTAAGGAAAACCACCACATTGGAATATGTCAGACGTCTATCACATTTTACCAAATACGGAACTCCCGATGATGCCAATGTAGGTAAAGCATTTTCCGAGTGGTTCCTCGAAACGCTTAATGCAGATGACGATGATGGCGATTTAACTAATGGTACACCGAACTATTTGAAAATTGTAAAAGCATTTAATCTGCACCAAATCGGCACAAATTTATTAATAAAATACGGTTTAGAACATCAAGCTTATAAAAATACTCTTGAAATTAAAAAGCCATACCCAATAGTATTCAAATTGAAATCAGGCACATTGCCGGGAGTTGCACCTGATTCCGTATCTGTTATTTGGAGCGTAGATAATTTTGCAAGCAAGAGTATTGCTATTGCAAATTTAACAGATAAGAGCAAAGGGGAATACACCGCATTAATCCCCGCACAGAAAGCAGGTTCCATTGTCAGATATTATATTCATCTATGGGAGCCTCTGAGTGAAAGTGGCATTGATTATTACAGTAGCTTTTCAGGCAAAGAACCATATATTTTCTTAGTGGGATACAAAAGAATATCAATTGATAATTTCGAGGATAGCGATTGGCAGGTAGGAGGAAATTATGATAATGCAAATCGTGGAAGATGGGAAAACGATATACCGAATCTAATTGATTTGGAATTATTTGGACTTGATGTAATACAGCCGGGGAAAGGATTTGGCAATAATGGGAAAAAATGCTGGGTAACCGGTGCAAAAGGTACAACTAATACTTGCTTTCAATATATGCCGAACGGTAGAACAACTGTAACATCAAACGATATTGATATAAGCTCTACTATTAGTCCGATTATCAAATATCAGAAATGGCTGTTCACATCTATAAGCAATATACCAATAGACGGAAAATATATTTGGCAAACAGATTTATCGTTTGATGAGGGAAGCACTTGGAAAAATGTTGAGAATAATAGTCATAGTACAAACGGTTGGAAAGCAACCTATATTTTGTTAAATCATTATATGCCCGTAGATGCCTCAAAATTCAGGATTAGATTTAGAATCAATGCCCCAAAAGTTTCAGGTCAAATATTTCTAAATGAAGGCTTATTTGATGATTTCGAGATTTTAGATATTGATGATAATCTGATAAGTGTAGAAGATAAAGAAGTCGAAGAAGCAATTATCAATGTCTATCCCAATCCTTTTTCGGATAAGATTTACTTCACTATCAAGCACTCGGGAAGAATTAAATTGGATATTTTCGATATACTCGGGCATAAGCTCAGAACGTTCAATTCCAATGCCGACAATAGCAATGTGTTTGCTTGGGACGCAGTAGATTTCTCAGGACAAAAAATGTCTTCAGGTATATATTTCTACAAGGTATATTTTGATAATAAGATAACAACCGGAAAATTTATTTTAGAATAAACGATTAATTTAAAGAGCCGTTTTTAAAAGACGGCTCTTTTTTTTGAAAAATATATTTTTGTTTATTCTGTTTATTACTTTCTTAACAGCTCCTTTTTTTATAAATTGTGAGAACAAGTTAAATGGATATTTTATATATAGCATAGATGCGGAGAAATTATGGATATAAATGTTTTGGTTCCGATAGCACAAGGGACAGAGGAAATGGAAGCCATTACAATAATTGATATGTTGAGACGAGCAGGGGTCAGGGTTACTGTTGCCGGTGAAAATGAAATAATCACTTGCTCGCGTGGTGTAAAAATTATTCCCGATGTGCTTTTGGATACAATTGATACAGACCTGAATTTTGATGCAATTATCTTACCGGGTGGCGCTCAGGGTACGGATAATTTGATGAAGCATAGTATTCTCGGCAAAATGTTAGAGCATCAAAAATCTAACGGCAAGATGATAGCCGCTGTATGTGCCGCTCCGACAGTATTGTCATATTTCAAAATATTCGACAAGGGGCAAAAGATTACTTCGCACCCTTCCGTTAAAGATATGCTTGGTAAATATACTTGGATTAACGAAAGAGTTGTTATTGATGGAAATATTATTACAAGTAAGGGCGCCGGTACTGCTATGGAATTTGTCTTATCCATTATCGGCAAACTGTGTGGAGACGAAATTGCAGACCATGTAGCAGAGGGTATAGTTTACAGATGAGTTTGAATGCGGCTAAATATATTGTTCACGGGCATGTACAAGGAGTAGGATTTAGATATTTTGTACACGAACATGCACGCATATTAAAATTAAACGGCTATGCCAAGAATAATTATGACGGAACAGTTGAAGTTATTGCAGAAGGAAGTCAAGACAAACTCAATAGTTTGTATGCACTATTGAAGCAAGGTCCTTCACGTTCTATTGTTAATCAAGTGATTGTTGAATATGTGCAGTATGAAGGGAAATACGAGGGTTTTCATATTTATTGAGAAAATATTACATTATATTGCATTTATTATTATCATTTGTAACGGCAGACGCCGTACAACCGGTTTTCAATTGTAAAAATTACCGATTAACATTTAGAAATGACAGTATAAGTTCCGGTGATTATATTCAATTACCATCTATCAACTCCTTAAAAACAAGAACAGCATTTGTATTAAGCGGCGGTGGTGCCAGAGGCATTGCGCATATTGGAGTATTAAAATGCTTCGAGGAATACGGCATAGAACCCGACTATATAATCGGAACAAGCATTGGTGCATTTATCGGTGGTTTGTATTCATCAGGCTTTTCCGCATCTGATTTACAGACTGTTGTAGATACTACAAAATGGAACGAAATATTTACCGTTACCGATACAAGAAGAAGTGAATATTTCTATGACCAAAAGATAATAAATGACCGAAGCATATTAAAACTTCGCTTCAACAATTTTAAATTTATTGTGCCGGAAGCCTTAACAATGGGAAGCAAATTTAATACATATTTGCAGTCATTGTTTTTAAATTCTCTCTATCATTCCGATGCGGACTATGACAATTTAAAATATATATTCAGAGCAGTTGCAACCGATTTGGTTAGCGGGAAATCAGTTGCTTTCAAATCGGGGAACATTATCAATACAGTTAGGGCAAGTGGTACTTTTCCGCTGTGGACTATCCCTGTTAAAATCGATTCAATGCTATTAGTGGACGGAGGACTATTTGCCAATATTCCAACCGAAACAGCATTAAGTTTTAAGCCGGATTTAACTATTGCGGTTAATACGGTATCCCCATTGTTGAAATCTACCGACTTGAACAAACCTTGGAATATTGCCGACCAAGTGGTAACAGTGATGATGGAAAAATTTTCGGAACGTTCGAAAAAATATGCCGATATTGAAATTGCACCTGCTATCGGAAGCCACAGAAATATTGAATTTTCCAGATTGGATTCATTGATTGACTTAGGCGAGCAAGCCGCAAAAAAAGCAATACCGGAAATACTATATCGGCAAGATTCTATCAGAAATATTAAAATACATAATATCATTAAAAATATTAACATTAATAGTGTTTCAAAAAAAGATATAATCTTTGATGATGTTTTCGATGTTCATTTCAAGCAAGTACTATTAGCAAAATTACAACAAGATAAGCCAATAATGCTTGGCAAGTTGCTTTCTCTTTTTTACCGGAACTTGGAACAGAGTGGTAAATATATAAATCCAAGGATAAAAATTAATGCCGCAAAGAACATTATTCTTTCGGCTCAAAAACTTCCTCGCATAGGCAGAATAGAAGTCGCAAGCAATCTTCATATTTGCAATAAATTGAGCGACTCACTGACATTGCTCCATCGCGGCACAGTGCTGAACCAAAGGAATTTTAGAAAGATTGCCGAACAAATTATTAATTGTTTCAGAAATCAAGGATATGCTTATGCTTATTACAAGAGCATAAACTATCATTCGGGGATATTGCAATTCAATATTAGCGAAGGCTTTATTGATGATATAAAATTAGAAAATAAAATGTCTTCTGATGACTTTCTTGTATTGAGGGAATTGGAGTTTAAGAATGGAGACTATATTCGAGCCGACAAGATAATTCAAAGCTATGAGAACCTAATGTCCACGGATTTATTTACAAAAGTAAAAATCAATATCAAGAAAAATCTAAACGATACAAGCTTCCGAGCAAATATAGGGCTATCCGAAAAGGGTAATCAAGTAATTAGCATCGGAGCATTTACGAATAATGAGCGTCATCTTCAATTGGGAATAGATTTAATTCAATATAATTTATTCAACAAGGGTTTACGTTTTTCTGTCAGAGCGGCAGGCGGTATCCGTAATTTTCACACATCTGCTTTATTAGCACAGCAAAGGATATGGAACACTCTGATAACCGCCGGTGTAAAAGGATATTATAACAATGTCCACAGATGGAACTATGAACGCGACCGTTCTGTCCCAATCGGGAGATTCAGCGATACAACTAAGAACGATTGTATTGAGCAGAATTATGGTCTGAAAGTAACAGCCGGTTTGCAATTACAAAGATTTGGAAATGTACGTATGGAATATCGCTACGAAAGACAAAGGCATTTCCTAGCAGATGGAATAAAAAAACCATTCTATTCAATCAATACAATAAAGCTGTCATCGGTTTATGATAATCGCGACAATCTATATTTCCCTACAAGAGGCAAAGTAATAAACTTTTCTATTGAGACTGCATTATTCACATCGCCCGATGCCGTACCTTTTTCAAAAGCATATTTGGATTTCCAATCAAACTATACACTCGGTAGAAGCACATTAAGACCACGACTACTATTGGGTTTTGCTGACAGGACTTTACCGCAAAATGAATTTTTTAATTTAGGTGGCGAAGACTTATTCTATGGAATGCGGGAGAATGAATCGAGAGGTCGGCAAATAATACTCGGTTCATTGGAATATCAGTACAAGGCGCCGTTCAAAATATTATTCGATACATATTTTTCATTTAGATATAATTTGGGAACTACTTGGGAATATCCCGAAGCAATTAAATTTGCAACTTTAAGACATGGTGTTGGTTTTAGTATAGGACTTGATACTCCTATTGGTCCTGCTAAATTCTCTTTGGGTGAAGCATTTTTCTTTACTAAAAAACCATTCAAGACAATTTTCGGTTATATGCTAATGTATTTTTCCATAGGTGTTAAAATATAGTTTTTTTTATATTACTCTATCTGCCTCCATCAATTTGCTATTGCACATAAGGACAGAGCGGGCTGTTTCAATAGCCACGTGCTAGCGTGTGGGGAAAAAGATAAAAAGCAATGGTTTATCTAATAAAACCCAATATCTAACTCCCAATATCATTCCTACAACAGCAGGAATCTTTCCATTGCCATTGCGGCAAAAGAAAAAGAAATGCAAAAGGCATAATATATAACCGCATCCTTCAGGGTGCGGTTTTATTTTCGGCTGTTTTTAACCCTTCTGTTTTTCAGTTCCTCACCCCAGCCCTCTGGATATGTATTGATGTTATAAGTATTATTATTTTGTT
>CAZOOR010000013.1:0-42611 GCA_964581505.1 uncultured Hyphomicrobiales bacterium
ACTATTTGGGGATTTGATGCATCTTTTGAATTTCTACCGTTTAATAATTTATCTCTGAAAGCAAATTTAACTTATATGAGTATAGCTAATGCTCTGAAAAACGCAAACGGTAAAACAATACCTGTTACACACAAGCCGGAAATTCTTTCCGGGATTGTTCTAAGCTATAGATTTGATTTTGGACTAAAAATCAACTGTGAGATAGAAACTGTTGGCAGGCAGTATGAACGGAATCCCGATAATAAAAATGAATATTTGGAAATTTCGGGTACATCAATATTCAATACGCGTATAGCCTATAATCTTACAAAGATAAATAACATTGAATCTGAGATATTTATTAGGGTGAATAATATTGCCGATACATACAGAATATACCAGCTTGGCTTGCCCGAGCCTGGTAGAATGCTCCGAGCCGGTGTGATATTGAATTTATAGTATTTTAAAAAGCAAACTATTGCAGTTTAAATATACTCCAAATAACAAAAGGGTTTCCCGCAAAGGAAACCCTTTATTAATTCTATTCAAGATTGAATTATTTTACAATCTGAATGTAAGTTACAAACTGCTCGCCGTTACTCTTCATAACGATTGAGTATTGACCGCTCATTAATTCGTTGGCATTAATTCTAAATGAATGAACACCTGTATTGCTATATTCATTGAGCAATGTACGAACTAATTTACCGCCCATATCAAAGAGGCTAATTTCGACTTGTCCTGCTTCTGCAACATTGAACTCAATATTTGCAATATTAGTAACAGGATTGGGGACAGGTGCTGATAACCAGCTTGTATTGTCTCCACCGACTTTTACTTCGCGTTCCTCGCTGTAAGAGAACTCACCGCTGAGGTCAACAACTTTCAATCTGTAAATATAGGTCTGTCCTAATTCAACATTTCTGTCTGTGATAGGACCGTAAACGATTTCGCTTACACTTGAACCATTTGCATTTTCTTCGGCAATCTTAGTGAATGCGGAAACACCCGATTCATTCTTAACTGCTCTTTCGATTTCAAATTTATCGGAGTTGTACTCGGAAGCGGTTACCCAGCTTAGTTCAACTTGTCTTCCGCGTGCAATAGCATCGAAGCTGACGAGTTCAACAGGAATAATTGTTCCACCGTTCTTTTCAATATAATCAATTGAAGCACGGATAAGCATTTCTAAATCGCCCCAATGACGCCAATCAACAGCATAGTAACAAACATTTCTTGTTAAAGTAGTAGTCGTTACACCACCGATACTATCAGATGTTGCGGCATTATGATTAACATAATAGAATGCCGGAGTTGCAAGACCTTCGCCCAAAGGATTGACGCTAACCAACCCGCAATAGGGAGGAACATCATTTGTTACGTGGGTAGCATAGATGTTATTTACAACTTTTCTGAATACTGAAATACCTACAACTTCGTTGCTGTCATTATCTGCATTAGCACCAAGAGGATTACCCGGAGTTACATAATCGGAGCGGAGAATACCGCCTACAAAATCTGCATCGGCATTTCTACTGCCGTTCATATGTTCGCGTACGAGTTCTTGGCTACCGATAATGAGATTTCTCTTTTCAATTGTATTGCCACCGGCTAGGAATCTCTTAATATCAATTCTTTCGTATCTGGTCATAGGAGCGTCATCTCCGTCAGCCCAGAACATTGTTCTGTAATTTGTATAATTAACAGCCTTCGGTTCCCAACCTAATCTATCAAAGATGTCATAATCAAATTGCTCTTTATTTGCATCAACAGCCCAACCGAGAAGACCGAGACCATCAACGAGTGCTTGATAGTTCAATTTGCCAGCTACTTCATCAGATGTTGAAGTATTATCAAGATTTTGGAAACTATTCTCAGCAGAAAGAATCATTCGTAAGCTTGATTTTGCCAGATAGAAACGAACAACTTTTTCAATCTTATTATTTGCATTGTTTTGGTCTGCACCAATTGCAATAACAATTTTGTATTTAGGTGTTACGTTTGCTTCCATAGTAACAAATTCGTCTGGTGCTACATAACCGAGACCCGATAAATCAGAATAAGTTAATGGCGCAAAATCAGGAGCAACACCATCAGCTAATTTCCAGTCTGCTTCAACTGTTTGAGTTGTCGGAGCAGTAACAAGAGTAGTTGTTGTCAATTCCGGTACATTAGAGAATAAACCGTCTGGTTGTTCGCGATAAACATAAACAGTAGCAGTAACTGAATTCTGAGGCAAGTTGCCGCTATTTCTGAATAAGCCCTTGATATTAACCGGAGCAGTAGTCATAATGTATTGTGCATCGGAGAAGAAGCCTGAACCTGCTTTATAGGCAGCCGGTGCAGTAATTTTAATTGCTTCCATATCCGAAAGATATAATCTACCGTCAAACTCAACATGACCGACATCATATCTTTGACCTGCGGCTCCACGTGTAATACCATCAATATCGTATTTCACCCAATCGACTTTATTACCGCGATTGTTCAAGATAGAACCGAGTGGTGCAGGATTGTCGTTAATTCTCAATTGCTGTTTAGGAGCTGTACCTTCAAAGACATAGTCTTGTGTGAAATCACCAACAGCTGAATTGAAGTCCTGACCTGTCCAGTTTTGCCATTGTGTTAATTCTTTATAGTCATCTCTGGCACCTACTTCAATAATATCGCCGTTTTCGTCCATTTCAATAAAGTGGAAATAAGAAGCATCGGCGGCATTAGATGTCCAGAAAGCATTTCTATCAGATATAAGAGAACCGTCTTTTGGCATTACACCCTGTAAGAAGAATCCTGCATATCCTGTTGCAGATGATTGAACTTCTGCATCTGTTAAAGCAACCGCATTATTATACAATACTGCATCATCTGTTTGTTGTAATGCAATACCGAATACAACACTGTTTGAAGAAATTCCGTTATTATCTGACCTTAACCATACGGTATTATTGATAATTTGGTCATTCTTTGTGTAATATGTTTTAATTTTAGGTGTTGTCATCATCGTCATAAAATCTCTATCCAGTTGTCTTTCCGTAAAGACGTGAATACCGGCACGAGCCGCTGTTTCCGAACTTGTGTTCAAGTCCCAAATAGCATTATTTGAAATATGAATATTTTCATCTGTATCAGGGAACGACACAAACGAAGGATTGGAGAACGGATAAAGGTTCTTTGCTTGTTCGGAAACAATACCACCCGACATTACAGATGATGTAACATCACTAATTTCGTTGCCGTTAATTGATAATGAGATGTTGTTATAGCCAAACCATTGCGAATTACCCTGACCGCCTAATAAGATACCATAAGCAGAGTTTGATGCACTTTCGACATGATAAATTCTGTTATAGGCAACAGTTGAATTCTCTTCATGACCCATAAAGATACCTGCACGGCAAAGATTATAAATCTCATTATGAGTAATTTCATTATGCTTGTTATAGAAACGCTCATATACGGATTTACTTTCATTATAAAGAGGACCAATACCGATAGATACAACACCATAAGCAAAACCGCTAATTTCATTACGTGTAATTTGGTTATATGCTATTGCATTTGTATCCAAGCGATATATGTTTGAGTTATCTTTTTTATCCTTAGGATAGATGTTTCTTAATAGGATACCGGTAGAATATGTACCGTAAGTTCTAATATCCTTTTCATAATAAAATCCGCTAAAAGCGGCATCATATTTTGTTTTTGGTAATAAATCTGCACAAGACGATGTATTTGTTTTTACTAAACAATTCTTGATAGTATTGTGTGCAGCACCTTTACCCAAATAGAAAACTGCATTGAAATCATTGCTTGTATTTAGAACAAACTTCAAAGATTTTTGCGAACCGCCATCAAATGTAATATAACCGTCTGAATTTGCATAATCTCTTTTCAATCCTGTTGTAACGTGATGAATAGCGGCATATCTATTGCTTGGTTCCATATTCTGGGCAATATATACACCAACACCACCGGCAGTATTCAGGTTAATCGTAACACTACCTTTATATAGTGATTTATCTTGTGAAGGTTTAAATGTAATAGGATTATCCTCACTTACACCAATAATCTTACCTGACATATCCCAAGCCGGAGTTTCCATTATCGGGTCGCCAATATTATATGTTGCATCTGTTAATAGGAAAGTACATGGACCTGTTACACCTTGTAAATAAAGTGCATCAAGTGCTTCGTCGATAGTCATAAAGTTTCTTGGACTACCGGCATATCTTGTGCCGATTGTATATGTTCCTGCCATGGCGTCAATAACATAGAAAGTACTTGTATATGTATTGTTGGAAGTAATCGGGTCTTCGGGTAAATTAATGGAAACACTAACTCCATAAGAACCTGCTGAAGGAGGTATGAAATTACTATTAAAGAAAGCATCAGTAGTATTATATCTGCCAGAAGGAATGTCTTGGACAATAACATTATCAGTAAATATTACATCATAAGGAGGAATGTTTTTCCATATTTTAATTGTTGCAGGTGCATCTGAAATATCACTAACACCATTGTTTCTGAATCTTGCCAAAGGAAGAACCGGACGTCCGACATAGATAGAATCTGAAGGTATTAAAATTTTAACAGGCTCTGCTTCTAATTCATAAGCAACAGTAAAATAGAAATTATTATCTCTTACTTTCGGTAGAATATTGTTATTCATTTCGTCGTCTCGTGTCGGGTCTGTCGGCGTTGCTTTGAATACCAATTGATAGTCTCCTGCGATAGTAGGATAGAAAGTTGGGAAATCAATATCAACCCAATCACCAGTTGCTAATGTTTGTGGTGGATTTGTGGGCCATTGTATTGTTTGATTATATATTGTATCAGTGCCATTATTAGCAATGATTAATGCTTGTGCATCAAATGTGTTAAAAGTTGTTATTCCAACATTTGCAAATCTTCCTCTAATAGGTATTCTTACATATAATGGATATTTGAAATCTTGTTTTTTTCGAGGGTTTAATATTTTTGTTACTGCCAAATCAAAATCCAATGCAATAATAAATGTTTTCGAAGGTAGCTTTTGTACAAAGTTGAAACCTGGCAAATGCATTTCGGACTCAACAATATATTCACCACCAACAATTTGATTTTGATTTGTTTGTAAATCAAATTCACCGTTTGCACCTGCGGCAATACCAGTGGCATAAGGGATATTGACACTTGCCGCAGTACCAACAGGTTGTGGATTGAAAGTGAATAAGGTATTAGTATAATCAGCTTGTGTACCTGTATAAATAGTTCTGAAATCAGGATTATTTACAGGGTCAGCAGGCAGAGGACCTGAAATAGAGAATTTCGCAAAAACATTTGGTTGTGTTGCAATTCTTTTGAAAATCATTGCAGGATGTTGAGTGCCTGTATAAATATCGCCTCTTCTGAATATTGAACCATTTGTTGGAAATGTCTCTACTAATGCAGGAAATGCTGTTAAGGAAATAGTTGTTCCAGGTCGTAAATTCCCAAAATTTGAAACTGTTATTGAACCGGTTCCACGGGTTGGGGCGCCACCATTTTTACTAGACCAAGCAGATGAAAACGGTGCACCAGGTATTACTTCAATCCATGATGCTCGGGTATATTGATTTGCTTGTGAATAATAGCCGGTAAACCCGCAGAAATATTTTTCGGTACCATTGTATGAGCCTTTTGACATTTGTCCATAAATTATTTCAACATTATTTGATGTTTCATACAATCTTACTTGAAAATTCATATTTCCGGTTCTAGGATTGCGCTCCCTATAAAAAACTACATTTGACCACTGAAAAATTAATACACGATTTGGAGCGACACCCAGCATAGTAACTTCAATTCTCCCATTTGTAATAAGGTCGCCACGAATAGCTTGTATTGAAGGATAAACTTTATGAATTGGGGTTCTCCAGTACCAAAAACGAAAGTTCCATTTAGGTGGTACCATCCAAAGATAACCATTTGTTGATGCTATAATGCCATCTGCTGTCCCAGCTTTGTACAGATGATTGTCCCATTTAAAATCAAACGGAAAATGTATTCCAACTGCTTGATCATCGCCTGTTGTAAGCAGCATACCACTAATAGGATTGTAACTACCATTAGTAACGCTGAGTGTCATATCTTGAAGTGATTGCGCATTTACATCAGTTGCCCAAATGCCCAAGGTCAAGAATAGAGTTAATAGAATTAGTGAAAGTTTTTTAAACATATTAATACCCCTTAAAATTGTAAAAAATAATATTAGTAAAAAAAAAAATATTTTTTTCATGAAATCACCCAGCAAATATAACATTACAAATAGATATTTGTTTCCTTTTATTATATCGAAATGTGTAAAAAATGACATATATTTAATTATTTCCACACATATTGCCGAAAAAGTGTGCAATTTTCTACACACTGTAAATAGGGATTGACAGTTTTTGCAATAATCGTCAATTGAAAATTTTATTAATATTTTAAAATAAAAACATAGATAGGTTCCAATATTTTAAAATATTAACTATAAAATTATTATAACTTCATGAACTTCAATATTCTTGCGCCAACACGGACAAAATACACATTAGATTAATCTGAAATTATTAATATATGTTCTATTTTCCCAGATGGTCTGCAATGGATAAATGAAATAATAATTATGTGGTGCATACAAAATAGCAAATGCAAACAAATATATTCCGAAAATTCTATTTTTTTTCTTATATTATTTTTTCATTAATTGACAAATAGACAGTAATGAGTAGAGATAATAATATAATTGATGTAAATGAAAAATTTTCCGATGAAGAATTTGATTCCACTCTGAGACCAAAAGTCTTTGACGAGTTTACCGGACAGAATAAAATTGTCAATAACTTGAAAATATTTATTCAAGCGGCTAAGCAAAGAGGGGAGTCGCTAGACCACGTACTTCTAACTGGACCTCCGGGATTGGGTAAAACTACTTTGAGCTATATTATTGCTCGCGAAATGAATGCAGGTATTAAAGTTTCGTCCGGTCCTGTCCTTGATAAACCTGCTGATTTAGCCGGTATTCTAACTGGTTTGGAGGAAGGTGACATATTATTTATTGACGAAATACACAGGTTGTCATCCGTTGTGGAGGAGTATTTATATTCGGCAATGGAGGATTTTCGTCTGGATATTATGATTGATTCGGGACCTGGTGCAAAGAGCATACAGATTAATCTCAAACCATTTACATTAATTGGTGCGACAACGCGTGCGGGATTGATTACGGCACCCCTACGTTCACGTTTTGGCATTGTAAACAGATTGGACTATTATGATTCAAGTGAATTATTGAAAGTAGTTTATCGTTCTGCAACAATTCTAAACGTGGCTCTTGAAGAAGACGGAGCGCGAGAATTGGCAAGTCGTTCACGCGGCACTCCGCGTATTACAAACCGTCTGCTTAGGCGAACACGTGATTTTGCACAAGTTAAGGGAGATGGCATTATTACAATAGATATTGCAAAAATGGCATTAGATGCCCTTGAAGTGGACGAATTTGGTCTTGACGAAATGGACAAACGAATTATATTAACAATTATAGAAAAATATAACGGCGGTCCGGTTGGTTTGAGTACTATTGCTACTGCGGTAGGCGAGGAGAGCGGCACTATTGAGGAAGTCTATGAGCCATTTCTCATACGCGAAGGATTAATCAGTAGAACACCAAGGGGTAGGGTAGCCGGCGATAGAGCGTATTTGCATTTTGGCATTTCGAAACCTAAGGAAGGTTCTCTTTTTGAATAAGGAAATCAATAATATTTTCAACAGTTTACCGGTTTTACCTCATACTGAGGAAATTGTCGAAATTCTTGCTGAAAACAAAAATGTACGAATTGAGAGAATAATTTCGACCGGACAGAGTTCGCCACCTGAATTTTGGTACGAACAAGAAGAAAATGAATTTGTTCTATTGCTGAGCGGAGAGGCGGAATTGGAATTTGAAGATAAAATTATTTCTATGAAATCCGGAGACTATTTAATCATTCCTGCCAAACAAAAACATCGAGTAAAAAGTACAAGCAACAATACTCATTCGGTTTGGCTTGCTATATTTTATCAATAGATTATATTTGGTTATTGTTAAATATTAGAATTTTAATATATCAATTCAAGTATTCGGCAAACCAAAAACATTATTATTTAAATAATATCATTTTGTAAAGAAGATAAAAAAACTTATCTTTGTTGCTTGTTTTTTTATAATTTTTTAGCAACTAAATTATGTTTGAACCATTACCAGAAAAATTATCGTACCCAAAACTGGAACACGAGATATTAAAGTTTTGGAAAGATAATCGAATATTTGAAAAAACACTTGAAAATCGTAAAGGGGAAAAAGAATATACTTTTTATGAAGGTCCCCCGACTGTAAACGGAAAACCCGGTATTCATCATATGATGGCACGTACTATTAAAGATACTATATGCAGATATAAGACATTGCAAGGTTATTATGTACGCCGCCAAGCCGGCTGGGATACGCACGGTTTACCCGTTGAAATTGCGGTAGAAAAAGAGTTGGGTTTGAAAGATAAATCCGATATTGAAAAATATGGCATTGAGAACTTCAACAAAAAGTGCAAAGAATTCGTATATAAAAACATTGAAATGGATTTAGGTTGGAAAGAGCTAACCGAACGTATGGGTTATTGGGTGGACTTAGATACCGCATATATTACTTGTACAAACAATTATGTAGAATCCGTTTGGTGGGCTTTGAAACAGTATTTTGATAAAGGGCTTATTTACAAAGGATTCAAGGTTACTCCGCAATCACCGACTATTGAGACACCATTGTCTTCGCATGAATTGTCTTTGGGATATAAAGATGTCAAAGACCCGAATTGCTTTTTAAAATTGAAAGTAACCGAAACAAAGAAAGATATATTAAAAGACGCCCAATTGATGGTATGGACAACAACTCCGTGGACATTGCTCGCTAATGTAGCATTAGCCGCCGGTGTAGATATTGATTATGTACTTGTTGTCAATAAAAGAAAAATCAAAGACGAAATATTTGAAGAAAAACTTGTTCTGGCAGAAGCACGCCTTTCTGTGCTTGATGGTGAGTATGAAGTATTGGATAAATTCAAAGGTTCCGAACTGATTGGAACTAAATACGAACAGATTTTCCCCTATTGCAATCTTGAGACAGAAAAGTATTCTGATGCTCTTTCGGTATTGCCGGGTGATTTTGTTTCCACCGAAGATGGTAGTGGTATTGTTCATCTTGCACCAGCATTCGGCGAAGATGATTATGCAATGTCTCGCAAATTTAATATTCCTTTTGTGCAACCGGTTACTCCAAACGGTCATTTTACTGACGATATGGGTGATTTCGCAGGGCGTGCTATTAAGAATTTCACCTATACCGACCATGATGAAGAGGGAGCGGATAAAGACATTATCATTGCCTTAAAATATGCCGGAAAAATTTATCGAGCTACTAACGATTATATTCATAGCTATCCGCATTGCTGGCGAACAGGTAATCCGGTTATGTATTATGCACGCGATAGTTGGTTTATCAAATCGCCTGAATTCAAAGACGAGATGCTCAGTATTAATAAGACGATAAATTGGCAACCACCGGAAATCGGTGCCGGTAGATTTGGCAACTGGCTGGAAGATGTGAAGGAATGGTCATTATCTCGCGATAGATTTTGGGGTACGCCTATTCCTATTTGGGTTTCGGAAGATGGCGATTTGTTCGCTATCGGTTCAATAGCAGAATTAAGTGAAGGTCTCTATGAATACGAAGACGGAACAAGAAAACCGCTAAAAGAAACAGGAATGGAAATTGACCTGCATCGTCCTTTTGTGGACAATGTAGTATTTGAAAAGAATGGAAAAATTTATCGCAGAATACATGAAGTTGTTGATGTGTGGTTTGATTCCGGTTCTATGCCTTTTGCTCAATTTCACTATCCTTTCGAGAATAAGGAAATATTTGAAAAGAGTTTTCCTGCTGATTTTATTGCCGAAGGTGTTGACCAAACAAGAGGCTGGTTCTACACATTGCATAATATCGCTGTTGCACTTTTCAATAAGCCGGCGTTCAAAAATATTGTTGTCAATGAACTGATATTGGACAAAAAAGGTGTCAAAATGTCCAAGTCAAAAGGCAATATTATAGCGCCGTTTGAAGTAATGGAGGAATATGGGGCTGATGCTGTAAGGTGGTATTTATATGTGAATAATCCGCCTTGGAAGCCGACCCAGTTCAATACGGAAGATATTGCACGTACTATTATTTCCGATTTCTTCCGCTCGCTAACAAATACTTATGCTTTCTTTACTCTCTATGCAAACATTGACGGTTTCACGGGCAAAGAAGATATTGTTCCTGTTGCAGATAGACCTGAAATTGACAGATGGATTATTTCTCGTACTAATACATTAATTAAAAAATTTACGAGATTGATGGACGAGTATGAATTAACAAGAGCGCATAGAGCAATTCAAAATTTTGCAATTAATGAATTATCTAATTGGTACATAAGAAGAAATAGACGCAGATTCTGGAAGGGCGAAAAGGATAATGATAAAATTGCGGCATATCAAACTTTGCGTGAAGTATTAATCAATATCCTAAAACTGATGGCGCCTACGGCTCCTTTCTTATCCGAGACATTGTATAGAAGGCTTAAATCCGAAAATGATGTTGAGTCAATTCATTTGTCCGATTTGCCAAAAGCAAATGAAGATTTAATTATTAATGACCTTGAAGAGAAAATGATGATGGCGCAAACAATTGTTACGCTTGCAAGGTCTTTACGTGAAAAAGCTAAAATCAGAGTGAGGCAGCCGCTTCAGCGCTTGCTGATACCTGTTCTTAATCCCGAACAAAGACGCAATATTCAGTATTTTGAGAATATTATCAAAGAAGAATTGAATGTGAAAGAATTGGAATATGTTTCAGGTGATACGGATATTGTTACAAAGAAAGCGAAAGGTAATTTCAAAGTACTGGGTAGGAAGTTCGGAAAGATGACTCAACCTGTTGCAAATGCCATAAAAACTCTGACAAATGAGCAAATAAAAGAATTGGAAGCAAAGAACATTTTTAAGCTTAACGTTAATGATACGGAAGTTGAAATAACTCTTGATGATGTGGAAATTGTCAGCGATAATATTGAAGGCTGGTTGGTTGCTTCGGACGAAGGTATTACAGTAGCTCTGGATACTAAATTAACTCCCGAACTTTTAAATGAAGGTTTGGCAAGGGAATTTGTAAATAGAATACAAAATTTGAGAAAGCATTCCAATCTGGAAGTTACCGATAGAATTAATATTCATTATAATGCTTCAGAAAGCATTAAGGCGGCTATTGAGTCTCTTTCGGATTATGTAATGAATGAAACTCTTGCTGATAATATCACTGTTTCGGATAATTTAGACGGTGAAGAATTGGATATTGATGATTTAAAACTTATTGTAAAAATCGAAAAAGTATAAAAAGTTCTTTTTTTATTCGATAATTTTTTTAAATTATATACAAGTTTTTTTCAAATAAGAGAAAAAACTTAAAAAGAATTGTTATTTATGATACGGTATAATTGTTTGTGAAGAAAATTATAGGAAAATTTGAATATGCCAACTAAGAAAACAACAACCAAGAAAGCGGCACCGAAGAAAGCAGTTGCTAAGAAGACAACAGCCAAGAAAGCGGCACCGAAAAAAGCTGCTGCAAAGAAAACAACAGCTAAGAAAGCGGCACCGAAAAAAGCAGTTGCTAAGAAGACAACGACAGCAAAAAAAGCGGCACCAAAGAAAGTAGTTGCTAAGAAGACAACAGCAAAAAAAGCGGCACCGAAGAAAGCAGTTGCTAAGAAGACAACGACAGCAAAAAAAGCGGCACCGAAAAAAGCAGTTGCTAAGAAGACAACGACAGTAAAAAAAACTACACCGAAGAAGGCAACCACTAAAAAGGTAACTGTTAAAAAGAAAAAAATATTCAGCAAATCGGTTGTCAGGTATTCGGATAAAGACCTTGAGGTTTTCAGAGAAAGAATAATGGAAATGAAGGAAGAAGCTCTTGAAGAACTTCGTATGTTAAAGGAACGCTTAGATGACCTGAATAATTTTGATTTTGCTGAAGAGAGTATGATTTATTCTATGCACATGGCAGAGCAAGGCTCGGAAGCTATGGAGAAAGAAAAAACTTATGCGCAAATTCAACGAATTAATGAGTATATTAAAAAGTTAGACGAAGCTCTTGATAGAATAAAAGCAAAAACTTATGGAATATGTAGAGTTTGCCACTGTTTAATTGCCAAAGAAAGATTGTTAGCTGTTCCGGTTACTACTCTTTCTGCATCATATAAAATTCATAAGAAATGTCCCGATGATGGTGTTGATAAAATTGAACCTTTAAGAGGCTAGTAGCAAGAAAAATAATTATTTTTACGGGGCATTTGCATAATGTCCCTTTTTTATACGGTTATTGATAATGGAAAATAAAAATAAGAACATAAGAGTATTTTTTGTTGTTTCGGTATTATTGATAATACTTGACCAAATAACAAAATTATTAATTAAAAACTATTTTGGAGTAAGCCATACCGGAACAAGCTTCTCAATTGAGAATTGGCAAAATATTAGAATTATTGGGGATTTCCTCCAATTTACTTATGTTGAGAACGAGGGAATGGCTTTCGGAATTAGTTTTGGTGCAGGAAAAATATTATTATCTCTCTTTTCGATTGTAGCTTCTATTGCACTTGCATGGTATTTATATAAATTAAAGGATTATTCTAATTGGGTGAAATTTGGTATTGCATTTATCCTTGCCGGTGCTGTCGGAAACTTGATAGACCGTGTTTTTTATGGAATATTTTTCGATTATGCACCGATATTTTATGGTCGTGTTATTGACTTTATTCAGGTAGATATTCCTGATATTCATTGGGGATTTATTGATTATACATATTTCCCAATATTCAATATTGCAGACTCCTGTGTTACCGTAGGTGTAGTTATCCTGCTTATTGTGCATAAGCAAATACCCTCACTTGCAATGTTAAAAAATAATATTGATAATGTGCCGGAAATTGCCGAGACAAATGGTATTAATCCAATCACTGAAATAAATAATATGGAAAATAAAAATGGAATTGAATAAGGAAAAGGAAAATTATCCCGAACTAATAGAAAGAGTATTTGAATTCGAGGTTTCTTCCGGACAGGCAACTGAACGACTTGATGTTTTCTTAACTACAAATATCAGGAATGCAACCCGCAATAAAGTACAAAGGTCTATTGAAGAGGGAAGTGTAACAATTAATGGAAAACCCGCAAAATCAAATAAAAGAATCAAAGCCGGAGATAAAATAAAATGTGTTCTTCTGAAACCACCGCCAATTGAATTGGTCCCTGAGGATATCCCTTTAAAAATTGAATATGAAGATGATTACCTATTAGTAGTAAATAAACCTTCCGGTATGGTTACTCATCCGGCATTTGGCAATAGATATGGTACACTTGTTAATGCCGTACTTTATCATTTGGGATTTCGTGAAACAATACCTGTCAAAGCAGAAGAAGATGATGATTTTGCGGAAGAACTTATTTTTACTACCGACTTAATACGTCCGGGTATTGTACATAGATTAGATAAGGAAACATCAGGCTTACTGCTTATTTCAAAAAATCCAGAAATTCATAGTGAACTTGCCAAACAATTTGCCGAACGAAAAGTAGAGAAGATTTATCGTGCTTTGCTCTGGGGTAAGTTTCCTAAGGAGCATGATATTTATGAATCAAATATTGGACGCTCCAAGCGCGATAGAAAACTATTCGCTGTATTGAAAGATGAAGGTAAGTTTGCAAAGACGGAATATTGGGTCGAAAAAGCATATTTATATATGAGCTTGGTCAAGATAAAACTATGGACAGGCAGAACCCATCAAATACGTGTACATTTTACTCATAATAATCACCCGCTTGTTGGCGATAAACAGTACGGTGGGGATACGGTTAGATTTGGTGGTAATAATCAAACATTTAAACATTTAGCGATGAAAGTGCTTAATAATACCGATGGGCAAATGTTACACGCCTGTTCGCTTGAATTTGTCCACCCTGTTACAGGTGAGAAAATGCTTATCGAATCTGAACTTCCCGATAATTTCAATACTGCTATCGAAAAATTAGATAAATTCCAGTACGATTTCGGCTAACAAAATACGGTTATTTGTGTATATCTATTGTTATATCGAATTGTATTTTTAGAATAAAAACAGGGCTAAATCTAATGAAAAGAATTACTATTTCATTATTATTTTTTATTTCTTTTTTCCTTCCTATTAGAAGTGAATCGCTATCTTCAACAGACAATTATTTTATTAAAAATCAAGGACAATGGGCATCGGAAATTGCTTTTGCATCGAAAGGGAATAATATCAATCTTTCTATATGCAATGATGCTATATATTATGATTTTAAAAACGGTAAGAATGGCGAGGTTTTAAGGATAGAATTTGAGAATGCTCTTAATGCAAGGATTGTAGGTGTATCCGAATTACTCGGGAAGTATAATTTCTTTTTTGGTAACTCGCCTGACAAGTGGTTGTCAAATGTACCTATCTATAAGTCCATAAAATTGAGTAATGTATATCCTGGTATTGATGTGTTAATTCATTATGATATGGGGTGTCCGCGATACGATTTCATTATTCTGCCCGGAGCGGAACCGAAAAAAATTAAAATGAAAATATCGGGTGCAAATAGTTTGATATTAAATAATAACGAATTACTTATTAACGGATTACTCGGACAATATCGGCACAAGCAATTATTTGCATATCAAGATTATAACGGAATAAGACATAGAATTAACTGCAACTTTTCAATTGAAAATAATATAATTTCATTTAATACCGGAAAATATAATAAGCAATATTCTTTAATCATAGACCCGATTGTCTTTTCCGACTATATTGGTGGTAATAATATTGACGGTATTAATGATGTAAAGGCACTGAACGGAGGATATATAGTAACAGCCGGTTATTCCTCGTCATCGGATTTTAAAACTACTAGTGGTGTTTATGATACTTTAAATAAAGGCGGAACAGATATAATAATAAAAAAATACCGAGTTGAAAATGAGAAAAGAGAAATGATATTTGCCACATATATTGGCGGTGGATTGGACGATATAGCTAATGGTTTGGCTCTTGATAAAGATGGAAATATATATTTAACCGGACAGACGAAATCAACAGATTTGCCAATAATAAAATCATTCGGAACAATCGCTTCCGGTAAAAATGACGCATTTTTTATTCGTTTGTCCGCAGACGGCAGCAAATTGCTCAATTGTTCTTATCTCGGCGGTAGTAGTGAGGATATAGGGACGGATATTGCTATAAATCCACAAAATGGTTCTGTGGCAATTTGCGGTTATACCAATTCGAGAAATTTTCCTATTAAAGGGAGTGCAGACCAAGGAACAATTGGTGGACTATATGATGCCTTTATTACCAAATTGAGACCATCACATACTTCAATCGAATTTTCTACATATTGGGGGGGGACAAATAATGATAAGGCTTGGGCTATTGCGCAAGATAATTCTTCCCTATTTGTCGGCGGTGAAACTGACGGTAATTTCCCGATAAAACCTCACAGAGTTTGGCTTGGTCAAACAGTGGATAAACCTATTGATGCTCTCTATAATGGTGGATATGACGGCTTTGCTATCAAAATGGATGCACATGGCTCAGGTGTTGAGTTTTCGACATATTTCGGTGGCAAATCAGACGACCGAGTTACTGCGGTTGCATTTTTTAATGACGGTACTATGCTCATTGGCGGTGAAACCAAAAAGGAAAGTAGCACAAAGACATTTATGACAAGCGATAATGCTTATCAGACAAGACATAACGGTAATCTGGATTGCTTTGTAGCACATCTCGGAAGCATTAAAATTAAGCAACCTTTCAATCAGAAATATCAGGAATTGATTTTTTCGACATTTTTTGGTGGCAGTGGAAATGATAGCCTTCGAGATATTGCTTTTAATGAAAAGTTTAATGCAATATATATAACCGGTAATACAAATTCAAGGAATTTTCCCACTAAAGGCGAAAATGTTGATACAAAAAATATGGGCAAATTTGATGCTTATGCGGCTAAACTGCTAGTACAGGGAAATGGCTTATTGTGGGCTACTTTATTCGGTGGTTCGGAATTTGATGTTGCTACGTCCTGTGATGTCGATAGTATGTATAATTTAATTATTGCCGGTATTACAGAATCAAATGATATTATACCCGATATTAAAAACTTCCAAGGAGAATATGCGGGCGGAGCTTCTGATGGTTTTCTAACAAAATATGTTATTGGTTCATTAAAGATTAAATATCCTATTCCTGCCGAAATGGTTTGTGCCGGCTCGCATCTGGATATTCAATATGATATTAAGGGGCTGACAAAAGATGAGCCATTTACAATTGACTACAGTTTAGCAAAGGACTCAGCTTGGCATAATATTACTAATGAAGCCAAAAACGGGCAATATAGATGGGATATACCCATATTTAATAAACCATATGATTCCGTACGTATTAGAATGACACATAAGAACGGGCTTTGTGATACAAGCGGCTATTTCAAGATATTAACACCTGCGCATATAAGTGGACAAACTTACTATCCCGAAAGTCGCGAAGTCTGCGAAGGGGATACTATTCTTATTTATACACAAATTGAAGGCTCGGAACTTACATACCAATGGTATTTGAATTCTGAAAAAATACCGGGGCAAACTTCGCAAGACCTGTTTGTTCCTAATGCAACATTAGAAAATAACGGTAAGTATAAGCTAATGGTTACAAGTCTCTGTAAACCAAATGCCACTTCTACCGAAATTGAGTTTAAAGTCAATCCTGCAACACACATTACAAAGCAACCTGCAAATATTGAAGCCAAGAAAGGCGATGATATTCGATTCACTGTAAAATCTAACGGACTCAATCTAAATTACGAATGGCAGAGAAACGGTCAAAAAATACTTGGTGCAAATAATGACAATTACTCAATTAAAAGTGTACAAAAAGGAAATGAAGGTGAATACAGATGTATTGTAACAGGTGATTGCGGTGTTGATACAAGTAAAGTTGCTATTTTAAAAGTCAATGACCAATCGGCTGTAAATGATGAAAGATTGATTAGCGGATTGAATTTAAGTATTCTTTCGATTAACAGTAATTATCTTCGTTTTGCGGTTATTAATTCTCGCTCATCATTTGTTAAGATAAATATTTATGACTTATTCGGTAGAGAGGTAAAGAATGTATTTAGCGATTATATGAAGGATAGAAAAGAATTGGTAATTCAGTTCGATAATATCAATTCCGGTATATATTTCTTAAATATTACTAATGGCACGCAGTCAATACAAAGAAAAATTATTATCACAAAATAGGGGAGTGGCAAATGCAAAAATCTGCAAAATCAAAAATGGCTATTGCTTCAATTATTGCAGAACGATGGAGTCCCCGTGCTTTTGACGGTAAACGTGAAGTTGAGAAAGAAAAAATAATTGCTATATGTGAAGCGGCTCAATGGGCGCCATCTAGTGCCGGTGAGGAACCTTGGCGATTTCTTATATTCAATAAATTTAAAAATTTGCCGACTTGGCAAAAAGCAATAAATTGTCTGGATAAATACAATAAGATTTGGGCTGAAAATGCCCCTATTCTAATAGCCGGTATTACTCATAGTAAATGGAATTCAGAGCCTGATAAAACAAATTTATGGGCAGAACACGACTTGGGAGCGGCAAGTGAAAACTTGCATCTCGAAGCTGTAAATCAAGGATTAGTTACACATCCTATGGGTGGTTTTGATAATAATAAATTTAGGATAGAATTCAATATACCCGATGATTATAGAATATTAACACTAATTGCTTTGGCTTACCGCGGCAATTTATCTTCGCTTGATGAGTTCAATCAAGCACGTGAGACAGAGGATAGAAAACGAAAACAATTCAAAGATTTATTCTTTGATTCCGAATGGGGGAAAGCATTGGATAATGATTAGCGTAAATACTTAGGTTTTGATTGGTTCCCAATTCTATCAACTGCAATAATCTTGAAACTAAAAGGCTTGTTCGGGTCTTTGGGTTTAAATCTAAAATACTGTATTGTAATAGGAAATGATTTCTCGTGTTTCTCCGTTATCTTACCTCTTAAATCTTGATATACAGCATTTCCTTCGACAATAAATCTTTCAATTTCATTTCTTGTTTTGTCCTTTACTCCATAGGCTCTTGTGATAACTTCCGCTTGATTGTCGGACTTTTGTTGAATATCAATGATGATTGGTGGTGGATAATTTAGAATTCTAATAGAATATTTTTCGCCAAACAAGACTTTGTCAATATATCTTTCGAGATAGAAGACTTTATTAATATCCAGAATAGAAGGAGTAAATTTAAAAGTTTCTCCCTTTTGACTTCTTGCCCTGATATTATTATTATCATCTTTAATCACCGCATAAACATCTTTTCCGATATTTGTCGGTAGATTGGGCTTTATTTCGTAAACAATTTCGGGATAAACAATTTTTTGATAGTTTGGCTCTTCAAATGGTTGTGGCGAAACGTTGAATGTAACTGTCTTTTCTTCACCGTCATATTTTCTTGTGATTGATACTTCTACTTTAAGTTTGCCATGAGTGGGCGTCAACCCGCGGAGAGTTATTTGTTCACCTTTAATATTATATATTTCCGCATTCCCACCTGAATTTTTCGGTGAATATTTTATTCTTACACCTTCGGGCGTTAAATCTTTTATTAAATTGGCATTTGAAACAATAATGTAATTTATCCATCTCTGTCCGGCAATTTGCTTAATATCTGAGTGTCTGGCATACATATTGATTTTACCAGTCGGCAATTGTGGTACAATTGTCTGAAAAGGCATTGTGAATTGATAGGCTGTGTCATTGATAGGCGATGTGAAAATATTTTGTGAAAATACAGGGTTGCCATTAGGGGCATTCAGATAAATCAGCAATAAACTAAATTGTGTCGAATATTTTACTATTTTTCCTGAGTTATCACCGGATTTTTGGGAATTGATATTCCCGTCAGGTTTACGACTTCTTGCTGTGGCAATCACCTTAACCACAAATGTTTTACTGGAAATTTCCTGTAAAGGAGGTTTCCACTTAAAAATAGCGGCATGATGTTTGTCGTTTTGCTCAAATTTAAAAAACTTACTCTCAGGTTTGGCATCGGAAGTCAATTTTATTGAATTATTCAAGGATTGGTCTTCTACAATAAATTCAAAAAAAACATCTTCGACATCGCCTGTATAGAATACGGTATTCATTGAATCAATAGAGATAATCTTAGGTCCTGTGGAGTCGAGTGCTACCCTGCATATCAATGTGTTTTTTTCAGGACTGAGAATAAAAGACGGTTGATATATTCGTATTCCTGAACCATTACCGTCTTTGTTAATATTTTTACCGTCAGGCAAAAGAAATAGCAGAGCAGAGAGGTAGAGAATAAAATAAATTTCGACCAGTCTTTTTTTTCTTTTATAGTTCATTTTCTCGGTTGATTTTATTTACCAGTATGCGTTCGACTTCTTTTCTAACAGCAATTTCAATTTCTTCACGTTTCAACGCTTCCGCCGCTACATTCAAATTATTAACGGAATTCTTGAATTGGAGCAATGCTTCATTTGTATTTTTCATTGTTTCAAGCAGTTGCGGATTGGGTGAAACTGCCATAGCATTGGATTCGGCAAGTTTATTGACAGAGCCGATTAATTGATTTTGAGAATATAGAATTTCTTTTAACGATTCGCTAAGATTTTCCAAATTAACAACAACCGTAGCAAAATCAGTTGCTATTTCGCCAACCTCAATAATTAAATCTGTAACAGAGTTACCCTCGTCGTTTTCACCTGTTTGTCCTGGCATTTGTATGCTTTCGTCCGGCGGACTGAACAGCATAACAATAAACATAAATACAAGCATTAATGATTCAAAAGCAACACCGGCAATCACATACATATCGTTAAAATTTTCCGTAAAGCGTCTCATACCGACAAGTAACAATAGAATAGCCGCTCCTAGATAAACAAATGAATTGATTGTTGAGAAATAAAATCTATTGACTACTTCCTCCATCCATAGAGCAGTGCCACCGAAAATACCAAGCGGATGAATAATTGTTACTTCCTGATTCACATGTTTAAATATTTCTCTTTCATTCGTTGCAATTCTCCACAGTAACAGCAGAGTGGACAACGATGAAAGTTGCTTCTCGAAACGTAATTCGTGATATATCGCCCACAGTAAGGCTCTACCTTCGAGTGATGATAATGTTTCTATTTGTTTCATAATTTTATTATCTATTTATGTTCTTGTTCTCCAAAGTACAATAAAACTACTTAATAAAAAAAGTATATTTGCAATCCACCCGACTAATAAAGGCGAAATATCAATATAAAAACCAATTGTTTGGCTCACTTTTGTAAATATAATATACAAAAAAGATACCAAAAGTGCGGCACTAATTTGAATTGCAATGCCGCCCTTCTTTCTAACAGAAGCAAAAGGTACGCCAAAAAGCACAACAATCAGATTGGCAAATGGAAAAGCATAATTTCCTTGCTCCTCTATTAGTAATTGGCGTATATTTTTACCACCTTTTTTCAATAGGGCTATGTAATTTTTAAACTCGGGGAATGTCATTTCCTTAGTGGACATTTTCAGTTTGACAATTTGATTATGACTTAAAGATAAGGCAACAATCGTTGAATCAAATCGCTCCATTGATATTTCACCACTATTAGAATAATGGCGTACTAAAGCATTGTATGCAATCCATTGATTATTGAGTGTATCCCATTGAATTTTTTCCGCTTCAAAACGTTCACTTAATCGTGGTTGTTTTTCACTCGTATATGTCTCGATAGCAACACTATTGGCATATTTGCCATCAGCATCATAGTAGCCCATTAGAATATTTTTGAGCGGGGATTCTCTGAAATATACATTGACAAGATTCATTGAACTTGAAATTTTATTCAAATATTTTTGTTCGAGTGTTATTTTATGAGTTTGCGCCCGAGGAACAATCCAACCATTGAAATAAAAATGACCAATGGAAATCAGCAAACTAATAAACACATAGGGAAGCATTATCTTATAAATACTGATACCACCTGATTTCATAGCGGTTATTTCATTATCTGTAGAAAATTTACCAACCGAGAAAAGCGTACCGAGCAACGCCGCAATCGGCATCATCAGTTTTAATATTTCCGGTAAAAAATAAATATAATATTCTATAACTATCCATATACTCGCTTCTTGGTCTATAAATTTGTCTATCTTTTCCATCAAATCGACTATAACAAAAAGCACACATAAAGCAATGAGTGCAAATATGAATGTATTTACAAAACTTCTAATTAAATATTTGTAAATCAGCTTTGTCATTTAATCAATGCCGCATCTTTGGAAAATGTAATCTACATTTGTAAATATTTCCTCGTAGGAAAACAATTTATTAAGTTCATCATCATTTAAATATTTCATCAATTCTGCATTATCTCTTAGAGTTTCGCTGAATGGAATACCTGTTTCAAAAGTTTTCATAGCAGGCTTTTGTACCATAACATAAGCATCTTGTCTTTTAAGTCCCTTTTTGGTAAGGGCGAGTAGGATTTTTTGTGAATATATCAAACCCTTAGTCATATTCAGATTTTTAAGCATATTTTCGGGATAAACAATCAATTTGGATACTAAATTAATTGTTCTATTTAAAATATAATCCAAAGTAACCGTAGCATCTGGAAAGATAATTCGTTCAACGCTTGAATGCGAAATATCCCTTTCGTGCCATAGGGCATTGTTCTCAATAGCCGGTATCGTATATCCGCGAAGCAATCTGGCTTGTCCCGCAATATTCTCCGAAGATATCGGATTTCTTTTATGCGGCATTGCAGAACTTCCTTTTTGTCCGGGTGAAAAATATTCCTCTGCTTCCTGTACTTCGGTTCTTTGCAAGTGCCTAATCTCAACTGCAATTTTTTCAAGCATCGCCCCGATAATAGCAAGTGTTGAAATAAAGTATGCGTGTGAATCCCGTTGAACTACCTGTGTGGAGACAGAGGCATAATTAAGCCCTAACTTATTGCAAACATATTCCTCCACCTTTGGCGATAGATGCTCATAAGTACCGACAGCACCGCTTATTTTCCCTTGTGCTACATCCTTAATTGCGGCTTCGAGACGCTCAATGTTTCTTTGGCATTCCTGATGCCAAAGAGCAAGTTTCAATCCGAAAGTAGTAGGTTCCGCATGTATGCCATGCGAGCGTCCGATACATACCGTATATTTAAATTCCTTAGCACGCTCGGCTAATGTGTCTTTGAATTTATGTAATCCGAACAATAATAATTCTCCGGCTTGCTTAGCTTGAACAGCAAGGCAAGTGTCGAGTACATCACTGGAAGTCATTCCCAAATGTACATATCTCGAATGCGTGCCTATGCTCTCTTCGAGATTAGTTAAAAATGCAATAACATCGTGCTTGGTAATCTCTTCAATTTCTAATATCCTTTTTACATTAATCTTGGCTTTTGCTCTCATATCTTTTACAGCATCAGCCGGAATTATGCCGAGTTCCGCTTGGGCTTCGCAAGCAAGCAATTCAATTTCAAGCCAAATTTTAAATTTATTATCGTCCGACCAAATATTCGCCATTTCGGCTCTTGTGTATCTTGCTATCATTTTGCTTTCTCCATTGTTTTGGGTTTAAAATCCTGTGCATACATTGGCACAAATTCATCAGCATCAACAAACTGATTTTCAAAATATAATTTATAAGCGTAACTTGCTATCATATCGGAATTAAGTACACTTGATGTTCCGGAAATTTCCGCTTTGTTAATAAGCGATGCTCCCGGTCCTACAAAAATACAATTTTCAGGAGCAAAATCATACATTCTTTCCGGTACGATTAATTCGATTTCTCTATTAGTATTAAAATCTTTATCAAATAATTTAATGTAGAATAAATTCTTATGCGATGGTATAATTGCCAATATCTGTTCCACTTCATTCATATTTGTTTCTTGCAAATAATGCCAAGCAATTGCATCAAGTGTAGGAACTGCAATTAACTTAATATCAGAATTAAAAACAATTCCTTTGGCTAATGCGGCACCAATGCGTAAGCCTGTGAAAGAACCCGGTCCGGCAGATAAGGCAATTGCATCAAGTAGTGTATAGTCTCCGTTCAAAATTTTCATTGCAGATTGAACGAGTGTTGCAAGGAGTTTGTCATGCATATTGGCTTCGGTAATATTCTCTGAGAAGAGTATATCTTTATCCCGACAAAGAGTTACACCGCAGGTTTTGCCCGATGTTTCTATTGATAAAATATTTATCTCTTTCTTCTTCATAGTTTTAAATCAATGATTCAATAGTTTTTTTAATTCGCCATAATTTTTCAATTATGTCATTACGATTATTGATTACTACTTCGTAATATAATTTTTTGTTATTTTGTTTTAATATAGAATTATCGTAAGATGTAATTACATCTATTAAATCCGGGAAAATATTATGATAAAACATTTCGTTACCTGCGGGCGGGAATTCAAGTATCAGTTTATTAGCCCGTAACTCAATTTTAGTGAAACCCGTATTTAGAGCAATAATTCTAAGTTTTACGGCAAAGAGCAGTTCTTCTGTTTCACGTGGTGTTTTCCCAAATCTATCCTTAATTTCTTCTTCAATAATTGATAAATCAGATTGATTATCAATATTATATAGACGCTTGTAATAATAAAATCGTTCCTTATCGCTTTTAATATAATCCTTGGGGAGTAAAGCATTTCTGTTAATATCAATTTGTATATCTTCGTTTTTGAGATACTCCACATCTTCTATATCGCTATCATCAATAAGTTCAGGGAATTCTTCTGTTCTTAATTCCTTAACTGCTTCGTCAAGAATTTTATGATATAATTCAAATCCCATTTCATTAATAAAACCACTCTGCTCGGGACCAAGTAAATTACCGGCACCGCGTATTTCCAAATCACGCATTGCAAGCTGAAAACCACTGCCCAAATCGGAAAATTCTTCTATTGCTTGCAAACGTTTCAATGCGAGCAGATTTAGTTTTCTTGCATTTGGTATAAACAGATAACAATAAGCCTGTGTATTGCTTCTGCCTACACGTCCTCGTAATTGGTATAGTTCCGCAAGACCGAATTTGTTTGCACGGTTTATAATGATTGTATTGGCATTAGGTATGTCCAGACCCGATTCAATGATTTTAGTGGATACAAGAACGTCATATTTACCTTTAATAAAACGTTCCATATTTCTTTCTAATTCTTTTGCAGGCATTTGTCCATGTGCCATACCGAATCTAAGACCCGGCATCAATTTTTGTAAATCAAAAAGAATCAGTTCTATGTCTTCGACTCTATCGGTAACAAAAAATACCTGTCCGCCTCGTTTTATCTCACTATCAATAGCTTCTTTAATCTCTCTATCATTCCATTCTAATATTTCGGTAACGATAGGTAAGCGATTGCGTGGTGGTGTTTCAATGACGCTCAAATCGCGTGCGCCCATTAGAGAAAAGTTAAGTGTTCTCGGTATTGGAGTAGCAGTCAAAGTCAGCGTATCCAATTCCGCTTTCATTTCACGTAATTTTTCCTTTGCACCTACACCAAATCTGTGTTCCTCGTCAATAATCAGTAAACCTAAATTTTTAAATAGAATATCTTTGCTAAGTAAACGGTGAGTGCCTATAAGAATATCATTTTTACCTTCCGATGTCCTTTTTAATATTTCTCTCTGCTCTGCGGCAGTTCTAAACCGAGAAATTACATCAATACTAACCGGATAGTCGTGCAGGCGGTCATTGAAAGACATATAATGTTGTTGGGCAAGAATAGTTGTCGGTACAAGTACGGCAACTTGCTTGCCTGCCTGTACCGCTTTGAATGCCGCTCGTATTGCTATTTCAGTTTTGCCATATCCGACATCGCCACACACAAGTCTGTCCATTGGAGTTGGGGATTGCATATCTGCTTTTACTTCATCGCTTGTTTTGGCTTGGTCGGGTGTATCTTCATAAATAAATGAAGCCTCAAATTCTTTTTGCCAAATTGTATCTTCCGGAAACGGAACTCCTTCTATTGATTTTCGTTTTGCATAAAGCTTGATTAAATTTCTGGCAATATCTTTTAATTTTTTCTTTGTTTTCTTCTTTTTGCGTAGCCATTCGGCAGAACCGAGCTTTGATAGCTTCGGTTTTATTCCCTCTTCGGAGTTGAATTTATGTATTTTGTGCAGATAGTTAAGATGAACATAAAGCAAATCATTATCTGCAAATAAAAGTCTAACGCAGTCCTGCTTCTTGCCGCCGAGTTCAACTATTTCCAGACCGTCAAAAGCACCTATGCCTTTATCGTCATGGACAACCAAGTCTCCAATGCTCAATTGTTTTATATCTTTTATGCTAATGCCGCTCTTTTTACGATTTGTCAAACTCCTGTTCTGAGTTCTTATTCGTCCGAATATTTCATGTTCATTGAAATATGCAAGTGCAAGAGATTCCGAAGTAAAACCTTTCGATAGGGAAGAGGACGACCAATGAATATAATCAATAATATTTTGCGATTGGGTTTCAAGGGAATTCTCTATTAATTCTCTGATACGTTCCAGATTGCTTTTTCCGTCAGCACAAATTGAAATATAGAATTTCTTATCGTGTAAATCAAGTAACTCTTTTGTGAGTTTTTTTATGGATTTATTGAATTTCGGCTGGGGTGAACTTGTAACCTCAATATCGGCATTGCCCAACTTATTGAATGATACCGTTTTGAATTTCTCTAAACTTTGTATTAAATTCTCACTTAGTTCAGTGTTTTCAGGCAGAGTATTAAATACATAAGTATTAGAAGGTAAATAGTCGAAAAAATTACCCCGAAACTCGTTTTCATCTTCCGAATGATAAATCTTTGTCATAAAATTTATTTTATCAAAACTGTCTATACTTCTTTGCGAAAGTATATCGAAAGTTCTGATAGATTCAATCTCATCACCGAAAAATTCAATACGAATAGGTGTGTTGCTGTCCAATGGAAATATATCGAGAATACCTCCCCGTATGGACAATTCACCTTGTGTTGAAACAAAATCTTGGCGTTCAAAACCATTGAGCAATAATTCCGTTGATAAATCATCAAGATTAATCTCAGTACCGACTTCCAGTAATTGCATATTTGTATTCAGAGAATCAGGGAGAGGAACATCGGAGTTTAATATATCGCCGGTGGCAATAATTATTGGTGATATTTTTTCTTTGATAGCAAGCAGACTGTCAATCAACCAAAATGAAATATCATCATCGTTGAAATGAATATTTGATTTCCTAATGGGTTTTGTAAATAGAACAATATCATCTGCATCAACAAGGGAACTGAAATCATGCTCAAAATCTTCTGCTTCGCTATTTGTTTCACATAGAACAAGTAGCGGGGCATTTTCTAAATGTATAAACGATGATATTATAAGTGATTTTAGTGAGCAGTGAGCATTTTTCAGAATTAATTCTTGCCCGGTTTTGCTCAAATTATTGAACCTTTGAATAATCTCATCATTTACAAAACGCAGAATATTTTCGGGATTAGCAATTTTCATATCGGAAAATTATAATTCGGACTCAATTGTTACCGTGTTTCCTGATTTTACTTTAATATTCATCGGTTGATAATTATAAAGTCTGATAATTTGCAACATTTCTTCTCTTGTTAATTTTCTCGAAGCCAGAATAACATATCGTACATCTTTCCGAGTATCTCGCATTACATTTTCAACTTTTTTATTTTCACTCATAGTTTACACTAAATATTTTTCAAAAAAACTATAAAATAATTCCTTGTGAGTATTATTCACACTTACTTTAAAAAGCGAACCATCGTCATTATCGCTTCTTTCGGAAATAGTACATACGTCATAAAGTTTCGGTAATAAACCCGATGCGGAGTATGGTAGTAATACTTTATAAATATTAGATATATCCTCTATCTTTTGACGGAAAGCATCAAGCAGAGCCAAAATATTTATTCCTCGTTTTGCCGAAATGAGCAACGAGTTTTCGTATTTATTTTCAAAATATTGTAAGTCCGAACGGTCTTCAATAATATCGGATTTATTCAGTACAAGAATAGTGGGCTTATTCTTTGCCCCAAGTTCTTTCAAAGTGTCATTTACCACTTGGTACTGCTCTTCGACAAAAGGATTGGAAATATCCAATACGTGAATTAGAATATCCGCCTCGGCTACTTCTGCCAATGTGCTACGGAATGATGCGACCAAATGAGTAGGTAATTTCCTGATAAATCCAACCGTATCGGAAATTAATGCTTTCGTGCCTCCCGGTAAAGGAAATGTCCTGACTGTTGTATCAAGAGTAGCAAACAGCTTGTCTTCCGTGTAAACACCGGAATCCGTTAAAATATTCATCAAAGTTGATTTACCGGCATTAGTATAACCTACCAAAGCGAAACGCGGCAACTTATCTCTTCCTTTTCTTTGCTGTTCCCGTTGAATATCAATATGCAGTAGTTTTTTTTCTAGTTTTTGAATACGTGTTTTAATAATACGTCTATCCGTCTCAATTTGTGTTTCGCCCGGTCCTTTTGTTCCAATGCCACCGTATTGCTTGGAAAGGTGTGTCCACATACGAGTCAGTCGTGGTTGCAAATATTTCAATTGTGCTAATTCCACTTGGGTTTTTGCTTCGAGCGTGCGGGCGCGTGAAGCAAAAATATCAAGAATCAGCCAACTCCTATCAATTACTTTTACTTTAAAAGCATTTTCCAAATTCTTAGCTTGGACAGGCGAAAGGTCGTCATCAAAAATTACAAGTTGAATATCCTTCATTTCGATATAAAACTTTATTTCTTCGACTTTTCCTTTGCCAATAGCGGTACCCGGGTGAATGCGTTCAACTTCCTGAAAAAAAGTTTCGACCACCTCTGCACCTGCTGTTTCTGCCAGAAATACCAGCTCAAGCAAATGCTCTTCGGCTAATTTCCTGTTGCCACCTTTTCTTTCATAACCGACTGCTATTGCGCGTTCGGGTAATGGTTTATTATCGAACAATATTTCTCCTTAATTTATCTGCTTGATAAACGATTTAATAATATAATCATTGACATCAATTCATATTTAATTTTTATTTTTAATTCCGATTTACTAACTTGCAGAACTATTTATTAACAATATAGTTCAAATTGAATATGGCTATTTCCAATGAAACAATTTTGGCTGTTGTCAAAACAATACATAATGAGTTTACTCACGTTATTTATCGCGAGCAATTGACAGTAATAGTTCCGTCTGATAGAATAGTTGAATTATGTTACGCTTTGCGTAATAATGAAGAGACTTCTTTTGATATGTTAGTTGATATTACGGCTATTGACCACGCAAAAAAAGGATTTCGGTTTGAAGTTGTGTATTTCCTTTACTCAAATAAATACAAGGCTCGGGTCAGGATTAAAGTTCCCATTCATGAGAAAGAACTAACCTGTCCCTCTGTTGTCGAGGTATGGGAAAGTGCTAATTGGTACGAGCGTGAGACTTTTGATATGTTCGGAATTAAATTTTCGGGTCATCCGAATTTAAGGCGTTTCTATATGCCCGAAGATTTCAATGACCCCGAATCAGGTGAACCATTATACCCATTGCGTAAGGACTTTCCATTGGGTGGAATTGACGGCTCACTCCCATTACCTCCATTTCCAGAGAAACACGGTGATTTGAAAGAGTAATATAAAAACCGGCTTTTGCCGGTTTTTTTTATTTTAATATTTCGAGAATTGTTTTCTTTGCATCATCATTTGTATCGAAGAAATCAAAAAGCTTATCAAGTTTCAGCATAATCATTGTATTCTTGATATTCTCATTTGTACCAACAAATGCCATAGGAACACCGTGGTCGCTTAATTGGCGTTCTGCCAGAAGGAATGAGCCGATGCCGCTACTATCAATTGTTTCAACTTCGCTGATATCTACAACGAGTGCTTTGATATCCGGTTGGCTTACAATAAGCATCTGTTCCTTCAGTTCGGCAGATATATTGGAATTAATGTTCTTATTCATTATCCCGAATATTACGATTCCGTCAATATTTTCAATTGAATATTTCATATTTATTCTTCTCTTTGATTAATAATTTTCAAACAAGTTACGATTTTCTAAAAATACCGTGCTATTAATTTAAATGATTTTAGTTAAATTTGAAAATAAAAAATAATATTTTATTAAAATTTGAGTAATCAATCACAAAATATACGTTCAATTTTAATCATAAGATTAACATCAATCGGAGACGTCCTGCTGACAACTCCCTTATTGCGTATTATTAGGAATATATATCCGCAATCCCGAATTGATATGCTTACTACTACTCAGATGATTGATGTTTTCAAATATAATCCGCATATTGATAATTTATACACTGTGTCGCGAACTGCAAGTTTGAATGAACTTAAAAAGAAAAAATCAGAATTTTTTGCAAATATTCAATATGATGCGATTATTGATTTACAGAATAATTATAAATCTAAATTATTGAGAAAGCATCTCTCAATTACAATTAATGCTTTCAATAAAAGAAGATTGTATAAATTGAAATTAGTCTATGCAAAGTATAAACCCAAATCATTTGATTTGCTCCCCGATTTATATATTAACGCAGCGGCACTGCCTAATATTAAACCTGATGGCAAAGGGCTTGAGTTTTGGCTTCCGTTCGATAAGATTCATAATTCTTATTTGTCAGCTAAGTCTAAAGGAACAAGTAAAAAAAGCATTGTTATTGCTCCCGGAGCATTCCATTATACAAAGCGATTACCTGCTCACATATTTCAGGAATTAATTACACGCCTGCTGGATGCCGGATTTGACATATCAATTGTTGGAGGCAAAGAAGATATGGATATAGCTTCGACATTTTCTAGCAAATTTGGCGTTCATATAAATAATTTTACCGGGGAACTATCACTATCAGGTACAGCGGAAATTATTGATAAAGCGGATTGTGTCGTTTCAAATGATACTGCCATTATGCATATTGCTGCCGCACGTCAAATACCTGTAATTGCTCTCTTTGGTTCAACTGTGCAGGAACTCGGATTTATTCCATACAATTCAAAATATAGAATAATTGAAAAGGAACTTGATTGTCGCCCTTGTACGCATTACGGAAAATCAAAATGTCCTAAATCGCATTTTAATTGTATGAATTTAATTACTGCAGATGAAATTCATGAAGCAGTAAAGGAAATTATAAAATAATCATCTACTGGCTATGATTTTATTTGCTGTCATAGTATTTACGCAAATTTACCGAATACGACAGTAATATATTTTCAATCTCGGAATAATCGTCAATTAGTACTAACTTCTGACGTATAGGGTGAGAATTATGTAGTCCTTTTAAATATCCCGTATAATGTTTGCGAAATTCGGGTATCGCTTTTCTCGGTCCTTTATCTTCAATTTCCATTCTTAAATGTTCCAAGCATATTGATATTCTTTCCTCATGATTTGCTGCGTTCGGTTCTTTTCCTTTTTGTAAATATTCCTTCACTTCCTTAAAAATGAATGGATTTCCGATTGCGGCACGTCCAATCATAACTCCGTCAGCTTCAAATTCATCGAATGCTCTTTTGGCTTCGAGATGATTGGTAACATCACCATTTAGAATTACAGGAATATTTACATTTGCTTTTATTTTGGGAATCCAAGACCAGTCGGCTTCTCCACCATGTCCGTCCTTACGTGTGCGGCAGTGTACAGTCAAGGCATGAATACCGGTATCTTCGAGACGTGGTGCTAATTCGTGTATTATAATCGAATTCCTATCCCAACCGAGGCGTGTTTTGACGGTAACAGGTAGGTTCACTGCATCTACGACAGCTTTTGTCATTGCTACCATTTTGTCGGGTTCTTTCAGAAGTGCCGAGCCTGCATTGTGGCGAACTACATTCTTAACCCAACAGCCATAATTAATATCAATAAAATCGGCGCCACTCTGTTCCACTACTTTGGCAGACTTGACCATAGATTCAATGCTTGAACCGTAAATTTGAATTGCAATAGGACGCTCCTCTTCATGAAAATTCATTTTGCGCATCAATGTAGGTACATTTCGAACAATTCCTTCGGAAGCAATAAATTCGGAATAAACAATATCGGCTCCCATACGCCTACATATTCGGCGAAAGTGTGTATTGGTTACGTCCTCCATTGGTGCTAATAGTACAGCATTGTCAATTTCTATATTTCCTATTTTAAGTTTTGCCATAATCAATTACAAATGTTAAGAATATTTTTATATTTAGATAAAATTCATTATCATTGAAAGTATAACTTTTTGTTTAAATAATTATTGTTAATTGAGAAAGTATGGACATAAAAGATAATATTGAAAAATTATTATCTAAGGGTATTTTAAAGAAAGAGTTCTATTTGCAACCAACGCAAGAAGTTGCAATAAACCTGCTTGGGAAAATTCTGATGACTATTGATTCGGACGGTCAGATTATTGCTGGGAAAATTGTTGAGACGGAAGCATATCTTAATGCAAACGATAAAGCCAGTCATTCTCATAGTGGTATAACAAACCGTAATGAAGCTATGTTTGAGGGAGGTGGTGTATTATATGTTTACCGCTCTTACGGTATTCATCATTGTATTAATGTAGTAACCGAGGCAAAGGGAAAAGGTGCCGCTGTATTAATACGTGCTATGGAACCTATTGAAGGTTTGGATTTGATGAAAGTTAATAGGGGAATTGATGATATTGAAAAATTGTGCAAGGGACCCGGTAATACTGCAAAAGCATTTGGATTTACTAAAATTGATAATTTCCGCTCATTGACAAGTTATAATTTGTTTATCATTGCAGGTGAAGATATTTCGGAAAATGATATTATTAGCACTAAAAGAGTAGGTATTTCGCAGTCTAAGGATTTATTATTACGTTTTTATATAAAAAATTCAAATTTTGTATCAAGAAAGTGATGTTTTTTATTAAAAAAAATAGTAAATTGTTAGTTGAGGGTTTTTGCAAAAAACATTATTATATAGTGTTCTTTCACAAACTTTTTGTTTTGATTTTAAACGAAGAAAATAATTGGAAAAAATAAATTTTCGGGAACATATTACCGAAAAATTCGGAGGAAGTTTATGTATAAAAAATTACTTATTAGAGTCTTAATTTTAAGCTTTGCTTTTGTCTTTGTTTTAAATGCACAAGAGTATTTGGATAAGGCTGATGATAATAGAACGGCTGTTGGTCTTTTCTTCGGTGTCGGCACTAATCAGCATATAGGAAATTTCAAAGGTGTGGATTTTCCGCAGATACCGAGTTGTTGTCCCCGATATGAAACTGGAACAGGCTTTGCATATAATTTCGGATTATTATATGATATACCTATGAGTGATAATTTATTATTACAATTCAGAGGTATCTATCAAAATCTATCCGGAACTTTAACAAAGCTTGAACCTACTGTCGTTTCAAGTGCGTCTGGAACTGCTACTGACGGTTCATTCAAGCATTCTGTCGAAGGCACTTTTACATCAGCAGGCTTGCAAACTATGCTGGGTTTCAGAATGACTAAAAGATTTGTTCTGTCTATTGGTTTAGATGCCGCATATTTGTTGTCAAAAGACTTTGCACAAAAAGAAACATTGGAAGAACCTTCCTTCGGTACTTTCTACGGAACAAATAAACGAATTAGAAATGAGTATTCCGGTACATTAACTAATCCTTCGAGTATTTTGCTTTCGGCAGTACTTGGTGCTGGTTATTATTTTCCTTTGAATAGACAAGAATCATTTTATCTTGTTCCCGAAATGCACTATTTCTTCGGTATTTCAAATATTGCTACTAATGTAAATTGGAGCGTAAATCAATTGACTGCCGGTATTGCTTTGAAATGGGCGCCACGTGAGGTCAAACCGCCTAAGGTTGCCCCACCGCCACCGCCGCCTCCACCATTACCATTGCCAACCCCGCCGCCGCAACAGCCGATACTTGATGCAAATATTGTTGCTGTGGCTGTTGATGAAGATGGAAAAGAATCACCTATGGCAAAATTGAAAGTTGAACAATTCTTGACTTCGAGAATGCATCCATTGCTTAATTATATATTCTTCGACGAAAATTCTTCCCAATTGCCGGTTAGATATGTTAGATTCTCTAATGAGCAAACACGTAAATTTAGTGTAAGGAAATTATATAATAAATCAACATTAGACGTTTACCATAATGTATTGAATATAGTTGGTAAGCGTGTTAAAATGTATCCTCAGGCAGATCTTACTCTTATTGGTTGTAATACGGATTTAGGTGCCGAAAAAGGCAATATGGCTTTGTCCAAGAATAGAGCGGAATCGGTCAAGAATTATCTGGTTAATGTTTGGGGAATTCCTTCATCAAGAATTACAGTTAAAGCAAGGAACTTACCCCTAGTACCCTCTAATATAAGTGAAACTGACGGACAGGCAGAAAACAGACGCGTAGAAATTATCGCAAACGTTGATAAAATATTTGAACCGCTGATTATTCAGGATACTTTGATTGAATCCAATCCCCCTGTTTTCAGGTTCAAACCCTCTATTAATGCACAAATGGGTATTAAACAATGGAAGATTATTACCTCGCAAAGTCTTGGTGATATTAAAACATTTAGTGGCTCTGGCAAACCGCCTACAAATATTGAATGGGATTTATCTAAGGAATACGAGGTAGTACCTAAATTAAATGAGCCGCTGAATTATAGGTTACAGGTTGTTGATAATGATAACAAAGTATGGGCATCGCCCGTTCAGTCATTACCTGTGGAGCAATATACAATTGAAAGAAAAATCTTGGAGCAGATTGAAGATAAGGAAATTGATAAGTTCTCACTTATTTTATTTGACTATAATCAATTTGAATTGGGTGAAGCAAATAAGAAAATTGTTCAATTTGCTAAGCGAAGAATATATCCTAATTCGACTGTTAGTATTCTTGGTTTTTCGGATAGAATTGGTGATGCAAAATATAATCTCGAACTTTCTCAAAAACGTGCTAATGCCGCCGCAAAGGCACTTGGTGTTGATTTAAGAAATGCAAAGGGATTAGGTAATTCAAAATTATTATACGATAATGATTTGCCGGAAGGTAGATTTTATTGCAGAACTGTAACTATTGATATTGTTACGCCTATTGTTTATGAATAATAAGTTAAATAAAATAATAAATGGAGTAGCTATGGCTAAGCTCTTAACATTAATCTCGGTTTTTATATTGGGTTTCTCGATTACATTTTCCCAGTCATTCGATGTAATGAACATCAATACAGACCAATATCCAAAAATTAGATTGGAGTTCAAAGTTAGAGATGCAAATGGAAATGAAATACGCAGTTTTAATCCAAGCGATTTCGAGATAAACGAAGATTGTCCTACAAAGACACCTTCCTTTGTATCTTGTCCACCTCCCGGACAATCAAAAGTATCGTATATTTTTGTTTTCGATAAATCCGGTTCTATGACAAAAGTAGTACCCGGTACAGGCTTGACGAGAGCGCAAAATGTTATCAACGCTTTTGAAGAAATGTTAAAACACATGCCGAGCAGAAAAAGATGGGAAGCCGCCATTGTCAGCTTTTCGGATAGAGCAAAAGTTGAACAAAAATTCACTAATGACTTGGATTCTTTGCTTGATGCCGTAAAAGAAACTTATAGGCGTCCTTACGGGCAGACGGATTTTAATGCTGGATTTCTTTATGATGTTCAGAAAAATCCCGGGGCATTAAGATATGCTCAAAATGCTAAGTATAAGCCCGTGATTCTTTTTATGTCTGACGGACAGCATGATTTCCAAAGAAATACAACTCCCTCAAGAACTAATGTTTGGGAGGGTAAGATTATTAATGAAGCATTGAAATTGCAAATTTCAACCGGCGAACAAATTCCGGCGACAATATTTGCTCTTACGCTTGGATTTCCAATGCCTAATTATTTGAGAAATATTGCTACTTCAACTCCAGATGGGGAAGCTATTGAATCTTCGCTTAAAAAATCCGATATTTCCCGCCTCATTGTATCAATTATTAATAAAGCAGGTACATTAGGACCACCGGCTCCTTGCGAAATGACATGGCTTTCTTGTTGTGATGGCGGTGATTTGGCTGTTACTTGCAAATTATTTGCAATTACTAAGAATATAAAATACACTGTACCTGATGATTTGAAGCCATTTTTGGAGATTGTAGAAAACGACCATTACTTTTCTAATGTAAAGCCGGGTGTGCAACAGACTGCAAAAATCAAGGTTACTGCAAGAAACAACTATGTAGTTTTTAACAGAAATAATACAATTACAATTTCCGATTCAAAATTTACAATTATTAATCCTAACATAGCAGGTAAAAAATTAGATAAAGATTCTACATTAGAATTAAATTTGGCTTATACTTCAAAAGACTCGAATTACTACAAAGCAAATATAAGTTTTAATTCAACTGCTTGTAACGGAAACGATTGGTATTCAGATGCAGGTTGGTATTTCCAGAGAGATGTATATGTCGGTGGTTCGTCATTAGGTAAAAGAAAAGACGTTACTGTGACGGGAGTGATTTGCAATAGAACAAACAAAGCTATTGTAGTTACAAACATATATCCCAAAAATGAAGATGCCGCTGATTTTCAAATCATTGCTCCTAAACCAACTTTTGAAATACCCGCCGGGTCTTGTATTCCCATTACCATTGCTTTCACGCCAAATAAAGAAGGTGTTAGAAAAACTACTTTGGTTACGGAAACAAATCATGGAAGATTGTATTCAAAACTTTGGGGTGATGGCTCCGGCTATCCTGAAATTGCTGTTGCTCCGGCAGAGGAAATTGATTATCCAACTGCAAATTGTAGAGCTTTGACCCACGATACAACTATTACTATTACAAACACAGGTGCATTAGCACTTGACATTTCTACGATTACAATGAGCAATACAAGCGATTTTGAGCAAGTTTCTTGGCCCGCTTTGCCGCTTACATTGGCGCCCGATGCTTCGGAAAAATTTGTTGTACGGTTTAACCCCAAATCAAGTGGAGATAAAAATTGCGAAATGATAATTAATAGCAATGCTAAGAATAATCCGGCATATAAGATTATTTTGAAAGGTAGTCGTGAGGATATTAGCTTTACTATTTCCGAGAGTTCAATTGATTATGGTGAACTATGTATTGATGAAGATGCTTCAAAGCGGCTAATTATTACTAATACAGGTTCTGTTTCTGCAACAATTACAGCCGCCGATGCCGGTGGATTTATAGTTGCTCCTAATACTTGGACGATAGCCCCGGGTGCAACTGCTACGGTTAATGTCGCATTCACGGGTACAACTGCCAATTCTTATAGTGGTACAATTATCTTTAATGAAGAATTTTGCGACTTTTCAAAATCACTAACACTTAAAGCAGTTGTAGCTAATCCGTCTATCACATCTTCGGCTATTTCAATTACATCAACGGTGGGTGCTGCTGCAACAGGTGTGGTAAATATTACAAATAACTCAACCCGTGATTTAACTATTACAAAATATGATAACCCTTGTGATCAGTTACAGATAGTTTCTCCTACATTACCTTGGAATATACCTGCGGGACAAACCCTAAATGTTACTGTAAAATATGAGCCGGTCAATGACGAACCGCTCCACTGCTCTATCCAGCTAAGCGGTAATCCCTGCGATTTTCTTGACTCAATACGAGTAAACGGTAATCCTGATTTGGCTACTGCCAATATTGAGATTGAAAAGCATACTGCTTATGCAGGCTTTGATATTCAAATTCCTATTCATTTGAGAGATTTGAAAAAAGTGAAAGAATCCGGAGCCACGCATATTGATACAAGAATATCTTACAACGAAAAATTGCTCGGCTATCTCAGTATATCAAACGGAACAGTTACAGACCATTCAAGCTATATTGATATTACGGATATGGCACTATCGGCTATGAAAGGAGATGTGCTTGCTGTTTTGACATTTAGAACAAACAACGGTACTCCGACAACTACACCGCTTGCTATTAGTAATACTGTTTCTGTTGGGGGTGGAGTCAGCTTTACGGAGATTAACGGTGAGTTTACCATTTTGCCATCAAGTGCCACTATTGAAATCGGTACAGCTGAAGGTAAAACAGGTGATATAGTTCAAATTCCTATAAAAATGTCTGACAATATCAATTTGGCTTCAGTGCATAAGCATATATTGGCATCGTTAATCTATAACTATTCTGTATTGGAGCCAATAGGTAAAACTCCAAAAGGTACAATATCAAAAGATATGCGAATAATTGAACTGACTTTGCCTTATGCTCCCGATAAAAACGGCGTTTTGGCTAATTTGCAATTTAAAGTTATGCTTGGTACTGCTGATAGAATCACCTTGATATTGGCAAATACAAAAACCGAAGAAGGTGATGTTGCATTTAAAGAAGTAAACGGACAATTTACTGTAACTAATGTCTGTATGGATAAGGATAGAAACAGAAGACTGTTCGACCCGAAAGGAAAGGCACAGGCACAATTCATAAGTATTTCGCCTAATCCAGGTAATGCTCAAACGAGAATACGATTTGAAGCACAGGAAGAAGGTATGCACAGCATTGAGTTATACTCTAATGTTGGAGTAAAAATAGCAGAACTACTTAGCAAAAATTTGAAACCCGGTATTTTTGAAATAATTCTTGATACCGATAAAATTTCATCGGGTTCTTATTATTTGATATACAAAACACCAACTAAGTTGATTTCTCAACCATTTGGTATTTTGAAATAAATGATTATTTTTCAATGAAATCGGATTTGCTTAACCCCTTCAATATTCGGAGGGGTTTGTTAATAATGAAATATGATAAATAAATGGATTACAATAGATGATGTGCAGGTTGATAATTTTAAGATTTTCGACATGCACAGAGTAAAACGGAAGAGCCGAGATACAGGTAGGGAAGGAGATTTTGTATATCTCAATTCCGCTCATTGGGTTAATATTATTCCTATTACAAAAGCAGGTAATATTGTTCTTATTAAACAATATAGACACGGTACTGATGATATTACAATTGAAATACCCGGTGGTTTAGTAGAACACAAGGAATTTCCTCGACTTGCCGGTGAGCGTGAATGTACGGAAGAAACCGGTTATTTCTCTCCTGAAAATGCGGAATATCTCGGAGAGACTTTGCCTAATCCTGCCTTTCTCAATAATATTTGTTATTCTTATGTCTGGCGAAATGTGGAGCTGAAGTACGAACAGAATCTTGATAGGCACGAGGAAATAATGGTGTTTGAAAAATCTTTTGCAGAAGTGAAAGACTTAATAAATGAAGGTAAAATAAATCATTCGTTAGTTCTTAACGCATTTTTTTATTATTTTTTGAAATACGGATTTTAATTATTTAGGTTTATTATGGGAAAAACAATTGCAATAGCCAATCAAAAAGGAGGAGTAGGCAAAACGACAACTGCCATTAACCTTGCCTCGTCTCTTGCCGCTCTCGAAAAACAAGTCCTTTTGATTGATATAGACCCACAGGCTAATACATCTAATGGAGTTGGCGTGGATTCTCGACAACTTGATTATACTATTTATCAGGTAGTGATTGACGGCGAACCTGTCAATAAATCTATTGTCGATACGGTTATGCCGAATTTAAAACTTATTCCTTCACATATTGATTTGGTCGGTGCTGAAATTGAATTAGTCAATAAACAGAATCGCGAATCAATTCTAAAAAATGTCATTGAGCAAATTAAAAGCGATTATGACTATTTGATTATTGACTGCCCTCCATCTCTCGGTCTATTAACTTTGAATGCTCTAACAAGTGCGGATTCTATTATCATACCCGTGCAATGTGAGTATTATGCACTCGAAGGATTAGGGCAACTATTGAATACTATATCTATCGTTAGGCATAATTTAAATCCGAAATTGGATATTGAAGGCGTACTATTAACTATGTATGACAGCCGTCTTCGTTTATCTAAGCAAGTAGTTGATGAGATTAAATCGCATTTTGGCGAAAAGGCTTTCGATACGATTATAAAGCGTAATGTTAGGCTTTCCGAAGCACCAAGTCATGGTAAGCCGGTTATTCTATATGATGCTCTTAGTGTTGGTGCAAAAAATTATTTAGAATTAGCAAACGAAATAATTAAAAGAAATTCAATATGAAAAAGAAAAAAAATACAGGCTTGGGGAAAGGTTTAGATGCCCTCCTGCCTTCTGCCGTTGAATTTACAGAAAAAGGTATAAAATTTAAAAGTGCTGACGATGATAAAGTTGTTGGTACTTATCCAATGATTGAACTATCCAAAATTGTTTACAATCCATATCAACCTAGAAAAAAGTTTGATGATAGAGAACTTGAAAATTTAAAAAATTCAATTATTGAAAATGGAGTGATTCAACCTATTTCTGTAAGAAAGGCTATGAACGGTTATGAACTAATCGCCGGCGAAAGGCGTGTGCGTGCCGCTATGCTTGCGGGATTAACTAAAATCCCGGCTATTATCCAAGATGTAGATACAGACCAAAAAATGCTGGAACTGGCATTGCTCGAAAATATTATGCGTTCCGACCTTAATCCTATTGAGACCGCTAATGCTTTCGATTTGTTGATACAAGACCACGAACTTACTCAGGAAGAAATAGGAAAGAAAATGGGTATGGATAGAGCTACTGTTGCAAATTATTTACGGCTTTTAAAATTACCTATTCCCGTTCAAGACGAATTGCGAAAGGGTGCTACAACAATGGGACACGCAAAAGCCATTCTTGGGCTTGCCGACAAAAAGCGTATGCTGAAAGCATGGGAAATTGTAAAAAAACGCTCTATGACTGTTCGCGAAACAGAAAAATTAGTTCGCGATATTGAACTCGGTTTAATCTCTTTATCAGGGAAATCGGTAAATAAAAAAATTAAATCCGCTAAAAAGGATAATACAATTCCCGCCGATTTGAAAGCTATCATTGAATCAAAAGAACAGGAATTGAGATATAAATTCGGTGTTAAAGTCAGAATCAATCCGAAAGATGATGTTTCTGGTACAATTGAATTTAATTATATGACCGCCGATGATTTTAATCGGATTTTGGAACTATTGGAAATTGAAAATAAAGGAAACAAATAGTCAATGGTTTTAGAGAATATTACTAAAATAAGAGTACGATATGCTGATACGGACAAAATGGGAGTTGTCTATAATGGTAATTATTTGACGTTTTTTGAAGTCGGTCGTACAGAATTAATGCGTAATTCGGGTTTGCCATATACTGAGTTGGAAAAAGCAGGGTATATGCTACCACTGGTTGAATCTCATATTAATTATAAGCAGTCGGCATTCTATGATGATATTTTAGAGGTTAAGGCTGTAATTGATTTATCTGAATTGAGGGCTACACTTAGATTCGATTACGAGATTAGAGTGGGTGAGGGATTGGTGGCAACAGGTTGGACTGTGCATACATTTATTAAAACAGATAATTTAAAACCTGTCAGACCACCCAAAATATTTGTTGATTTAGTATCAAAATTAAAAAATAAATAAAATGCTAATTCGACTTAATTTAAGATATATTAACAAAAGGGGAATATGAATTATAGTATATTGCTTCAATCTATTAATGATATAGGGAATAACTAATGTTTATTAGAATGTTGGGCTTTTTAATGCTGTTATTATTGACTGTAAATAATTTATCAGCCAATTCATATTCTTACGGATTTCTCAGGTACAATTCCGGCGCTCGTTCTGCCGCTATGGCAGGTGCTTTCGAGGGTGTTAATGAAGACGCAAGTGCTGTGTTTTATAATCCTGCTACGATATTTACAGTTTCGGACAAACGATTTTCTGCTACATTTCTAAAACATACACTTGATATTAATTCCGGTAATGTGTCCTATGTTAAAAATTATGAAGATATAGGGACTTTTTCAGTATCGGCGATTTATTCTAATTACGGCTCATTCAATAGTGCCGACAAACTCGGCAATCTATTAGGTAAATTTGGGGCTAACGATTTGGCATTATGCGTCCATTTTGCAAATGAACTTGATACCAACCTTTATTATGGTGTTGGTGTTAAGTATATTTTCTCTAATATTTCTCAATATAGTTCTTCTGCTGTTGCTTTTGATATTGGATTACTATATAATTTGGAAGACGGTAGGACAAGTATAGCCGCTTCTGTCCTGAACGCCGGTTTTCAACTTTATTCCTATGACGGAGAAACAGAGAAATTACCTTTGGATATACGCCTCGGGGTTAATCATAGTCTAATAGGTTTGCCTTTGTTGATTGCCTTTTCATTTCATCACTTGGGAGACCGTACTGACGCATTCTTTGATAGATTGTTAAACTTTTCTATTGGTGGTGAATTCCATTTCGGGAAGTATGTAAATGTACGATTGGGTTATGATAATTATACACGCCGTTATACTGCACCAAGTAGAGAAAGAAAACTATCCGGTTTGGCTGGTGGTATTGGTATTAAAACCAAATATTTTAATTTTGATTATGCTATTTCCCAAGTTGGAACAAGCAATTTATTAAACAGATTTTCAATTAATTTTGATTTTTAATTACTTTATTTTTCAATATTTTATGAGGTTTAAATGAAAAATTTATTAACAGTTCTTGCAGTTATCGTAATGGTTAGCATAGCTTCATTCGCTCAAGAAAACCAATCGCTAAAAGACAGACAGAAAGATATTAAAATTCAACCTGTTTTTTCAATTGATGATGCAATTTTTGCATATAACACATTAAACACCGTCAAAATTAGTGGTGGTGAAGTTGATGCTTTTATTGAAGTTAGAAAAGTTCTAGTTGATGCAATCAAAGCCGCACAAGAAGCTGGAAAAAAAGGCAAAGATGAAATTACTATCGAAATGAATCTTCTCGCCGCTCAGAACTTTTATAATCTTATTGCTCGTGCAAAAATTACAGGCGCACAGGCTGAGCAGTATAAAAGAGTTCAAGATGCCGTTACAGCTGCTGCTAAAAAACTGAAGAAAAAATAATTCTCTTCAAATAAATATAAAAAAGACTACCTCTCGGGTAGTCTTTTTTTTATTATTGACTTTGTAATGTTTTCGAGAATATGAGAATACATTACATCTTCACAAACTTATACATCTTGCCGCCCACACGGATAAAATACACACCCGCCGCTAAGCCCGATACATCAACCCGAATATGTCCCCCTTCGGAGGGGGTGCCTGCGGAGCAGGCGGGGGAGGATAAAACCACATTACCCAGCACATCATACACTTTAACCGCATCCTTAAGGATGCGGTTGCCCGCTACAGCTATATCTATATAGTCCCCGGCGGGGTTAGGCGTGATGACATCATTGCTGTTTCTTCTTATTTCTGCTACATCTGAAACAAAATTGTACGGCTCGGATAGCAACGACTTGCATCCTTTTTTGTCTATCACAATAACTTGATAAGCACCGTCCTTTGTTGGCTTATAGAAAT
>CAZOOR010000014.1:0-2867 GCA_964581505.1 uncultured Hyphomicrobiales bacterium
CCCTCTTCCTGTAGATGATGTTCACCCTATTGATTATTATATACCTGTCATTCTATTATAAAAAATCCCCGTTTACAAAATGCAAACGGGGACAATAATGAGCAACAAAGTTATTATTTAACTCTGTAGAATTCTACTCTTCTGTTCATCTGTTTGTTTTCCTTAGTTGTATTAGGAACAACAGGTTCATCGGGACCTTTACCGTCAGTCGTCAATCTATTTCCTTTAATCCCTCTCTTCACAAGCCAAGCTTTAACAGCGGCGGCTCTGTTTTTCGAGAGTCTGATATTTGATTTCCGTCTACCGACATTATCGGTATGACCGACAATACTCAATTTCATTTCCGGTCTGCTCTTCAACGCTTTATGAACCATATTGAGAATTGAAGCGGATTTCGGAGAAATAATAGACTTGCCTGTGGCAAATACAATATTTCTTAGAACAATCTTATCACCAACAGCAATATTGAGAATATCATCATCGGCTTTCAGCGGATTAGCATGATTTCTAACCTCTACACCGTCTTTGATACCACCGTTATCAGTATCGGGGTTCATCGGATTTGTTTTATATCTATTTACTTCTTCACCATCTTTCAAACCGTCTCCGTCACTATCGGGATTGTTCGGGTTTGTGCCGATTTTTCTCTCGTAATCATCAGTTAAACCATCATTGTCGCTGTCAGCAGGTTTTTTATCATCTGATTTTAATAATGGATTAATTCCTTTTCTGACTTCATCGCCATCTTTTACACCGCCACCATCTGTATCGGGGTTCATTGGATTTGTTTTATATTTATTGACTTCATCGCCGTCCTTCAAACCGTCTCTATCGCTATCGGGATTATTCGGGTTTGTCTTGTATTTATTGACTTCGCGAGCATCAGTCAATCCGTCATTGTCGCTATCAGGTTTATTCGGATTTGTTTTATATTTATTGACTTCATCGCCATCTTTCAAGCCTTCACCGTCAGTATCTTCATTATTCGGATTTGTCTTATAATTATTAACTTCTTCACCGTCCTTTAAACTATCACCATCGGTATCAGGATTGTTCGGGTCTGTCTTGTAGCTATTGATTTCTTTTCCATCCATCAGACCATCGCCATCGGTGTCAGGATTGTTCGGGTCTGTCTTATAAATATCTTCTTCCTCAATATCAGTAAGACCATCGCCATCACTATCGAGATTCGGGTCTCCGCCGCCAAAAGCATAATGAAGTCCAAGACGTCCAATCCAGTTGCCATCACCCAAATCGTCCCATACGGGGTTCAGGTTATCGTTTGTAGTCATATCAAGCCCGAAATTAAAATCCAGACCTAAATTCTCAGATAAGGCATAAGTAAAACCGAGCAATACGGGAATACTTAAAGCAGTACCTTCATTCTCTGATTCGGGATTCGGATTACTCGGGACTGAATCAACCGTAAACATATTAGCACCAACACCCAATGCTAAATATGGATTAAAAGAAGCATCAGGCTCGAAGAATGTCCATCTTACTCTAAACTCAGGAACAATCTGCGTATTTTTATATTGCGAGAAACCACCGAATTTTTCCGTACCGTTTGATTGCATTGTAAAAGCAAGCTCGGGCGTAAAATGTGAGCCAAAACCATTGATATACAGCAAATAACCGCCATACAAAGAACCAAAGGTTCTTTCGTCCTGCGAGGCTTCGTTAATTCCACGTGAGAAACCAACACCAACGCCGATTGCAAAACGTTTATCTTGTGCGAATGTATTGTTCGACCAAGCGCTTATAGCAAAAACGGCAAACAATATAATAATTAATTTCTTCATACTTACTCCAAAAATACTGTAAAAAATTACTATTTATTTAGTTACAAATTAATTCAAAAAAATGAAATTTCTTCATCTTCATAATATAATTAATGTCAAAATAATAAATTCCTCTATTAAATCCAATTAATTATAAATTTATATCCATAAAATACAAGTATATGTATCATTAGTTTAGGCATATATGCTATTTATACCAAATCAGAAATTCCTGAGTAAATTACCCGGATTGTTTATCCTTTATTATAAATATTTCGTGTCCAAGTAAAAAAAATCCCCAGCCCATTGGGGGCAGGGGATTTAATAATAATTTAAATACGTCTTACAGATTACTAAATAGTACCCAACCATTATTAGTAAAAACATAAGTGAGTTTTTTATCAGTGTAATTAGCACCGGAAATAGTCACATTGTTTCCACCATGTAAATTAATATATAATATTTGGCCATTTGTTGCTCTGGTAGGCAATCTCACAGTTATCGCTCTTCTTGAGGTATTAATATCCATAACCATTGTGCCTGTCGGAATAGAATATGGAGTACGCGGATTCGACACAGAATTATATTTAGTAACAAGTCTCGAACTCAATGTAGTAATATCCTGGCTTGCATCATTACCAAGTCTAACATTGGAATTCACTGTCAACCCACCCGTAATAGTGGCATCTCCACCCACAAAAATATTTCTATTTGTAGAAATATTCTGCGAACCGAAAGTCGGATAAATTTTAGTCCCTGAAATCGCCGCACGAGAATTAATATCTAGATTAGTAATAGTACCATTCTCAATATGATAACTCTTTACCGCATTGGGCGCAATTTTAGCAGACCCGACAGCACCGTTTTTTATTTTAGCCTCAGTAACAGCTCGGTCTTGTATATGATAACCTTGCACTGCATTAAAGCCTATTTTATTCCTAGTAACAGCTCGGTCTTGTATATGATAAGAGCGCACTGCATTTATACCTATTTTAGCTTCAGTAACAGCCCTGTTGCGTATATCACTACTTCTTACTTCTCCATCGACTATATTAGAAGAATATACTGCATTGCTGTGTATTTTAT
>CAZOOR010000014.1:2967-41844 GCA_964581505.1 uncultured Hyphomicrobiales bacterium
ACTGCATCGCTGGCTATTTCATCACTACCAACGGCATTGCTGGCTATATCACCGGCAACAATATTGTTGTCAAATGATAATTTGGAATACTTAATAGCGGCGTTATTATCAATATTAGCATTCTTTATCTTGCCCCAAACAGGAGCCGCCACAGGATTTGGGGTTAGCAAGACGTCTTCTGCGGTTGTACTTGCCGCCATTTTACTTACATCTATTTTTGCGGAAGCATTAATATCCGAATTCATTATTGCTCCATCGGCAATCTTAGCCGAATTAACGGCATTATTGGAAATTGTGAAAATAGCACTACCCCTACCATTATTAGCAGCGCTCAAATCACCGCCTACTACTAATTCTTCCCCTTTGTCATCTGAACTACCCATAATAATATGGTGTTCAGCTAAATCTATATTGCCGAATATGACAATTGTATTATACTGCGACAGCGTTAAAGTCTGCGTACCACTCAGCACCCAATTCGTACCATCTTGTACTTCTATTCTGATACGCATATTGGCGGTAACATCAATTGCCGCAAATGCGGCGGAATCGGTTGAACCATCCACATCAACCGAGAATATAGCAAATTGAGAAGTTGCTACATTTGCAAATGTCTGCGTATAAGCAATGGTATTGCCCTCCATAATTGTTACGCGTACGTTTACACTTGCATTATCCATTATCTGGCCACTGTGGTCGTAAGCTACGGCAGTCATCGTAAAACTTGTCAGGGCATAGGCATTGCCTGTGAACAATAGAAAAGCACTGACAAAAAATATTAAGAAATATTTTTTCATTTAAACACCTTTATATAAATTAAATATATAAATCAAATAAGATTTTTTTTCTAAATCTAATGTAAATTTCAATACATCTTGAATATATTGCTTATCAATAACAGATAAATGCAAAGAACTTTTTAGTAATTACCAATAAGAATATATACAAATATATATAAATATTTATTTATTTCAAATAAAACAGTTATATCTATAACGGTAAGTGTTACTTGGTATATTAAGATTTTTTTATCCTTTATTATAAATATTCGTCACTAAGTAATAAATTTCCCAGCCTATTGGGTGCAGGGGAAAATCTTCATATCTATTTCTATTTTATATTCTTAGTATTTACAAGTGCTATACCGATAAGTATAATAGCCATACCGGCTATATGGTAAACAGTAATTACTTCACCGGCAACCAACCCCCAGAAAATTGCAAATACGGGTATGAAATACGTAACAGTGGAGGCAAAAACAGCAGAAACATAGCCGAGCAAATGATTCATAAACAACATTGCTAAAGCGGTTCCTATTATTCCCAGTACCGCAATTGCGCCGAAACTTATAAGCATATCCTGATTTGCAAGTACAGGAGCAAAATCCGTTGTAAGTAAATAGCCCAGTGCAATTGGTCCGGCTATTAGAAAAGAAAGCGATGTCAGCTGTATGCCGTTAAGATGCGTCAGATGTGCCTTCACTTCATTAACGCTTATGGAATAGCAAATTGTGGCGGCAACAACAAATAGTGCATAGCTGTTAATACTGCTTAATGCTATGCTACGACCGTCATTCATAAGAATAAATGCACCGGCGAGTCCAATAAGCAATCCGAATATTTGACGCCTATTGAATTTTATTTCATAAAACAATATCCCGATAATTAGTGTGAATACGGGCGTCAATGAGTTTAGCATACCGGCAAGAGCGCTATCAATACGTGTTTCTGCTTTTGTGAAAAAGAATGCGGGTATCAGACTACCAATAATGCTAATAATTAGCAGACTTTTCAGGTCTTGCTTTCTGAATGATTTCAAACTCTTTACGGCAAAGGGTAACAATACAAGCGATGCAAGGACAACACGCAAAGCCGCTACCTGCTGACTGGTAAATGCCTGCAAACCGATTTTCATCAGAATAAAAGAACTTCCCCAGATGAAAGCAAGAAAGAGCAGTACGGTATATTGAAACCAACGTTTGTCGAAATACATTTTTTCCTTTTTGAATTATGAACATTTTTATTAACGTTTTAAACGCATAAACTAATGAAAATAATATAAAATTGCTAGTATTTTATTATATTGTAAGAAAATGAAATAGACATAAACAATTATTGGGAATTATTATGAAAAAAGCACTTTCTACAATACTCTATTTAAGTATTATTACGTTATTAAGTATCAGTTTGCAGTCGCAAACAATACTGAAGCAAAATATTTCTCCTGATGTTGGACATATTTTATCAAATACCGGCTTTGTTGAGTTCAATTCAAACCTAAACACACAAGCGGCGGATATATTTAAAACATATTACAAATCTTTCGGTTTGAGTGGACCCCGAGAGATGAAACTATACAGAACCGATACGGACGAATTCGGTATGAAGCATTATCGTTTCAAACAGGAATATAGGAATATTCCTGTCTTCGGAGCGGAATATATCATTCACGAAAGACAAGGAAACTCACCGCTCGGTTACGGTTTTTTTCTTCCTTATTTCAAGAGTTCCACAATTGCTTCACTCAGTCACGAAGCGGCTGTGGCAGTAGCTCTGAACGAAGTAAATGCACAGTTTTATATGTGGCAGGATAGAGAAAACGAAACGATGTTAAGAACTATACTTAAAGATGAATTTGCTACATTCTATCCAAAACCGAAATTGATGTTCATCGGTCCCAATGTGTTCCCGAATATGAATGAATATAAACTTGCATATAAAATTGATGTTTATGCCGCAGAGCCACTGAGCTACTACTCAATTTTTATTGATGCAAACACAGGCGAAATTCTGACAAAGTATAACAATTTGCAATATGAATATGAAACGGGGCGGGCTGTAACCCTTTATCATGACACGGTAACAATCGTAACGGAACATTTTACCGGTGGTTTCCGTTTACGTGAACTTCGGGACGGTGTTGTTATTAAAACATTAGATGCAAATAATAAAACCGGTCTGAAGAATGCAACGGACTTTACCGATACGGATAATTTTTGGAATAATGTAAATGCAAGACTTGACGAAACAGCAGGCGATGTCCATTGGAGTACGGAAATGACCTATGATTACTATAAGCAGGTGCATAAACGAAATAGTATTGACAACAAAGGTATGGATATTATTAGTCTTGCACACGTAAGGGAAAACTTTGCTAATGCTTTTTGGAATGGTGCGTTTATGTCCTACGGGGACGGGAACAATCGCAATCCGTTTACTCGTGTGCAAATAGTAGGACATGAATTGACACACGGCGTTACCCAACATACTGCGTCATTGATTTATGCCTATGAGTCCGGTGCTTTGAACGAATCGTTTAGCGATATTTTCGGTATGACTATCGGCTATTGGGCCGGTATTAAAAAACCTGATAATTCTATGGTATGGAAAATTGTTTCCCGCGATTTGGCAGACCCAAACAGCACTCACCAACCGGACACATACAAAGGAAAATACTGGAAAACCGGTGGCGCTGATAATGGTGGTGTTCATACTAATAGTCAGGTACAAAATCACTGGTATTATATTTTGTGCGAAGGTGAAAAAGGTACGAATGATAATAAGCGGAAATATGATGTAAAAAAAATTGGTATTAAAAAAGCGGAAAAAATTGCATATCGTACTTTGACTTATTACCTATTTCCCGCCGCCAAATATTACGATGCTCGCAATGCTTCATTGCAAGCAACAAAAGACCTCTACGGTATGTGTAGTGAAGAGTATAAAACCGTTGCAAATGCTTGGTATGCAGTCGGTGTAGGTACGCCCGTTTTTCCTGATGACATAGGTATTGCCAAGTATATTTCGCCGCAAACATCATGCACGGCTCTTTCCAAAAAAGAACATATTACCGTGCAGCTGCAATATTACGGATGCGGCACTTTGCCTAGCGCTAGTATGATTAAGTTCTTTTTCAGTGCCGACAAAGGCGATACTATAAGCGAAAAATATTCACTTGTAAGAACGCTCAATCCCGGCGAATCAATTCAGTATCAAAGTAGAGCGGTTTTCGACCTATCTAAAACCGGACGACATATAATAAACGTTTGGGCGGAATTTCCCGGCGATTCAAATAAAGCCAATAATGCAAAAACTGCTACCATTTATAGTGCATACAAATACGCACCTGCAAATGATTTGGCTATCGCTGAAATCGTATCACCCCGAACAAGCTGTTCACCGCTTTCGGCAAAGGAAATTATTGAAGTAAAAATCATTAATAATTCCTGCGGTGCAATTCCAAAAGGAACCAAATTCATTTTAAAATATACAATTAACGGAAATACTATCAGCGAAAACCTAACACTAAGCAAAGACCTGACAAGCAAAGAAATAATGAATTATAAGTTCAAGCAAACGGCTGATTTATCCTCCGCACGGAATTATAATTTAAAAATTACTCTGGATTATGCACCAGACCCGTTTAAAGGAAATAACGTATTGACTAATCAAATCTTTGCGGGAATGATAAGCGATTTCCCATACATTGAAGCTTTTGAAGCCGCCGCAGGTGGGTGGCAGGGAAATAAAATTAAAAGAAAAAACGACTGGAAATGGGGTATTCCTGCTCAAAAATTAATTGACACTGCGGCAAGCGGAAAGCGTGTATGGATGACAGGATTGAATAAGAATTATACCGATGCTTCGGAAATGGTATTGCTTTCGCCTTGCTTTGATTTCTCGAACTTATTGAATCCTAACGTTTGTTTCGATGCAATTTTTTCATTCGAGAAGGACTTTGACGGAATGGTGTTGGAATACTCAACCGATGACGAAGAGTGGAAACGGGTAGAAGTACCGGACTACAACAGCAATCTCGCACAGACAGTTGATTTCGGTATTCCTTGGTTTAGCGGCACTAACAATGATTGGCATACATACTGTACTTATTTACCACATCTCGGTGGATTGCCCAAAGTTCGTTTCCGTTTCCGTATGGGGTCGGACGCAAATAAAAATGATGAAGGCGTTGCAATTGATAACTTCGTTGTAAAACCAATGAACAAATTCGATTTGGCAATTAAATCTCTGAACGCACCGACAAGTAATTGCGATTTATCCGACAAAGAAAAAATTACTGCTGTTATTATGAACTTCGGAAGCGATACATTATTGAATTTTGAAATCAGTTATTCAATTGACCGCGGCGTTTGGCATAAAGAAAAGATTAAGGATACGCTCAAATACAATACTCCGTATATTTACACATTCAAACAAAAAGCTGATTTGTCATCAGTCGGTAGAAAGTACAGAGTTAATCTCAAAGTTTCGATAATTGACGATGCTAATCCCGCAAATGACACAAAGAGTTTTGATGTTGAGCATTTAAAGCAAAACATATTACCTTTGAGCGAGAATTTTGAAGGCGGTAAATTGCCAAGCGCTTGGAGAAAGAGCCAAAGCGGCAATTCGGAAGGCTGGATATTTAGTGATGCAAAAACCGAGAATGCACGCTCAGGGAGTAAATTCTGGGAAATACCGGAGCATACAAAATTTGCATTGGTTAATGATATTAAGCTTAATTTGAATAGACATAATGACAGATTAATCTTGCCACCACTTGACCTCAGCGGGACTAAATCACCTGCATTATACTTTGATGTCTTCTATACGGACTTACTGTCTTCCCATGCAATGATTGAAATAAGTAGCGACAACGGAGCAACTTGGAATCTTATTGATTCCTGTTTGCCCGAGCCTGCCAGATGGCATCAGAAAATTGTCAATCTATCCGGCTATGCAGGTGAATCCTGCTTGCTTCTTGCTTTCAAGTTCGATGATGGTGGTGTAAAATCAACGGGTATATGTATTGACAACGTACAAGTGAAAGAACGAGCTGAGAAGGATTGTGCCGTTCAGGGCGTCTATCTGAGCGATGCATGTTTCTATACAAGTAATGAGAGACTAATCCTTAAATTACACAACGCAGGCACAAAGTCATTTGATAATTCCATATTAACAATCATCTACAAAGCCGGCAACAAAGCTCCAATTAAGTATGTTGAGCCACTTTCCGAAACAATTAATCCGGGTGAAACAATACTTCATCAAATATCACAAAAACTTATCTTTGTTGATAATCAGGATTATTATGTATCGGTTTATCAAACATTGGGAGGCGACAATAATTATGCAAATGATTCATTAAAAAATATCAAAATCGAAACATCACCAACTATAAAACAATTTCCATATAAAGAATCATTTACCAAATTTGGCAGGGGCAAGCCGGGTAAACTAATTAACGGCTGGCATAATGACGGACGCGATGGAACCGATTGGTGGGTAAATCGTGGTTCGACACCTACATATTACACAGGACCTTCACGCGACCATACGGGCAAGAACGGCAACTATCTCTATGTGGAATCAAGTTTTCCATTTGCCAATAAGCAAGCGGATTTATATAGTCCTGTTTTCGACATTAGTCATTTGAAAATACCATATTTAAAATTCTGGTATCAGATGCTCAGTAGCTACAAACCTCTCGGCGATGTAATGGGTAGTTTGCATATTGATATTTATGACGGGACTTGGCATAATGATGTGTGGACAGCAAATGGAAACAAAGGCAATCTCTGGAAGTATGCCGAAATCAATCTGCGGGATTTTAACCAAAGATTAAAAATTAGATTCCGCGGTTTGACAGGTCCCGCCCAATACAGCGACATTGCATTGGACGATATTGAAATTTACGATAAGAAAAAACTTATTGATATTGGCATAGTGGGATTACCGAAGAATAGTTGTGTTAATTCCAAAAACTCCAAATTCTCCCTAACAATAAGGAACAATGGTACAGAGGATATTACAAGGGGTATTAAAATACTTTGGCGCGTAGATTACGACAAAGCAATTGAACAACAATTCCCGGAGATATTAAAGTCCGGCGAAGAAAGAAAATATGTGTTCGGGTATAGAAAGTTGAGCAAGGGGTTGCATTATATAACGTTTATAATAAATGCACGGGACGACAAAGTGCGCAGCAATGATTCTGCTATTTTCCACCCTGTGTATATATATAAAGATATTTTTAATGATGACACAGTAACAATATGTCAAGGACAGTGGGCGGTTATTAGCTCTGCACATATTAACGGATTTCTTTCGTATAAGTGGAATAAAGAAGACGCCAACGGGCAGGTCTTTTACGCAAACGAATCAGGTATATACAAGGTTTCGTATATTTTTGAGAACGATTACACTCTTAAAGATTCTATCTATCTAAACGTGCTTCCCGCACCAAGTACCGGAACTAAGTATATGGATATCCCCAAGCCGCAAACTATTGATGCAGGCAATTATGAAAGCTATCTATGGCAGGACGGCTCGAAAGAACGCACTTATTATGTTGATAAAAACGGCATATATTTTGTAACGGTATCGGATAAAAACGGCTGTTTCGCTACAAATGTATTTGAAGTGCGTATTGTTGTTTCCGTTCCTTCGTGTACATCGGCAACATTGAATACATTTCCAAATCCTGTTAGTGATTATTTTATACTGGAAATGAGTAATCTCTCATCAACAGGTACTAGTATCGAACTGATTAATTTAGAAGGGAAAACCGTTTACAGCGAGCATTTTATGGTTCAAACAATTAGCAAGCGTATTGATGTATCTTCGCTACCTGCAGGCGTTTATTTATTAAAAATAAGTTCAGGGAATATAAGCAGAATTAAGAAGATAGTTGTCGAATAAACTGTGAGCTGCAGGTTGAGCCGATATATATATCTATATTGTTTAATTAATTAAAGAGTCAATATGAAAATAAAAAAAATAATCGGATGGATTTCTATTTCCATTTCAATTATTGCCGCTTGTTTTTGGGCATATTGGGGAATAATTGAGAACTTTCATGAAGGGTGGTATTTCAACTCATTACTTGAAAATATTGGATTGATGTTAATTCAATATCTCAGTCCAATGATTATTACAATTTCATTAACTTTAGTTTCGATTAGAAATAATAAATTAGGTGCTTTTTTGTTTCTTATTTCCGGAACAATATTAGCTTATCTTGTCAATAACACAATTATATCTATTCCATTTATTTTTCTTGGAATACTCTATTGGTTTAGTAAGTTTTCAAAGAAGAAATGGAAATATAGACTTTGTATTCTCTTACCGATTATTACTTTAATTATATTTGGAATTGAACCGATATATAGGACAAGCGGCAGAATAAATGATAATAATTTTGGGATACGAATAGTTCACGGCAATGATATTTCATTGGTATGGGCACCACAAGGACCCGGCTGGCCTACCGTAGGTACAAATTGGTATAAGGCTGATAGCATTTGCAAATATTTAACAAGAGACGGTTTATCCATTGCCAATTACCCACAAAATATTTGGCGACTTCCTACTGTTGAAGAAGCCGTAAGGTCAATGCATAGACATAATACAAATTGTAAGGGTTTATTAAATTCAAAAATGGAACCTGAATACGAAATTGAACCGGACAAAGAAACACCATTATGGAACCCGCATTCACAAGTTATTTATTGGTGGACAAAAAATGAAATTGATGATAAAAGTGCGTATATCATTGTATATGATGGTAAAATATGGAAAAGAAAAAAAGATTATAGCGCAAATTATTTAGGATTTAGAGCGGTTAAGAATTTAGAAGATTAAAAACTATTTCACTTTAATTGATATAGGTTATATGCGGACAAATGAAAATGAAAAAATATAACCTATTATTATTAATTATTCTAAGCTTAAATATATTTGGATTGAATAAGTAGTATCTTAATATGTAAACTTCCAAATATAAAACCGCAACCTTTATTAGGGTACAGTTATTTGCAATGTAATGTGATAGCAGGTTTTCAATTTCTCTTGCACACCTTACCAGACGTTATGGTATCTGGCTATTGTAACATCTGAGCTATACAGGTTTAGCGTGAACATTCCAATCATAGAAAGATGTACAATTATTTATTCATAATGCAAGGCATCTATGGGGTTTAGATTTGCGGCTTTCCATGCGGGATAGGAACCAAATGCGACACCCATTATCCCGCAAATTACTACACTTGCAATTATCCAATATATGGGGAAAACGGGAGTAATCCCTATGAAAACACCAAGCAAGGAGGCACCTGCAATTCCGAGCATAATTCCAACAATACCGCCTATCTGAACGAGTGTAATTGTCTCGACAATGAATTGGAGCATAATCCAAGACTTGCGGGCGCCGATGGCTTTTCTTATTCCTATTTCACGTGTTCGCTCCTTGACCGAGACAAGCATAATATTCATAATGCCAACACCTGCGGCAATTAGTGCGAACCCACCCGTTATCCAACCGATGGCTGATAAAAATGATATAAAACCACCGAACATCTCGCTAATTGCTTCATTTGTATATAATTCAAAATTATTCTCTTCCCAAGGTTTGCACTTCCTTAATATTCGCAACGTGCCAATTGTTTCATCAATAGTAGCATCAATGAGTTTGCGGCTTGGTGCTTTGACCGATATTGTTAATGATTGCTCCCAATGGTTGGCATAATAATTTAAAAAATTTGTAATCGGAAGCATCACTTGGTTGTCTTTATTTTGTCCGAGAACTCCGCCTTTCTCTTCAAGCACACCAATCACCGTGTAAGAATGATTGCCGATTGTGATTTTCTTATTTAGCGGTGCTTCATTAGTAAATAATTTTATAGCAACATCATTTCCGATAACAGCTACGCTTCTGTGCAGTGCTATATCCTGTTTCATAATCGGTCTGCCATTGACAACATTAACGGCATTAATAGGAAAATACATTTCGTCCGTTCCGAAAAGAGTAACATCGGGATTAGTTGATTCGTTACCGTATTTGATTGTTTTACCTTGCGAAACTCCAAAAGCGCTAATTTGGTCGGTTATTGACATTTTGCGTTTGAATGCCTTTACCTGAGAGTATGTAATCGGTTTTCTTTTGCTGTATTTTCTCCAATCGTTTCCTGTAACAATATTAGGCATTTTCTTAATCCAGAATGTTGTTTCGCCTATTTTCTCAAGTTCCTTTGTCATTGTACCTTCTAAGGAAGATGTAAGAGTACCTGTTCCGATAATCGCAAAAACACCAATCGCCACACTGAGCAATGTTAGGAATGCCCTTAATTTATTTACTCTTATTGAGTCAATAGCCAGTATAATGCTCTCAGTGATATTCATTATTCATACCTCAATGCTTCAATCGGGTCGAGACTTGCGGCACGAAATGCAGGGATAAGTCCGGCAAGAATACCGACAAATATAGATACACTTGCTCCGATAATTAAAAATTGTAATGGCATAACGGGCGATAAAAATGTTAATGATTCAAAAGCTTTCGGCAGAAATGTTGCCGCCAGAAAGATAATTATCGAACAAATAATGAACGAAGCAATTGCGCCGATAAATGATAATGAAGCGGCTTCGACAATAAACTGTGTAAGAATTGATGATTTTTTAGCGCCAATTGCTTTGCGTATTCCGATTTCTTTTGTCCGCTCGGCAACGGATACAAACATAATATTCATTATACCGATGATGCCAACAATGAATGAGAGCATAGTTAGTCCCATACCAATACCCCAAACGGATTTACGCATTGTAGCGACCATCTCTTCAAAAGCCTTTGTTTCATTTATAGAAAAATCATCTTTTTGTTCGGGTTTCAGATTCCTGATTAACCTCATCAATCCGATAGTTTCGGTTCGGATTTCATTGATATTATCAAGATTACCAACTTTTACGCCAACGGATACCGAACGAGTTCTCTTACCTCCGAATGTGGACATAAATGTACCCATAGGAAGATAGATTTGATTATCAATAAAATCCATCAGCATTGTACTTTGCTTTTTGACAATGCCAATAACTTTGAATTTTTTCCCGCGAATGCGGATTGTTTGATTGAGGACTTTCCCGTTTGGAAATAGCAGGTGTGCAACTTTATAGCCTAAAACAACAACATTGGCATTGACTTTGTCTTCAAAAATAGAAAAGAATCGCCCTTCGATTACATCGCCCGAAGGTGTTTCCGAATATTGATGCCGAGTACCCAATGCAATTATTCCTTGATATTTATTGCCGCGAACCTTAACCGATGTTTGCCATGTTCTTGTGATAGGGACGGTAAGTTCTGCGTTTTTCATTCTTTCGCAAAATTCCTCCGCTTCACGTAGAGTAATATTTTTTCTATGTTCTATTTCCTTCCAGCTATTGCGATTGCCTGCCCAGTCCCATTTATCAACATATATCATATCTTGACCAATAAGGTTGAATGTTTCGGCAAGGGCATTATCCAAGCCGGAAATAATCCACCCCGTTAAAATAACAAAAGAAATACCGATAACCACACCGAGGGCGGCAAGAAAAGTACGAAGCTTATTCGATTTCATCGAGTCGCCGGCAAGTCTAAAACTTTCTATGATTTCGCCAAATGTCATATATTATAATTCAAGTTGCTTCTCATTTAACAAGTCGCTTTCAATCAATCCGTCCCTAAGTCTAACGATGCGTTTTGCATGCCGAGCAATTTCTTCCTCATGTGTAACAATGATTATTGTATTTCCTTTTTCCCACAGTTCTGCGAAAAGTTTCATTATTTCGTTACCTGTTTTAGTATCAAGATTTCCGGTTGGTTCATCAGCCAAAATAATAGCCGGCTTTGTAACTAATGCTCTTGCAATTGCTACTCTTTGCCTTTGTCCACCGGATAGTTCATTCGGTTTATGTGTAACTCTATCGCCCAGTCCGACTTCTTCGAGTGTGTTGCGGGCTATTCTGGTTCTTTTAGAACCGGAGAAACCGCCGTAAACCAAAGGCAGTTCCACGTTTTTCAATGCAGTGGCACGTGGCAGAAGATTAAATGTTTGGAAAACAAAGCCGATTTCTTTATTTCTTATTGTAGCCAATTCATTGTCGGACATATTGCTGACGTCCATTCTGTTAAAATGATATTTACCATAGCTGGGTGTATCAAGGCAGCCGAGCATATTCATCAGTGTTGATTTGCCGGAACCCGATGGTCCCATTATTGCCACATATTCGTTACGCTTAATTGTAAGCGAAATATCTCTGATGGCATATACTTTTTCGCTACCCATTTCATAGATTTTAGCAATATGCTCAATCTCGATGATTGTATTATTATCTATTAATTCACTCATTTTTTCATCTTTGATTTTCGGGTTGAATTAGTCCTAATTCGTGAGCCGTTTCTCAAAAGTTTACTGACAGCCATATAATTGCCGCTGATTATTTCTTCATTTTCTTTCAAGCCGCTTTTGATTTCAATAAATCCTTCGTCGCTGATTCCTGTTTTGACTTCACGTGATTTCACCCTATTCCCATCTCTTACATAAACAATTGAAGGCGGATGTTTGATTTTTAATTGCGATTTCTTATCTTTTTTGATTTGTATTCTTTCGTTGTCCATTTTTTTATTGCTCATATTTCTCCTTACAGTAACTGCCGTAAGAGGGACAGATAGAACGTTTTCTTTCTTTTCGGTAATAATTTCGGCATTGCAACTCATTCCCGGACGAAGGCGGCTGTCCTCTTCGAGCAATCGAACTTTAACTTTGAAATTCACAACTTGGTCGGCAGAACCCAATTGATTAATTTCCGCCGAATGCCCTATTTCGATAACAACACCTTTGAAGTAAATATCTTGCAGTGCATCAATTTCAATTTGTGCAGTATCGCCGACATTAACAAGTACTATATCATTTTCGTCCACATCGACCAGTGCATTAATCACGCTTAGGTCGGCAACACGCAATAGTTCCGTTCCTTGGAACTGTGCGGTTCCAACGACTTTTTCGCCTTTTTCGACCGAGAGTTTTGTAACCACACCGTTAATAGGCGAATAGATTGTGGTTCTTTCTGCATTCCTTTGTATTTGTTTCAAAGCCGAAAGCGATTGACTATATCTAGCTAATGAAGCATTATAATTGGCAACGGATTTCTCGAAAGCGGCTTTTGCATTATCAAGTTCTTGTTTCGATGCAAAGTCTTTTGCGTATAGTTCATTTATACGCTTCAATTCGGTTTCCGTGCGTTGCTTTTCGGTTTTTGCAACGTCAATTTGCACTTTTGAAGCTTTTGAGGCAGACTTATATTGCTCAAGCTGTGTTTCAATAATATCGGGTTTGATTCTAATTAATACCTGCCCGATTTTTACAGTATCGCCCTCTTGGACGCCGAGATACACAATCTCGCCGCTTGCTTCCGATGATATTTTTACTTCTGTCTCGGGGTCGATTTTTCCGATGGCTGATACTTTTTGAACAATAGTTCTTTTTGTTACTTTTGAAGTTGTTACTAATACTCGTTCATCTTTTCTGCCGAAGATACCGAATAGGACAGCCAGAACAAGGACGAATGCAACAATTGTCAAGATAATGTAAAGTCGTTTTTTTGATTTTTTCTTTGCCATAATAATACCGTTTATGCTATGTTTAATTCTTCCGTTTTAATGTCTTTTTTCATATACACGGCAGTCTTCGAGAATTTATCGTGCAAACCCTGCCTTTTCTGCCCCAATATAAAGAAATATCCGATAAATAATATAAAAATAATGAGCGGAGAGATATTGAAGAGTAAAAAACTCATTCCGGCAATAAGACCGATTAACCCAAGGATGCCAGAAAGGTTTTTAACCAAATACCTTGTCATCAAAGTGCCAATATCAGCCGGTGTGGCATCATCATTAGCAATTTGCAAGCCCATAATCAATTTACCGAGTGAAGCCGCAATAAATAGTTCCAGTGAATAATAAAGCAATGGAACTAATTGCCCGAGAATGAGTGTGCTTGTCTGCGATGAAATAAAATCATTTACAGAAATTTTAATCAACTCTAAATCATTACCGGCGGCTTCAATTTCTTCACCCATTAACTTTGCCGCTTGGAAATATCCCATATACCAAAGAATACCCAAATTAATAATTGCATAAATAATCACGTCAATTAACGTAGCGGCAAATCTTCTACCGAACCCTGCCCTCTTCTCATACTTATCTTCCACTGAGAATTCGAGAAGATTATCTCTATATTTCTCTTGCTCTTCGGGCAACATTTTTGCAAAGCACTCCCTACATATTGTTTCGGTTGCAAAATAGTATTGCGAGGGATAATCATTTCCACATTTTTCACATTTCATAATAGCCTCCTGATAATTATTAATTTTGTTTACTCAATAAACCCAGTGCGAATAATACTTCTTTATTAGCGACGAAGTAGGAATATATGGCATTGATTCTATTGATTTGTGTCGTAACAAGTAAATTGTTTGCAATAAAGAAATCGGACACGCTCGCCGAACCGACATTATATCGCTCTTTTGAAAAGTCATAATTCTTTTCTGCAGATGTTAATGCTCTGTTTGTGATTTCAAGTTTTTTTTCGGCGGCTTGCAGATTAAGCATAGCGGTTCTAAGATTTCGCCGAATACCTTGCTCAATATTATATAAATCAATTTTACGAGTATAGAGTTGCAATTTTGAATTCTCAATATTCAAATTCGTTCTAAAATTCTCGAATATCGGTATTGATAGATTTAATCCAACAGATGAATGACCGAGTTTAGTAAAATCCTTGATATAATAGTTCGACCAATTCCAACCGCCCGATGCACTGAGTGTGGGCCAATACGAACTTTCGGAAATTTTAATTTGTTGCTCAGCCGCTTTGATTGATGTTTGAATTGCCTGTGCATCTCCCCTATTTTTTAGAGCTACCCTAACGGCATTATCAAACGCCCCATATTTTCGTTTAAATTCTTTTATTTCTGTCGGATTAATATTATTCGGCAAGCTTTGTTCGGAAAAATCAACTTGCATTTCGGGATTCAACCCCATTAAAATCAACAAGTTTGTTTTGGCAATTTTCAATTGGTTCTCAGCCTGCACTACTTCCAATTCCCTATTTCCAAGGTCTGCCTCTTGTGAATAGACATAATTTACGGAAGTTAGTCCGGCTTCATACCTTGCTTTTACACGCTCAAGCTCTTTCTTGCCGAGTTCATAGTTCTCTCGCCTTATTTTTAATACCTGTTTATTGAGAACTGTTTGTACATAAGAGCGATAGATTTCCATTTCTATTCGTTCGCGTGTAAACATAGAATTTTGGTAGATACTATTATAATTAAGTTGCGCCCTGCTGAAATTGTTGGAACGCCTAAATCCATTGAAAATAGTATATTGAAAGCCTGCATTGATTGAATAATAGTTTGGTCTGATTGTTGTATATTCGTTAGGAATTATCGGTGAATCAGGATTTCCGCTTGTGCCGATTTGCGATTTGAATGTTCGTTTATAATTCATATTTACCGCTATTGACGGCAAAAATTCACCATAAGCATTCGTAATATCAGCACCTGCCGGAGCCAAACGTGCTACGGACAGTTTGATGTCGGGATTGTTGCTATTAGCGATTTTCAGGCATTCGTCAAGTGTATAGACGTGTGTAACAAGACTTTTTTCCTGCGCCAGAACAGCGGACAAACTAAATATTAAAAGTAAAATATATTTCATTTCCAATCATTCATTTATTCTGAATTATTCATATTTACGGAAGATTTTAGCTTTTGTTACAAAATATTGTAAATATGTTTATTCTTCTTCCGAAACTCTACCGTCAACGATACGGAATATTTTATAATTAATGTTGTCCGGTATTAGAGATTTCAAGAACTCTACTTCCGTTACCGTAATAAATGTCTGTGCGGAGTTGCGTTCAACAAGTGAAAGCACCTTATTGCTTCTCTCCTTATCAAGCTCCGAAAAAATATCGTCAAGTAAGGCTATCGGGGTTTCGTTTTTATAATTTTTCAGATAATTAAATTCAGCAAATTTGATGCTGATTAATAATGACTTATGCTGACCCTGCGAAGCAACATCTTTTGCAGTTGCTCCATTGATTTTAATACGGAGGTCATCACGTTGCGGACCAAAAAGCGTTATGCCTCTGCGTTTTTCGTCATATTCAATTTCGGATACAAAGCGGCTGAAACTATTCTCAATGTCTGCTTTACTAAGTTCCTGCAAATTGCTGTTGCGAGCAATACCATTCGGCAAATATTCAAGAGAAACTTGCTCTTTCCCATTCGAGACGTATTCGTATATTTCCTGAAAATATGGAATAAAGTTATGTATAAATTCAATACGCCTCATTACAATTTCCGCACCTGCCGCTATTAACATATCTGTCCATGTAGCAAGAAGTGCCTCGTCATATTTGCCGCTAATCTTTGCCTGTTGCAATTGGTGATTGCGCTGTCTCAGGGCTTTTCTGTATTTTATTAACTCATCAAGGTATTTGCGACCGGACTGCGAGAGTAATTTATCCACAAAGTCCCGTCTATCGCTCGGACCACCAAAACTGATTGATTTATAATCGGGGGATAGAATAATGCAGGGTATTTCACCGATAATTTCTTTGGGCAATAGTCTGTCGCCGGTGTTGGAGTTAATTTCTTTCTTATTTTTTCTATCGTATTTAATATTGACATTATACGGAATGCCGTAGTCATTACTTGCTTTTGTATTGACAATGTATGTTTCTTCATTATATCTGATTAACGAACTATCCTGCGTAGGCAGAAAACTTTTAGAGAAAGCGGATATTGATATTGCTTCGAGTATCGTAGTTTTGCCCGAGCCGTTCAATCCGTAAAAAATATTCAATCCGTCCGAAAACTCAATTTCGGTCGTTCTATGGTTCCGCAAGTTAGAAATATATATTTTTTTAATCTTCATTAATACAAGATAATACTTTTTGCAGTCGGAAAAAAAAGGCAGTTCGATATGTCATTACAATCGAACCGCCAATTTAAAAAACTATGGGAAATATTCCCGTTAAATACGAAGTGGCATAAGCAACATCAATAAATCTTCCGAATCGGGTGAAGGTGTAATCAATGCCGGTCTTGTAGGTTCCGAGAATGTGATTTTTACCATTGTATCCTCATTGCCATCACTATCATTAACATTGGCGACTGCCTCGGCAAGGAATTTATAATTGAACCCGATTTTAATTGCTTCGCCCGAATATTCACAATTGACCTGTTCACTGGCTTCCGATGCAGTGTCTTCATCTTCGCCTATCAAAGTAAGTAAATTGTTTTCAAATTGCAATTTAATTAGGTTGGATATTTTATTTGTGAAAATAGCAGTTCTGCGAATTGCTTGCAGAAGCTGATGCTTAGGTACTATTGCAATTAATTCGTTATTCTTTGGTAACACAGATTCGTAAGGCGGGAATTTCTCGTCAATAAGTCTGGAAATGATAACCATTTCGCCAATATCAAAGCGAATATGAGTGATATTTGTTTCTGTCTTAATGAAAGAAACAGCCACATCGTCATCAACTTTTTTCAATTGCTCGACAGTGCGTGCAGGGATAATAATATCCAAATCATTTGGATAGACCCCGAAACTCGGCTTGGAAATTGTCCGCACCAAGCGATAGCTGTCCGTAGCAACGGAATTAACAAAGTCGCCGCCGAATTGGAGCAGTACGCCCGTCATAGCGGGGCGGTACTCATCGGTGCCAACGGCATAAGCCGTTTTCTCTGCAAGGCGAATCATTTCGTCTTGTTTGAAGAGAGCCGTAGGATTTTTTGTCTGGTCAACGACAGATATATTTTTAATATTCTCAATATCCGGTTTAGCCGATTCAAACAATTCGGGCAGAACGAGATATTCTTCCGGTGCAATACCTTTCATCGAATATTTACCGGCAGAGGTCTTAATCTTAATGTCTAATTTTTCGGTAGTGGCAATTTCCACATCACCGGTGTCTGCAAGTGCTTTTACAATGTCGGAAATGCGTTTACCCGGGACAAGTATTTGTCCGTCCTCAATGTTATCAACCTTCAAAAAGGTCATTATAGTTAGGTCTTGGTCTGTTGCGATAATTCTCAATTCGTCCCCTTTGAGCCGGAAATTAAAATGCTCAAGTATCGGCAGAGTTGATTTTTTCGGCAACGCCGGCGATGTTTTTTCAAGCGCCTTATTCAATTCTGTTAGAGAAACTTTGAATTTCATTTATTTAGCCTGTTTATTATGATTAAATTTATTAATTTTATACTCAATTAATTCAACAAAATACAAATTGAATTTTCTTTTATTAAACGAAGTTATTAACAAAATGTTCACAAAATACGGTACAGACAATATAATAGTAATGCTGACAATCAGTGTCGTTCTTATCGGCATTTCATTTTTTATTTCAAAAACTTGGATTCAAGTTCCGCTGATTATCGCCGGTGTGTTGCTTGCCGCCTTTACTTTCTGGTTTTTTCGCGACCCCGACCGCACTGTCCCTGCCGAAGCTTTAAATGACGAATCGCTCATTGTTTCACCGGCAGATGGAACTGTTGTACAGATTAAAAATATATATGAAGAAAAATATATGAAGTGCGATGCGGTGCAAATTAGTATTTTCCTATCACCTCTTGATGTACACGTCAATCGTATTCCTATTTCGGGTGTGGTGGAATATTTTAAATACAATCCGGGCAAGTATCTGGTTGCTTATCACCCCAAATCGTCCGAACTGAACGAACAAACATATATTGGTGTTCGCTCTAAATATGCAAAAATTCTCTTCAAGCAGATTGTAGGTATTGTTGCCCGCCGTCTCGTTTGGGATATTAAGCAAGGGGATAGTGTGAAAATCGGACAACGATTCGGAATGATGAAATTCGGTTCGCGTATGGATGTGATTGTTCCGCCGGAAACGGAAATATTAATAAAGAACGGCGATAAGGTCAGTGCCGCAGAGACGATTTTGGCAAAATTAAAAAAACACTGATAATAAGTTAATTTTTATTAACTTTGTTTTTGTTGCGAATAGGAATTTGATGAGATTAACCCGTTCAATAGTGCCAAATCTTTTTACGCTCGTAAATCTTTTTATGGGTTTTACGGCTATTGTTTATATTTCACACGGGGAAATCAAGAGGGCGGCTCTATTCATATTAATTGCCGGTATCTTCGATATGTTGGACGGCGTTGTTGCTCGTTTCTTAAATGCCACGAGTGAATTCGGAATGGAACTTGACTCGCTCTGCGATGCCGTTTCATTCGGTATTGTACCTGCGTTTATGCTGTACCAAGTGTATTTCTATCAGTTCAACGAATTGGGAGTTCTGCTTGCCGCATTCCCTGCACTTGCAGGCATTTCAAGACTTGCACGGTTCAACGCCCAACTTACAAGTTTCGACGATAAGCAGTATTTTATTGGTTTGCCAATACCCTCCGGCGCATTTTTGATTATTTCTTATGTAATATTTTATCACTTACCCGGGATTGTTCCGGCGGAATATTCGGACATTTTGCTATTTACAATCACATTAGGGACGTCTATGGTGATGATTTCCCGAGTAAAATTTTTGAATATGCCACGTCCTACACCGAAATCAATAAAAGAAAAACCGATTATTTTTACTATTTTTGTTATTGGCGTAATTGCTTGTATCGCAACAAAGGGAATGTTTATTTTCCCGTTTATGCTGTTTTACGTTGTAGGTAGCGTTGTATCGTATTTCTATGTATTTTTCAAGGAAAGATACACGATGCCAATAGAAGAAGATGAATTTGATTAATAAAAAAACTTAATTTATTTTAAGGTATAAAATGAAGAAATATCATTCTACAATTAATATAACATTGAGAAAAAATATTCTTGATGTGCAGGGCAAGACAGTTCAGCATGCTTTGCATTCTATTGATTTCCCGATGATTGACAATGTGAGAATAGGAAAACTTGTCGAACTGGATATTGAAGCCGAATCGTTGGAGAAAGCGAAAGAACTGCTGAATGATGCTTGCAAAAAGCTAATAGCTAACCCTATTATCGAGGATTTTGAAATAACTATTGAATAATGAATATTAATTGGTGTAAAATAATATGAAATTTGCCGTTGTTGTTTTTCCCGGCTCTAACTGCGACCATGATGCTTATCATGCAGTCAAAAAAAATCTCGGCGAAGATGCCGCTTTTCTCTGGCACAAGGATACCGAGATACCTAAGGATACCGATTGTGTTATTTTGCCCGGCGGTTTTTCCTACGGCGACTATTTGCGTTGTGGAGCCATTGCGCAGTTTTCGCCTCTAATGAACGAAGTAAAGAAATTTGCCGCTCGTGGCGGATATGTTATTGGTATATGTAACGGTTTTCAGGTATTGACAGAAACGGGCTTGCTTCCGGGCGCCTTGCTCCGCAATAAAAATCTTTCCTTCATTTGCAAAGATGTTCACCTGAAACTTGTTAATAATACTACTCCGTTTACGTCAGCAATTAATGAGAGTGCCGTATTGCGTTTGCCGATTGCTCATGGCGAAGGTAATTATTTTGCGGAGCAAAAAATAATAGATGAACTTGAAAACGAAAATAGGATTGTCTTCAAATATTCAAACGAAAATGGCGATGTAGTCCCTGAAGCAAATCCAAACGGTTCTATCAATAATATAGCGGGTATAATCAACAAGACAGGAAACGTACTCGGTATGATGCCACACCCCGAGCGATATAGCGACGAACTACTCGGCAGCAATGACGGGCTTCTGATTTTCAAATCATTAGCGGAATATTTGGTTCATAATAAATAAATTTTGACGGAGGTTTTATGTTCGGATTAGGTACACCGGAAATTGTAATAATTGCACTCGGTATTTTACTCCTCTTTGGTTCACGCAAAATTCCGGAACTGATGAAAGGTTTAGGCTCGGGCATTAAGGAGTTCAAGAAAGCGGCAAGTGCAGACAGCGATGAAGAAAACGAAAAATTGAACGAAAAGAATAATAGTAACAATTAATATTAAGTTTCTATTATGTTTGACGTTGGCGGTGGCGAATTAATTCTTATTATTCTGGCTATTCTCCTGCTATTTGGTCCTGAGAAACTACCTGAGTTTACCAAGACTATTACCAAAGGTATGCGTAAAGTAAAGCAGGCACAGGCACAGTTCAAAAATCAGTTGAACGAAATTCAAGGCGAAGTAAATAAAACATTGGATTTAGATGACGATTTGCCGCAACGCAGTGATTTCAAGCCTATTCCACCGCCGGATATCGAAAAGACCGAGCCGCCTACACATCAGGATACGGAAATAAATGAAGAAAGTAAGGCAGACAAAAACAAAGCATAATCGCTTAACTTTTTATTTTGCTTAATCCGATTTTATTTCTTGCTTTTTTGTCTTTTGCAACTGTTTCTTCCTTCAATGTATTTAATCTGCCGATATGTATGCTAACCCCTATTCCAATTATAGCCAAAAGAATTTTAAGCCAAAGAAATTTTGCAAAAACAAAAATCGAAACAAGAAGAGAAAGCCAAAGAAATGAGATTGAAATGATTTTTGAATTTTTGGTCATTCCTTGTTGCTCAATGTAGTCTTTTATGTATTTCCCGATATAACGATTGTTAATCAATCGTTCGTAATTTTTTTCGGAACTGCGAAGAAATGATGCCGCCGCCAAAATAAAAAAGATAGTTGAAGGCATAATCGGTAGTATAATACCGATAACACCCAGCACCACAAACATATATCCTGCAATGATTAACAGAAATTTTTTTATGCGGGAAGTATTTTCCAAATCGAATTTTTTATTTAAATCTAACATTTTTTTCATTTATTACTTTTTTATATTAAACCGTTTGGACGTGATAGCGTCTATATTATTAAGCGGAATTTGAAATAATTAATTGTTTCGGAGTTTGCTTAGTCTTATTTTTGTATTGTAATTGTAAAGTAAATGGAAACAGCGATAATGGATACATCACTCCAAAAGCAAATCATAGATTATTTCGAAAATCAGAGATTTTTGGGCGATACTCTTTTTATCGAAAATTTTAATGCCGACGTTTACGTTGATGATTCGCAGAACGAGGCGGTTCAAGCCGAGATAGAAAACGGAGGGACAGTGAAGACTAATAACAAAAGTACCAAAAAGCACAAAGAAGAAAAGCCGGAAAGCACAATCGAATTGCTTGATACTAATTGGCAATCAGCAAAAAGCCTTGACGTTTTATATGATAGGATACATTCTTGTCAGCAATGCAGTCTCGGAAAGACACGCACAAATTTAGTTTTCGGCACGGGTGCGCCGAATGCAGATATTATGGTAATCGGCGAGGCACCGGGCAAAGATGAGGACGAACAAGGCGAACCGTTTGTCGGACGTGCCGGCAAATTGTTAACGAAAATTATCGAATCAATTGATTTGAAAAGAGAAGATGTCTATATTGCGAATATTTGCAAATGCCGACCACCGAGCAATCGCGCCCCCTTGCAAGATGAGGTAGCGGCTTGTATGCCGTTTCTATTGCGGCAAATCGAAATAATAAAGCCGGCATTTATTCTGGCATTTGGTGCTACTGCGGTCGGTTCGCTTACCGGCACCAAACCGGTGATGGCACAGGCGCGCGGCAAATTGACTGATTTCCATGGCGTACAGATGCTCATTACTTATCACCCGGCGGCACTTCTGTATAATCCTAATTTGAAGCGAGCGGTGTGGGATGATATGAAATTATTGAGAAGGCTTTACGATGAATATTTGGCAAAGAAAAAATGAATCTTAATTTTGAAGAGGTAAAATGAATATTGCAGTTTTGTTCGGTGGTATTTCACCCGAACGCAACGTATCGATAAAAGGCGGAAAAGCAGTTTATAATGCTTTGGAATCACTTGGACATAATGTTAAGACGATAGACCCGGCGCTTGGTGAAAATTGTTTAGTTGATATTAAAAATATCGAAGCCCCTGACCGCGCACCTACTGATGAGGAATTAGCACAATTCCCTACATCGAATTTAATTAAAGCAATTAATTCAGATGTGTTCGATGATGTGGAACTTGCTTTTCTTGTACTGCACGGCATCAATGGCGAAGACGGAAGAATACAGGCATTGCTGGATTTGCGGGGTATTCCGTACACCGGAAGTAGCGTTAAAGCGAGTTCACTTGCTATTGATAAATCATCATCAAAAATGGTCTTCACTGCTTCGGGAATTATGACTGCTCCATGGCTAATTGCCCGACATAGCGAAATAGATGATTTTGATTTTCTTAAAGAAATACGTAGCGAACTCGGCAATCATCTTGTTTTTAAGCCCAATGACCAAGGTTCGTCTATCGGTGTTAATATTATCGAAACGGGCAACCTTGATGAAATGAATGAGGCACTGAAAGATACTCTGCAATATTCTAAAATTGCAATTATAGAACCCTTCATTGAAGGACGCGAGATTACTGTCGGCATCATTGGCGGCGAATCGCTACCTATTGTAGAAATTGTCCCCGGCGAAGGATTCTATGATTATGAACATAAATATACAAAAGGGCAATCGGAATATATCTGCCCTGCCGACTTGACGATAGATATTGATGAATTCACTCGCGGTATTGCCGAGACGGCTTTCGCTGAACTCGGTTGTTCCGGCTTTGCAAGGGCTGACTTCCGACTGAATGACGAGGGACAACCCTTTATTATGGAAATGAATACAATCCCCGGGTTTACGGAGACCTCGCTTGTACCGATGGCGGCTCGCGAATTAGATATTGAGTTTCCCGAATTATGTAAACGCATTATTGATTTGGCGTTAGAGAAGGATTAAATAAAACACCGAAGTAGATTTTAAATATCCCTAATAAGGATATAATTAGTTATATGTAATAGTATTAATATAAATTTTAGGAGAAAAACTATGTATGAATATATAAGAAAAATGTTGAGAAGCAAAGTCTTCATTGTATCCTTATTGCTATTTGCTTTTGCAGTAGTAGAAGCCAATGCTTGTGATATGAAGTTCGAGATACTTAAAGGCAAAAAAGAAGCATATAAAAAGGGCGATATTGTTATTGTCAAAATTACTGTTCTATTGACACATCGTAACTGTCCTATCGCTCTAAAAGAAACAAAATACGAGATGAAAGGTCTAAAAGTTGCCGGTGCAACTAAATGGAAAATGAAAGATGCCAATACTTGGGAAAGAAAACTAAAACTGAAAATAATTGGCAACACAAAAGATAAAGTATATATCAGTAGTACAAGAACTTGCGACAAAGAGGGCGGCTACGGCATAATTAAATTCAAAGTCAAGTAATTCAAAACAGGGGTTAAGTAAATGAGTAAACGGCTGTTTCTGATTGCCGCTTTCCTTGTATTATTGTTTTCATTTTCATTTGCACAAACTAACGATAATACCGTCCGAACTCTTCTTATTGCACAGACAGACAATATTGACAAGGACGAGTTCGGCGAATTTGATGAAGAAAATAGTAACAAACAAGATGAAGTAAAGTCGCAAACTAATGCAAGCGATGATGATGAATTCGAGGAGTTCGATGATGGTAGCAATGATGACGAATTTGGTGAATTTGATGATAATTCCGAATCCAAGAATCCCGAACAAACTCAAAAAGAAATACAGAAGAAACGACAGGAATATCTAAATCATCAATTGATGATTGTGCTGTGGGTATTGTTTTTCACTATTCTTGCAGGTATTTTTGTTAGATACAAAGCACTGCGTCATACACGTTCAATATTTCTCATCGCCGCACTGATTTATCTTGGTTTTTACACAGGAGGCTGTCCTTGTCCGATTTCGAGTATTCAGGGAGTATTCCTTGCGATAATCGGTGTAGATATTCCTTGGCAACAAATGGTATGGTTTCTTGCATTAATTCCGATAACATATATTTTCGGAAAAGTATGGTGCGGCTGGATATGCCATCTCGGTGCTTTCCAAGAATTGTTGTATTTGCACGGACGCTTCAAATTCCTGAGCGGTTACAAGGCACAGAAAGTTATGAAAATAATTCGATGGGTAGCGCTTGCCGCATTAGTAGTTCAACTGCTAATAACAAAAACAAATTTATTCTGTAAGATAGACCCCTTCAAGGTTGCATTTAATTTCATCGCCGCATATCAGATTGGTTGGTACTTACTCGGATTATTAATACTAAGTTCTCTGTTTATCTATCGTCCGTTTTGTAAGGCAATTTGCCCGATAGGATTAGTACTTGGCTGGGTCGCTAAAATTCCCGGTGCATCAATTCTGGGAACAAATGATAAATGTACAAATTGCCAAATATGTAGTAATTCCTGCCGTCAAGATGCAATAGTTAATATTTCCAAGAAGGAAAGAATGATGGACAATAAAGAATGTATTATGTGTGGCGATTGCGTGGATTCTTGTAAACTTGGCGGATTAACATTTTATAGAAAAGGGAAAAAACACAATGATAAATTCATCTTTCGTAAAGGCGAGTTTTATACTGATTATAAGTCTGCTCATAAGCACGACTAATACAAAAGCGCAGTGGGACTGCCGTAGCCAATTGGGAGCGTATGTTTCACCTGTCTGGAAGGATGCGCCCCTCTCCTGGGCGGCAGAAATTTCTATGGCACCCGGCAAATTGAACGAGCATATTGTTTCCAATGGAATATGGATGCTTGGGCTTAATTATGAATTCAACTTGCAACATCAATTGTATTTTGAAGGAGCATTCAAAAATTACAGTAAAATTAAAACTGACAGCACAAGCGGAAAAATGCTCCCGATTTCAAATAATGGATTTGGGTTTAGGGAGTTCTTTTATAAATATCAAGGTGAAACGGCTGTTCTTACCGCCGGTTTGCAAACATCGACACTTGGTGATTTATTCTTAATGGACGAAAGGATGCTCGGTATTTCGTATAATCAGGATTTAGGCAAATTAAGCATAAAAACTCGTTTGGGTACTGTTGATAAAAATTTTGCAAGAATGGGCGATTTCTGCGGTACACGCAAACTTCTCTATATGGTCAAAGGCTCAAAGGCAGGCGACCGTCTTGGCAAAACAAATCTTTTCGGGACAGTTGTTGTTTGGAATTTTAATCGACAAATAAGCAATAGTAATAGTGATGGAATGACAGAAGATGAATTTACGAGTGAAGCACTCTCGGGCGATAGTGCCGATGATGATGATTTTTCCTCCGATGATGAGTTCTCCGATGACGAATTCTCGGAATTCAGTCAGGAAAAAAGTTTAATTAACAATGCCGGATTAGTTTTTTATTCGGAATTCGGTTCGCTCTATCCTGCGACAAAGTATTATACCGGTGGCTTAATTCAGTTCAATTTTCCTTGGGATATTAATTTGAATGCAGAAATAGTCGGACAGTACGACAATAAAAATAATGCGATAATGTATTTCCTCGAATTGCAGAGAAATTTCAGTTGGCAGAGCATAGGCAATACATCGGCAGAATTGGGGCTAATCACATATACTGCTATTGATGATGGAGCCATTCCGAATCCATCGTTCAGTAATATGTATATGGGTGAGATTTTACGTCTTGATGCACGTGATGCACCGATTGTTTATTTTTCACTAAAACAGCATTTTCCTTATAAGGTGTTACACTATTTTAAACTTGCTTATATCAAACAAATATACGGACATCAATTCAATGAATTTGATTTTGAGCTGAGATTTAAATTATTCCATCATTTACAAGTTTCACCTATGTTCAGTCTGATGAATTCACTACCTTTGGATAAAAAGATAACAATGCTAAGGGCTGAGTTCAGATTAACTTTCTAATAATATTTCTGGGGTTCTTATGGATAACGGTAGAAGAGATTTTATAAAGAAAACGGCAATATTGATGTCGGGAGTAGCGGCTGTTTCGGCGATTCCGGTAATAACGAGTTGCTCCAATCGACTCAATCCGTTTTCGGCAGTTGTAATTGATAAAGACTTGTGTGTCGGCTGCGGCGAATGCCTGCAATATTGTTTTTATGACGCCATTATTCTACCCGAGCGCACACCTTATTGGATAGAAGCGGAAGAGTGCAACAGTTGCGGCGACTGCGTAGATGTATGTAAATATGATGCTTTTGAAATAATAAAGCCGAATTACTACAAAGTAGAAGATGAACGATGTGTAGGTTGTGGTGATTGTATTGATGTCTGCATTGACGAGGGTGATGCCATTACTTATGAACGGGATTATTATTTTGCTCGCGGTAGATGCAAACCCGACAGATGCCACCATCAATGTATGGAGGTTTGTCCCGAAGAAGGAGCGGTAACACTCAAAGCAGGCGATAGGCGCGTTTCATTCGATATGGCTATTTGCACTAAATGCGGTTTATGCGTGGTTGCCTGTCCTTACGAAGCAATTAATCCCGCAAAGGTAGTCATTGATGCGGAAAAATGTACAAGTTGCGGAAAATGTATTGATGAATGCGATGAAAACTATTTGCCCGAACATAGCAGGATTTTCAAGGCAATAGAGCAAGTATTTCCCAATGATACGCCCGCGGGATATGTCCCGCGTATTAATCCTGATAAGTGTGTCAGCTGTGCCGACTGTCTCGAACCGAATATCTGTGATTATAAAGATGCAATCAAACGTGAAATAAAAATCGCCGAGATTGACGGGAAAGAATGTCGCGAGTGCGGAAACTGTATCCCGAATTGTAGATTTGATGCAATTATCGAGGAGAACTAATTAGGATAATTATTATATCTAAAAGACGCTCATTTTGGGCGTCTTTTTGTATTTCGGGAGCAGTGCAGTCGGATATTTTTAAAGAATGTAAAAAAATTGTATTTCAATATCGTTATAAAAATGAAAAATAATTCTTCATTAATTATTAAATAGTATAATGGAAGTCATTGGATTTATAATACAGATTACAGGAATAGCATTACTGATTATTTTGGTTTCGCTTATTCCTTTGTGGATTTTTGCAAAAAAGCGAAATAGATTTAACAATATTGATTATGCTTTGGTTTTACTGCCTTCGGTATTCCTTATTATCACGAGTATATTCGAGACATTAAATATAACAGCAAAGAGTCTGTCGAATCTCTTTTTTGAACTTGCAATATATATTTTTGCTATTGTAGTAGGATACGGATTGAAAATATTCTTGCCCAATCTTGGCAATAATCAAAGAAAGAATTCAATTGTTCTGCTCATTGCATTGTTTTTCTTTGCAATCATTTTCACTTTATTAATGCCGCTATTACCGGAATAAATCTATTAAATCAATATGGGATTATGAAATTTATGAAAAAACATCTCGGGAAATTGTTGTTTATTACAATCGGAATTATCATCGGCTCAATCGTAACCGGCTTATTGATGAACGAATATATATCAAGCCAACGGGCGCAGGGCTATAACGACGGTTCATTAGATGCAAGTGTTAAAATATACGACTTTCTCAAAGAAAATGTAAAAAACGATACATTATCTAAAAAGGCAATTGAACTAAATAAGCGGTTTACCTTTAAGTATTTTACATTATCAGTTGTCGAAATTAATGGCGTTCGTACTGTGCAAGCTAAATAGCGAACAGATGGTCAAACGCCAAGGGTGGCACAAAAACTATTCGGGGACTTATCGAAATAAGTCCCCGAAAAAAAAAATACTTGATAATTCAAATATTAAAAAATCTTTTTAACAAAACCCATTAAATCATTTAGGTCTGTATCGCCGTCATTGTCTTGGTCAAGCATAGAAAGAATGCCGCCCGAGCCGCCTTCTTCCGCTGATTTCTGTCCCAAGAAGCCTAATAATGTAGGAGCAATGGAGGGAAGCAGTTGTTTGATTGAAGAAATATCAAAACCTGTTTTCTCTGCAACACGTCCTGCAAGCTCGCGGCTACCTTCTTTTGAACCTGTGATTTCGCTCAATGCTTCGATACCTGCACTCTCGTCATCTCCACCACCGAACATACCTGTAATATTTCCCAATACCGACTTAAAGCTTCCGCCGGAAATCATAGATTCGAGTTTAGAAGAATCAACATCAGGTGAAGCAATTTTATTCTTAACAGTTCCCAACATTTCTTGTCCTAAATTTCCTACTATTTCGGCGGCTTTGTTTTTGTCTGTACCGAGTTTGCTTGATACCATTGACAGCAAATCATCGTTCCCCAAAATATCGCTTAATATACTCATATTTTTCCTTATAATTGATTAATAAAAATAGTACATACTATTATAAACGTGGCAGTGTTATTGATATTTCATTTTATCGGTTGATATTGAGGTATAAAGTCCGATGACATTACAAATGATACCATCATATCAAATAAAAAAAATATAGCTTACAAATTACGTTTCAACAAGCCGAGCAGATTACCCCTACCTATATTCTTAGTTGAGGAATATGGGATAACGTCAATAGCATTCTCGCAATGTTGCAGTAAACCCTGAACTTGCGAAACTCGTTCATCAACGGCATTTTGTGAAATTTTATCACATTTTGTAAGAATAACTACAAACTGTCTATCATTATTTTCGAGCCACTCCATCATAGCCAAGTCATTCTTCATCGGGTCGTGGCGGCTATCTACAAGCAGACAAGTAAGAACCAGCTGCTCACGTGTAGCGAGATATTCCATATTCAGATGTAGCCATTTTTCTCTATCTTTTTTTGAGACTTTGGCATAACCGAAGCCCGGCAAATCTGCGAACATCCATCTGTCATCAATAATGAAAAAATTGATTTGTTGAGTCTTCCCGGGTGTAGAACTGACTTTCGCCAAACTCTTATTATTAACAAGATTATTAAGCATTGACGATTTGCCTACATTAGACCTGCCTGTAAATGCAATTTCCGGAAATGTCGTATTCGGAAACTGTTTCGTTTCGACTGCTCCTAATTTAAATTCTGCTTTTAATGTATCCATAATATTTAACCTTTCAAGTGATTCGTATTTTGACGGGGTTCGCATTTGATAAATTAATTTGCTGTGTCCAAAATGATTTAGTTAATATCCCCTTATCACCATTTATAATATAAGTTTTTTTGTTTAATCTCCCAAAAGTAAATACGCTTTTATGAAATCATCAATATCACCATCCATAACGGAGTTGATGTCCGTCCGTTTTGTTTCTGAACGGTGGTCGTTCACCATAGTATATGGTTGAAATACATAAGAACGAATCTGACTGCCCCATTCAATTTTCTTTTTAGCACCTTCCACAGCGGCTTTTGCGGCTTCTTCTTCTTCTCTTTTTTTCTGATAAAGTCTTGATTTCAGCATTTTCATTGCCTTTTCGCGATTTTGAAATTGGGAGCGTTCCTGCTGGCAGGCAACTACTATACCCGATGGGATATGCCGTAAACGAACTGCTGTTTCGACTTTATTGACATTCTGCCCGCCCTTACCACCGGAACGAAAAGTATCCATTTCAACGTCCGCAGGATTTATTTCAATCTCAACATCATCATCAACTTCGGGATACACATATACGGAAGCAAATGATGTGTGCCGGCGTGCATTTGAATCGAATGGCGAAATACGAACGAGACGGTGAACTCCGCTTTCCGATTTCAAGTAACCATAGGCAAGATTACCGGAAATTTCAAGTGTAGCAGATTTTATTCCTGCACCGTCTCCGTCCAACCTATCCACAAGTGACAGTTTATAATTGTGGCGTTCCGCCCAACGCATATACATTCGAAGCAACATTTCCGCCCAATCCTGTGCTTCCGTTCCGCCGGCTCCCGAATGAATTGTGAGTATCGCGTTGCGGTGGTCATCTTTGCCGGAGAGAAGATTCATTAGTTCGAGTTCATCAATACTTTTCCTTGCAGTATTTAGTTCGTTAATGATTTCTTCTTCAAGCGATTTATCGTTATCTTCTTCTGCAAGTTCCAGCAAAGTCATTGCATCTTCGATAATACTATTTGTAGCAGACCATTTTTCTAGCCAATTTTTAATATCGGAGATTTCCTGCATAATCTTCTGTGCCTCTTCGGGATTATTCCAGAGATTACCTGCTTCGGATTGTTTTTCCAGTTCTGTTAGTTTATTGGTTTTCGTATCAATGTCAAAGGAACCTCCGTAATTTTAGGCTTCGTTCCTTCAATTCATTTAATTGGGCTTTTTGCGGTTCAAACATTATTCCATCTTATAATTAAATATCAGCAGTGCAAAAATAAGGAAATTTTACAAATAAAAGCCAAAGCAGGGTGGCTTTTTAACTATATTTTTCCCATTATCGTTATTTTTCCTTATTTTAGAAAGTTATATTAATAAAAAGAATTAGAATAAATGTCAAAAGTACTAATAACAGGCGGAGCGGGTTTTATCGGCTCTAATCTTGCAGACAGTCTGATTGCACGTGGTAATGATGTGGTTATTGTGGATAATCTCTTCACGGGCAGATTGAGTTATATCAATCCCGCCGCTAAATTCTACCTTGCAGACATTCGGGACGAAGTGATTAATCAAATTTTCACAATTGAGAAGCCGGAAATTGTTGTACATCTTGCCGCTCAGATGAGTGTTCCGTTTTCTGTAGAACAGCCGCGTCTCGATTTGGATATTAATCTAAACGGATTGCTCAATCTTTTAGATGCCGCCGTAAGACACAATGTCGGCAAATTCGTTTTCAGTTCCAGCGGCGGTACTGTTTACGGTGATGTTAGCTACCCAGTTGATGAAAGCGCACCACTTGCACCATTCCCGCCCTACGCCATCACGAAAACAACTTCCGAACATTATTTGGATTTTTATCGTAAGCAATACGGTTTGGAGTATGTAGTATTACGTTTTGCAAACGTTTACGGACCGCGTCAGGTATCGGCACATGAATCGGGCGTTGTTACAATATTTACGGAAAAGTTCCTTAGGAAAGAACCTGCGATTATTTATACTTTTCCTCATCAAAAGGGTGGTATGAGACGCGATTATGTTTATGTTGCCGATGTTGTCGAAGCACTGACAAAAGCAATGCACTTCGAGGGACACAATGTTTTCAATATCGGAACAGGTATTCCAACCGAAACTCTTGAAATAATAAATACTCTTGCGGATATTCTCGGCTATTCTATTGACTACCAATTCGGACCGCCAAGGGACGGCGATTTGGAAGAGACTTATCTTCTCGTTGATAAAGCAGAGAAAGTGCTGGGCTGGAAGAATAAAGTCAGCCTGAAAGAAGGATTGGAAAAAACTTTGGATTACTTCAAAACTATTATGGACATAAAATGAGGTATTTGGTAACAGGCGGAGCAGGTTTTATCGGTAGTAATTTTATTGCTTATTTGTTAGAGAATGACCTTTCGGCAGAAATTATTAATTTTGATATACTGACTTATGCCGGCAATCTCGAAAATCTTAAAGATATTGAAAGAAAGTATTCGGATAGGTATTCATTTGTTCAGGGTGATATTCGCAATCAAGCAATAGTAGAAGAAGTATTTGAAAAACATTCTCCCGATGTTGTGATTAACTTTGCGGCGGAGTCTCACGTGGACCGCTCAATTACAAATCCCAATATTTTTGTAGAAACAAATGTACTCGGCACCGCAACCTTACTAAATGTTGCAAAAAAGTTCTGGCAGAAAAGCAACTACGAAGGCAAACGCTTTCTACAAGTATCCACAGATGAGGTTTACGGGACACTACCGGAGGATAAGCCGGAAGAAAAGTTTACCGAGCTGACCCCACTGCAACCTCACAGTCCGTATTCGGCATCAAAGGGAGCGGCGGATATGCTGGTACAAGCATATTTCGACACTTTCGATTTTCCTGCTTTGCTCACACGTTGCTCAAATAATTACGGACCTTACCAATTTCCCGAAAAGCTTATTCCCTTAATGATAAATAATGCAAATAACAATGAACCCTTACCGGTTTACGGAGACGGACGGAATATACGTGATTGGTTATACGTTGACGACCATTGCGATGCAATTTATACGGTTGTAAATAAAGGTAAGTTAGGTGAAGTTTATAATATCGGCGGTAATAATGAAATCAAAAATATTGATATAGTAAAGAACATTCTTAATTATCTCGGCAAGTCGGAATCATTGATTAAATATGTTACGGATAGACCCGGGCATGACCGCCGCTATGCGATTGATGCAAGGAAAATTAAGACCGAGCTGGGCTGGGAGCCAAAGTATAAGTTCGAGCAACAGATAAAATTCACTATTCAATGGTATCTCGACAATACGGAGTGGCTCGGACGCATTCTCTCCGGCGAGTACCGAAAGTATTACGAACAGAATTATAAGAACAGATGAGCAAGAAAAAAATATTATCGGTTGTTGGCGCAAGACCGAACTTTATGAAGGTAGCACCGCTCCACAGAGCATTATCGCAATGCGATGAGTTTGAACACGTTATTTGCCACACCGGACAGCACTATGACAAAAATATGTCCGACACATTCTTTGCGGACTTGGATATGCCACGACCTAAATACTTTCTTGGTGTAGGTTCGGGTTCACACGCAGAGCAGACCGCAAAGATTATGGTTGAATTTGAAAAGATTATTCTTGATTATCAACCTGACTTAGTAATCGTTGTAGGTGATGTAAATTCAACTATTGCCTGTACGCTAACGGCGGCTAAATGTGGAATAAAGACAGCACACGTAGAGGCAGGTCTCAGGAGTTTTGATAAGTCGATGCCGGAGGAATTAAATAGAATTGCGACCGATGCTATTGCCGATTATTACTTTGTTACGGAGCAGAGTGGTATAGACCACTTGCATTCAGCCGGTGCAGATGACGAAAGAATGTTCTTTGTCGGTAATACAATGATTGACTCTTTACACTATGCTCTTCCATTTGCAGAAAAATCCGATATTCTTAATAAACTGGGATTGAAATCAAAGGAGTATGCACTCATTACAATACATCGTCCGAGTAATGTGGACGATGAAATTAATTTGAAATCAATGCTGGAAGTACTTGATTATTTGACAAAGTACAGAACAGTGGTATTCCCCGTACACCCGCGGACAAGAAATAACATCAATAGATTTAATTTAAAGCAATTTGCCGATAATGATAAAATCAAATTAATAGAACCACAGGGATATGTTAATTTCCTTGCTTTGATGAAAAATTCCGATTTTGTGCTGACAGATTCCGGCGGTATTCAAGAGGAAACAACGGCACTCGGTATTCCGTGCCTTACTGCAAGGACAACAACGGAACGTCCTTCGACAATTACAATCGGAACTAATATTCTTATTCCACCAAGTAAGGATAGCATAATAAAAGCGATTGATAATATTATGACTAATCCCCGCAAAGTGGGCGGGGTGCCGCCTCTTTGGGACGGCAAAGCGGCAGAAAGAATAGCAAACGTGCTAAAATTCAAGGTGTTTGTATGAAAAAAATTCTTTTGGTTTTCGGCACTCGCCCCGAAGCTATAAAAATGGCGCCGCTCTATCACGAATTAAATAAATATACTGATATATTTGATACAAAAGTATGTGTCAGCGCCCAACATCGTGAGATGCTGGACCAAGTTCTTGATTTTTTTAATATCAAGCCGGATTATGACCTTAATTTAATGATGCCGAAGCAAACACTGTTTGACATTACGGCTAATTTGCTGACTGCTCTTAATCGCGTTCTTGATGATTTCTCTCCCGACTTGGTCTTTGTTCAGGGTGATACAAGCACTACATTTACCGGTGCATTGGCGGCTTATTATAAAAAGCAAAAAGTGGCACATCTTGAAGCAGGACTTAGAAGCTCCAATAAATATTCACCATTCCCTGAGGAGATAAATAGGAAACTCACGTCTGTCATTGCAGACTTTCATTTTGCTCCCACAGAAGCAAATATGAAAAATCTTATTGCCGAAGGAATTAATGATAATATATTTGTTGTCGGAAATACGGTTATAGATGCACTCTTTCTCGGATTGGATTTAATCACCAAGACCGGAGATGAAAATTATTATGCACGGTTTGCGGATATAGATTTTTCAAAAAAAGTAATTCTTGTAACCGGGCATCGCCGCGAAAGTTTCGGCTTGCCATTTGAAAATATTTGCAATGCTCTAAAAAATATTGCAAGCGAATATGATGTAGAAATCGTATATCCCGTGCATCTGAATCCTCATGTCCGGCAACCGGTAGATAAGATTTTATCCGATATTAGGAATATCCATCTGCTCGAACCGCTTGATTATCCCGCATTGATTTGGCTGATGAATAAGTCATATATGGTATTAACGGATTCCGGCGGTATTCAGGAAGAAGCACCATCGCTGGGTAAGCCGGTTCTTGTTATGCGAGATGTTACTGAGAGACAAGAAGGCATTGATGCCGGAACTGCAAAACTTGTAGGGACAGACATATCTACAATATATAACGAGACAATATTACTGCTCGAAGACAGTAATATTTATTATGAGATGGCGCAGAAAACAAATCCTTATGGAGACGGCTCTTGTGCTACTCAGATAGTAGCAATACTTAAAAATTTATTATAACCGATATGCAAGAACTCTTTGCAAATAATACAACAAGTAGCAATAAAGCGGTCGATATGAACACTCCGCTTGCGGACAGAATGCGACCGCATAGCATTAATGATATTATCGGACAAAAGCATTTGCTCGGCGATGACGCTCCACTTCGTAGATTTTTTGAAGCGGGCGAATTTCCGTCAATGATTTTTTGGGGTCCCCCCGGAACAGGGAAAACAACATTAGCACTATTAATTGCAGAGCAATCATCATATAATATATTTCGTATGTCGGCAGTGGAAGCAGGTGTGAAAGAGGTTCGTGAAGTTATAAGCCGAGCAAAGACACTTCGCAAATCCGGTGTAAAAACACTCCTTTTCATTGATGAAATTCATCGTTTCAATAAGAACCAGCAAGATGCACTTCTGCATGCGGTCGAAAGCGGCATATTAACTTTAATAGGTGCTACAACCGAGAACCCGTCATTCGAGGTCAATTCCGCACTTCTAAGCAGATGCCAAGTTTACCGTTTGCAGTCACTCGGCAATGACGAGATTCAAATGATTGCAGAACGTGCTTTGAAAAATGACATAGTATTAAGTAAGTATAGAATTGAAATACCCGATTGGGATTTTCTTCTGAATATTGCCGCCGGCGATGCCCGCACTATTTTAAATGCGATTGACCTTGCTTTTAAGATAACGGATAAGGAACAAGAAAAAATTATTCTTAAACCTATTGATTTTGAAAAGGCGCTACAACAACGAACTGCACAGTATGATAAAAAAGGTGAAAATCATTTTGACACTATCTCTGCTTTCATTAAATCGCTTCGCGGTTCATCGCCAGATGCCGCTTTGCTCTGGCTGGCAAAAATGCTTGATGCAGGTGAAGACCCGAAATTCATCGCACGCCGAATGGTAATTTTTGCAAGTGAAGATATTGGGAATGCCGAGCCTGGTGCTTTGACTTTGGCAGTATCCGTTTTTCGGGCGGTAGAAATTATCGGTATGCCCGAATGTCGTATCAATCTTGCACAGGGTGCTACATATCTCGCTTCCTGTCCTAAATCAAATGCCTCCTATCAGGGCTTGGAAAAAGCCTCTGTTGCAGTCAAGAGCGGAATGTCCCTTGCAGTACCTATGCACCTTCGCAATGCCCCTACCAAACTAATGAAGAAAGAAGGCTATGGGAAAAATTATAAATATCCGCACAATTTTGACGAACACTTTATTGACGAAAATTACTTTCCCGAAGATGCGGAGCAACAAGTATTCTATGAACCTACCGACTTAGGATTTGAAATAAAAATCAAGAACCGTCTGGAACGGTTATGGAGAAAATCTAATAAAAAATAGAACTCATCAGGTATTACGAATGACGTGCTTCACTACTCCCTGAATTTGAAATTCAAACAGTTCGCTAATTTTAATAGGTGTAAACTTTTTATTTGCGGAAACAAGATAAACATTATTATTTTCCGTTTTATAATATTTAACTGCCATTTCACCATTAAGAGATGCGATAACTATTTGTCCGTTGCGTGGCTTTTCCTTTCTATCTACAACGAGTATATCGCCGTCCAGAATATTTGCATCAATCATACTTTCGCCGGAAACCCGCACAAGATATATATTCTCGGGTATTGGTGCAAGGTAAGCGTTCAAGTCCAGGAATTTATCGACCTGCCTGTCGGAGCTAATTTTTTTCTTTACTTTTGCCTCGACAATCGGCGCCTCGAACTTGTAGCTCGTTCTTACATAAGGTAGTTTATTTGCTTTCATATTAAATCGAATGAATAACCTTTGTAACCACACCTATTATTTTAAATTCGAAGCCCTCGGAAATTTTAACCGGAATAAATCGTTCCTTGTCCGTCTGCAAATACGGAGAGCCATTGTTCTCACGATAAATCTTCACGGATAAATCCGAACCAAGCATCACGACCACTATTTTCCCATCTTGTTGTTCGGCAGAAGTATCTACAACGAGAATATCTCCGTCCGAAATTCCGCTTTCGAGCAAATTATCACCGGCAACATGTGCGAAAAAAGTTGAAGCCGGATGCTCTATTAGAAATTCATTCAGGTCAATACTACTCTCGATATCGCTGTCCGCCTGTACAGGTGTACCTGCCGCTACGGACATACTGAAAAGCGGTATCCTGTTAGTACCCCTACTTCGTAAACCGAATATTTTTATTACTTGCATTAATTTTCCCCCCGAAAAATGAATTATAAACATAAGCATTTTTATCTATTTATGCAATTATTTTATTTTTCATTTTTGTACAAAATGAAACAAAATTGTTATTTTGCACAATGTCAAAAAATCAAATTAACATATATAGTGACGGAGCGTGTCTCGGCAACCCTGGACCCGGTGGTTATGGTGTTGTTTTATTATGGGGAGCAAAACGCAAAGAATTGAGCGGAGGATACCGCTTGACGACAAATAACAGAATGGAAATCATGGCTGTTATTAAAGCATTGCAGGCAATCAGTACAAACAAGCGTTACCAAATCAAAGTTTTTACGGATTCGCGATTAGTTACAAATGCCTTCAATGAGCAATGGCTAACTAAGTGGCGACAGAACGGTTGGAAGCGAAATAAAAAAGACAAAGTGCTTAATGTGGATTTATGGAAACAACTTCTGAACGAAGTCGCCAAGCACGATGTTGAGTTTATTTGGGTGAAAGGTCATGCCGATATTCCCGAGAATGAACGTTGCGACCAATTGGCACGCGAAGCGGCAAAATCCAATACTCTGATTATTGACGAGGAATATGAAAAAACAGATGATGCTACAATATTTTAAAAAGGAATAACAATGAAGCAAATATCAATATTTTTGGCATTTATTTTTTTTGCAACCGCCTGTTCGGACAGCCCTACTAATCCGACAAATCAAATGTTAGCAAGTGATTATATGCCTATGGCAATAGGCAATTACTGGATTTACGAATACACCCAACTTGATGCAAATAATAAACCATTCGGTGATATTAGTATTGACTCAACTGTAATAGTCGGTAAAATCGAAAAATTCAATAAAACATTTTATACATTTGTAACTTATAGGAGTAAGCAAGCGATTGACACAGCCTACTGGTCTGCGGACAATCTGACGATTAGCACTATTGCCAATGCTCGCAATACAGGTACACCCAAATTGGATAATACAGTATTCCAAATGCTTAAAATCGGTGTGAGTGATTGGCGAATTGACGTACTGAAAATTGACTCAATGACGATTACATTTAAAGGGAAATTACTTCCTGTTTGGGTACAATCAATTTATCATGGCTACAGAAATGTAGGAGACGATACAATACATATCAAAAATAAGGAATATATTGCTTTATCCACAAAGGTTATTTGGGACAGCCGTTACGAAACACTTCATTCAAGTAATCCGCAAGTGTTATTACATCGTCAACCTACATATATTTACTACGCAAAAAATTTGGGACGCATACTAATTAAGAAAGAAACTCATTCTTGGTTTGACTCAAAGGATAATATACTGACAATACTATTCCCCGGCTGGCGGCGACAATTGCTCCGCTCGCATATAAAGTAACAAAATGAAAAGGAAATAATCTGTTCTTTTATATTTCTTTTTCACAT